>JBJXGC010000042.1:0-19430 GCA_046154545.1 Dehalococcoidia bacterium | reverse complement strand
GGCGCGTGGCCGATGACCCTGTCCTGTTCGACCTCGACTCACGCGGCGTGGCGACCATCACCCTGAACCGGCCCGCGCGTTTAAACGCGATCAACCTGGAAATGCGCGACCTCCTCTGGACCTACCTGGGGGCCTGCCGGGATACGCCGGATGTCCGGCTCATCCTCTTCCGGGGCGAGGGCCGGGCGTTCTGCGCCGGGGCCGACATCTCGGAGTTCGGCACGGCGCCTTCGATCATCGCCGCCCGCCGGGCGCGCCACGAGCGCGACCTCTGGTCGGAGCTGCTCAACCATCGCTGCCTTACGGTCGCCCGGATGCATGGGTTCTGTTACGGGGCGGGTCTGGAGCTGCCGCTCTGCTGCGACTACCGGGTCGGGGCGGAGGGGTCGCGGTTTGCGCTGCCGGAGGTGACGCTGGGCTACATCCCCAGCGCCTGCGGGACGCAGACGCTCCCCCGGGTCGTGCGGCCGGGGGTGGCGGCGCACCTGATCCTCTCGGGCGAGCCGATCGACGGGACGGCGGCGCTGCGCTGGGGCCTCATCGACCGGCTCGTGCCCGCGGTTGCGCTCGACGCCGAGGTTGACGTCTTCATCGACGCCTTGCTCGCGCAGCCCGACGCGCCCGGTCTCCGGAAACGGGTGCACTGAGCCTTCGATCGAGCCAGAAGGAGTCGCGGCCGTCCCTGGCCGCGGGTGGGCGACCCTGCCAGACGCAGCCCCAGGACCGCGTCCTTGGTACACCTGAATGTCAGGGCCCGGCCGCAGCCTGGCGTCCAGGGCCACCCTACACTCCTTGTGAGGGCGCCCGCCCCGGCGCTACGGTTATAGCGACGACGATGAACTGGCAACTTGCAGCCCTCCGTGATAGCCGGGACCCACGCCCAACAGCGGCGGTGGGTGGCTGCGCACCGCGCACGAAAGACTCCACCGGCTTCTGGAGTCAGCGCGCGGCAGAACAGCGGGCTTCCTGACCGGCCTTTCTCGCCCTCCCCTCGTCATTCCTTTCCTCCGGCGGCCTTTCGTGCCGGTTTCATCGCGTCGAATACTGCACACAACTGGAGGCCCACCATGGGCAATTACCACGTCATCGAAACGGCCGGCGTGCCGATCAAGGCCTGGACCAACGGTGTCCCGGTCGAGGCCGAGGCTGAGAAGCAGCTCCGGAACCTGGCCATGCTCCCCTTCATTCACCGCTGGGTGGCGGCGATGCCCGACGTCCACTGGGGCATCGGGGCGACGGTCGGCAGCGTCATCGCCACGGAGCGGGCCATCATCCCGGCGGCCGTGGGTGTCGATATCGGCTGCGGCATGATGGCCGTCAAGACCAGTCTCACCGCCAGCGACCTGCCGGACTCCCTCTCCGGGGTGCGTGCCGCCATCGAGTCGGCCGTGCCGCATGGGCGGACCGACAACGGCGGCCCGCGCGACCGGGGCGCCTGGGGTGACCTCCCGGCCGCCCAGGCCACGGTCTGGAAGGGCGAGCTGGAGGCCGGCTGGGAGCGCGTCTCGGAAGCGCACCCGCGGCTGCGGCGGGGCACCACGGCGAACCACCTCGGCACCCTCGGCACCGGTAACCATTTCATCGAGGTCTGCCTCGATGAAGCGGACAACGTCTGGTTCATGCTCCACAGCGGTTCGCGGGGGGTGGGCAACCGGATCGGCACCTACTTCATCAGCCTCGCCAAGGAGGACATGAAGAAGTGGATGATCACCCTGCCGGATGCGGACCTCGCCTACCTGCCGGAGGGCACCGAGCACTTCGGCGCCTACGTGGCCGCCGTAGGCTGGGCCCAGAAGTTCGCGAGGACGAATCGCGAGCTGATGATGGACGCGGTCGTCGCGGCCGTCACCCGTGAGCTCGGCCGGCCGTTCGCCAGCGGCCAGCTCGCTGTCAACTGCCACCACAACTACGTCCAGCGGGAAACGCACATGGGCAAGGATGTGTGGCTGACCCGCAAGGGCGCGGTCCGGGCCGGTGAGGGCGAGTACGGCATCATCCCCGGCTCGATGGGCGCCCGGTCATTCATCGTGAAGGGCAAGGGCAACATCGAGTCGTTCATGTCCTGCAGCCACGGCGCCGGCCGGGCGATGTCGCGGGCCGAGGCGAAGCGGCGCTTCACGGTCGCCGACCACGTCCGCGCCACCGAAGGCGTTGAATGCCGGAAGGACGCTGAGGTCATCGACGAGACACCGATGGCCTACAAGGACATCGACGCGGTGATGGCCGCCCAGGCCGACCTCGTCGATATCGCCCACACCCTCCGCCAGGTGGTCTGTGTGAAGGGCTGATCACACGGCGCCGGGGGCGTGCGAAGCGGGGAGTGCCCCGGCGGGGGACCTTGCCTGCCTCGCCGGGCCAGGCAGACCGGGCGCTTCCCCGGACGCTCGCCGCTTGCCGCGGCCAACGGTACGCTCGGGGCATGTCCGAGATGCGTCCGCCGATGGCCCGCCCACCGCTGGCGCTCGGCTGCCTGGCGGCGGCGGGGCTCGCTGGGCTCGTGGTGGTGATGGTGATCCTCGGGGTGCGATATCTCGAGTCCGGTTCGGACGACGGGAACCTGCCCCTGGACGCGGCGGAGTCGTACGCCAAACCTTCGGTTACACGTTCGGGCGAGGACGGGCTCTGGGTGGTGCGCACCGACAAAGGCGAATTCTTCGCGCTGGCCGACATGGACGCCGCGAACCGGTTGGCGGCCGGCCGGAAGTGCAAGGTGAACCCGATCGGCGCCTCCGACCCCGCCCTGGCAGAGCTGCTCAGCCGCTACCGGGGCTCGATCAGCGCTCCCGCCGCGAACATCGGGCTGCTGTTCCGCGAGGACTGTAACGGGGCCGTCTACGACGCGGCCGGGGTGCGCCAGGACGGTGAGGGGCCGAACCTGGACCGCTTCGCCACGTCCGTCGATTCGGAGGGGCGCCTCGTGGTGAAGACTGCGAAGCGCAGCTGTACGACGCGCGACGGGAAGGAGAGCTTCGCGAAGACGGAGTGTTGAGCCATGCGGTCTGAGACCACCTCGGGCGGTGGGCGGTCCGAATCTCGGGTTGTGCTCCGCCGGTCCGCGGCGGCCCTCACCCCGGCCCCTCTGGTCTGAAAACTCGTCCTCAGGGGCATGCTCGGGGCTCCGTTGGGCTCCGCGTGGCCGTCGCGGCCCTCACCCCGGCCCTCTCCCGCTGCGGCGGGCGAGGGAGTGCGGCGTCCGGAACTCGCCTTTTCATCCCTCACTCTGGCCGCTGGCCATACTTGCCTCCCATTGCGATGGGAGAGGGAGTGCTCCGTGCGGAAGTCGATGTCTTCGTCGGGCGCCCTGGCCGATGGCTACGCTTGCCTCCCGCTGGGGTGGGCGAGGGGTGACGGCTCAGCTCAGTTCGAAGAGCGCGTCGAGGCCGACGACGAGGTGGTCGAGGCCCATGACCGCCCGGGTGGCGGCGATGACGCCGGGCATGAAGGAGTCGCGGCCGGTGGTGTCGTGGCGGATGGTGAGGGTCTGGCCGAGGCCGCCGAAGATGACCTCCTGGTGGGCGACGAGGCCCGGCAGGCGGACGGAGTGGATGGCGATCCCGCCCAGCTCGCCGCCGCGCGTGCCGGGGACCGTCTCCTTCTCCGTGGCGGGGTGGAGGAAGGGGGCCTTGCGGGCGGCCCGCATCAGCTCGGCCGTGGTCTTGGCCGTACCGCTGGGCGCATCGACCTTCTGGTCGTGGTGGAGCTCGATGATCTCGGCGTTGTCGAAGAAGCGCGCCGCCTGGCGGGCGAAGTGCATCATCAGGACGGCGCCGATGGCGAAATTGGAGGCGACGAAGGCGCCGGTCGCCCGGGCCTTCGCCTCGGCCGCGAGCCATTCCATGAACGCGTCCGGAAGGCCTGTGGTGCCGATCACGGGGCGGACGCCGCGGGCCAGGGCGGCCTCGCAGAGGATGGGTGTCCAGGCCGCATTCGTGAAATCGATGACGGCGTCGGCGGGTGAGTCCTTGAAGCAGGCCACTGCGTCAGTGAACACGGGCAGCCCGTCGATGGCCTGCGAGGTGGCGAGGGCATCGACGTAGGCGACGGGGGCCATGCCGCTCTCGGCGGCGACGGCCGCGGCCACCTGGCGGCCCATCTTGCCCGAACCGGAAACGACGACGCGGAGGTCAGCCATGGGAGGTATTCTACGCGCAGGCGGGCTGCGTGGTCGCGGAGGGCGAGGCCACGAGACGACCGTTGGGTTCGGGCTGCCCGGCCGCGGTTTAACCGGGCCGTTGCCTGCGGCTCCAGCGGCGGGGATAGACTTGGGCCAAGCGGCTCCCCCGCTCCCCCGCTCCCCCGCTCGGAGAGCGGAACACAGGAGGATCGAATGTCCGAGAAGATCGTCAAGACGCTCTGGCCGGATGACTGCTCCTCGACGCAGAGCCCATGAACCGTCCGCTGACCGCGCGATTGGCCCTCACCGCGACCGCTGCCACGTTGTTGGTGGCGGTCGCGTTCGTGCTTGCACTCGTTGTTGACTACGGCCCGTTCGGAAGGACACCGAGCGACGATTCGCGAGCCTGGGAACCCGTGTCGGAGGCGGAAGCGCGGGCGGCGCTCGCCGGCCTGGGGCAGGCTGCGGCAGATGGCGAATTCGACCAGGTGTGTTTCCAGCCGGGACCGGCGCCAAGATGCGAACCCGACGCGGCGTCACCGGGGAAGAACACGGTGTCGGCGCAGCTTCGGCGGGCCGCGCCGGCGACCGCGCCCTCAGTCACCGGTGTGGTGATCTGCCTGGCGGACGCAAAGCACGCGCCGTCCGTCAAACTTGCGCTTGAAGGTGTGGACGCTGAGGGCCAGGCGTACCGGTCGGACTTCCTGGTCTCCCGGCGCCCGGATGGGCGGCTTGACGTGATGCAACCGGTCTTCTGGTATCCCAACTTCGGCATCGACACGTCATCGCAGGACTGTACGCGCGTGGACACTGGCCGTCGTAGCTGAGCCGGGCCGGGATGGCTACCAGGACGCCCTCCGTGGGGGCGACAGGCAGCGGACAGCTCCAACTTCCAACGCCACCCGCGCCCACGGAGGGGCGCGACTCCTAGTGCCGTTCGCCCCGTAGCTCTTTGCCGTTAGCCTGAGCCTAACGGTATGCTCCGGACGTGAAGATCTTTGACGGCATCTACCAGCTCCTGACCCCCTTCCCCCAGTTCACCTTCGAAAAGGCGAAGGAGCTGCGCCAGGAGCTCGAGAAGGCGCCGCGCGTCACCAAGGGGCTCCCCTACGTCCTCCCCTACATGGTGAAGTCCGGCGGCGACACCATGCTCATCGACTGCGGCTGGAACACGGACGACGCCTACGCCGCCCTCGAAATCGGGATGCAGGAGCACGGCTCCCACCCGACCGAGATCCAGCAGCTCTTCATCACCCACGTCCACCCCGACCACTACGGCATGTCCGGGCGGCTGAAGCGGATGACGGACTGCGAGGTGCTCATCCATGAGGAGGACGCCAAGGTGGTGCACAGCCGCTACCTCGCGCCCAAGGGCCTGACCGAGGACATGGGCAAGTTCATGGCGCTCAACGGCGTCCCGCCGATCGACACCTCCGGCCTCGCGATGGGTTCGATGAACATGCTGGACCGGGTCTCGCCTGTGCCCGCCGACCGCGAGTTCAAGGGCGGCGAGACGCTGAAGGTGGGCGAGTTCTACTTCCAGGTGATCTGGACGCCGGGCCATTCGCCCGGGCATATGTGCCTCTACGAACCGAACCGCAAGGTGCTGTTCACGGGCGACCATGTGCTCCCGACGATCACGCCCAACGTTTCGATCAACACGCAGACGCACGGCAGCCCGCTGGGCGACTACATGCGGTCGCTCGTCCTCCTGGAGCACCTGGACGTGGAGTACGTGCTCCCCGCCCACGAGTTCGAGACGAAGGACCTGAAGAAGCGCCTGCGCGAGATCGAAGTGCACCACGAGCAGCGGCTGGCGGAGATGCAGAAGTGCGTGGACAGCGGCGGGTCGACCGGCTGGGAAGTGGCCGGCCGGGTGAAGTGGGCGACGGGCATGCTCACGGACTTCGAGCCGTTCATGCAGCGGGCGGCCGTCGGGGAGACGCTCGCCCACCTCGAGTACCTGTACGAACAGGGCAAGCTGAGCAAAGTGATGCGTGGCCCGTCGGTCTTCTGGCTGCCAGTCTGAGGCCGGGCGGCTCGGGCCGGGTTGCCGCCTACCGGGTGAGCGCCTGGATCTCCGCGTTCGCCCGCCGCAGCCGCTCGGCAAGCTCCTGGGCGAGGAACTCGACCATGTGCAGCCGCAGGGTGGCCAGGGCGGGGTCGCAGGCCAGGCGCTGGAGTGGGACCGCCAGGCAGGTCACGTCCGTCAGTGCATGCACGTCAGCGGAACGGGGGCCGTTGTCCATGAGCGCCATCTCGCCGAACGTCGTGCCGTGGCCCAGGGTTGTTATGCGGTGGGCGCAGCCTCCCTGGCGTGGGACGCTGACGGTGGCCGCGCCGGAGAGGATCAGGAAGACGGCGTCGCTGGCGTCACCGTGGCGAATGATGCGGTCCCCCGCAAGATAGTGAACGTACTCCGCCATCTCGAGCAGCGTCGCCGCCTCAGCCGGAGGAAGGGCCTGCAGAACGGGATGGTCACTCACGGAAAGCAGGCAGGCTGCCGTCCCATCGGCGCCGAGGATGGACTCTTCGCACGCTTCGAGAGCGGCATCGAGGTCGAGGTAGCAGCCCCCGGGGCTGAGCGGCGCATCGCAGGCTTCCTCACGGAGCGCAGCCGACCAGTCGGCGTACGACTCGAGGCCTGAAACGGCGAACGCAACGCCATCGTCCCGGAGTTCGCGGGCGAGGGTCCCGAAGAGCCTGGCGGCCCCGGGCTCCGCGGCGACGACGCGCCGGAAGTCGATGATGAGCGTGCCGCCGGCCGGCGCCTCCTTGAGGGCTACGCGAATAAGCGCCTCGGCCGTGCTCAAGACGATCGAACCCTGGGCCTCGATGATGACGACGCTCGGGCCAGCGGCGTCAAGCCGGGCGGCGTCCTCGTCCGTGCGGCGGCACTTCGAACGCTTCTCGCTGAGGGTGTATGAGGCGCGGATTGCGGAGCCAACGTTGAGGGGCGGCCGGTGGACGCCGAGGGCGAATTCGCGCGACAACGCTTCGCAGACCGCCACGCCGCGGACGCTGTTGCCCGTCGCATCGAGCGGGGGAGCGAAGACCCCGATCCCCAACTGACCGGGCAGGACGGCGATGATGCCCCCGCCGACACCGCTCTTCGCCGGCAAACCAACCCGGGAGACCCAGGCGCCGGCGAAGTCGTACATCCCACAGCTGCTCATGATGCTGATGATCGCGTCAACGCCTACCCGGCTGACCGCGCGCTCGCCGGTGAGCGGGTTGTGGCCGCCGTTGGCGAGGGTGGCGCCGATGGTCGCGAGGTCAGCGCAGGTCACCTGCACCGCACACTGGCGGAAGTAGCGGTCACAGACTGCGTCGATGTCGCCATCGATGATCCCGGCATTGCGAAGGAGGTGGCCAATCGCGCGGTTGCGATGGCCTGTGTCTTTCTCGGAACGGAAGACGGCTTCATCGACGCCGAGCTGGCGCCCGGCGTAGCGGGAGAGCATTTCGACCGTCCGGGTGAACTGCTCGGTAGGGGAGCCGCCCGCCACGAGCGAACTCATGGCGATGGCCCCGGCGTTGATCATCGGGTTGCGCGGGCGGCCCGTCCCGGCTTCGAGGCTGATGGCGTTGAACGCCTCGCCACTGGGTTCGACGCCAACCTTGCCGCTGACGAACGCTTCGCCGTTGTCGTCCAGGGCCAGTCCATAGACCAATGGCTTCGACATCGATTGGATGGTGAAGGGCACGGCGGCGTCTCCGACGCTGTAGACCGTGCCATCGACTGTCGCGATGGAGATGCCGAAGTGGGCCGGGTTCGCGAGCGCGAGTTCAGGGATGTAGGAGGCGGGCGCCCCATCTTCGAGGTCGCGGAACCGTTCGTGCAGCCGTTCGAGCAGGAGAAGCACCGGACTTCGGGCCATAGAGGACTTTCTAGCACGTCAGGGACGCCAGTGCGTTCTCCGACATGGAAACTTCACGTCGCGTTCATCTGTCCGAAACGCGCCCGGGCAACCGAAGACGGCAGGGCGGTCACGAGCCCTCAGCGTGGGCACGTCCGAACAGCATTGTTGGGCGGATGCGAAAGGGCACCATGCCCTTCTCCGCGAAGCGGGCGTTCAGCTCCCGCGAGGCCCATTCGGGCGCGTCGGCGAGCTTCTGGCGCATCGCCATGGCGAACGGGGTGAACTCGGCCGGGTCCTTCACCACCGACCATTCGCCCTCACCGCCGACGCTGGACCAGGTAAAGTGCCCCGTGGCGGCCGTCGAATCGACCTGGAAGGCGACGTGGCCCGCGGCCGCGGCCATCGCCGTCTTGCGGCCCGGGGTGGTCAGTCCACAAAGGGCGTCTTCGTGCCAAACGTAGAACACAGGCACCACGTACAGCTCGCCGTTGGCAGCGAAGGCGATGCGGACGACACGTTCCTCGGTGAGGACGCGTTCGATTTCGTGGCGGTCAAAGTCTCGGAATCCCATGGCCGGAGCGTACGGCTCTCGCTCCCACCCGCAAGTGGCGCCGCTTACACCCGGGAAATGCGAAAGCCCCCGATCGACGGGGGCTTTCGTTATGGTGCGGCTTCTTGGAGAGGTAGGGAGAGGTGGTTGAAGCCGTTCGTTCCGATGTTGGCCCACCCAGGCTGACCAGCCCGGGCGGAAGATCTGCGAGATGGTGTTGCCGCAGCGGCCGCTTTCGCGGTTTGTGGCGGGGAAGAATGTCTACGACAACCCCATCTCCGTAGAACTACCGTAGCGCCCGCTCGTGAAGCGCCGACGTGGACGGCGTAAACGTCCTGCAAAATGTGCAGAGCTACCTCTGGGGTGCATGGCCCCCAGCCGCACCGTACAATGCGGCCATCTGTACCCCGGCGAGGAACCATGAGCACGATTGAAAAGAGCCCGCCCAGCGCCAGCGCCTCCCCCCTGGAGCGCAGCATCGCCTCGAACGCCCACCGCTACGCGACCCCCGGCCACGCCGGCTGGCAGACCGTGGCCACCCCCGGGGCGCGCAACAAGTACCTCATGGTCTCCGCCGACTGCCATGTCGTGGAGCCACCGAACCTCTGGGTCGAACGGATCGACGAGAAGTACCGGCACCGTCTTCCCCGGATCGAAGTCGATGCGCAAGGGGTGAAGTGGTCGATCACGGAAGGCCACCACCCGATGAAGCTGCGCGACCTCAAGATGGAAGGCGAAGACCTGGAGCGCTCCAAGGTGGGGAAGGCCGACCCTGAGGAGCGGCTCCGCGACCACGCCCGCGACGGCATCGACGCTGAGGTCATCTTCCCTAACCGCGGCCTGAGCATGTGGGCAACGCCCGACGCACTCTTCAGCCAGGCGCAGTGCCGTGTCTATAACGACTGGTGCTGGGAGACGTTCGGGCCGTACTACGACCGCCTTTCGCCCCTCGCCGCCGTAAACACGGGTGACATCGACAGCGCCGTCGCCGAGATCGAGCGCACGGCGAAGCTCGGCTTCCGCGGGCTGAGCCTCCCCTGCAAGCCGACCTGGGGCCCCGGCGGCTCCTCCGACCCGAACTACAACGACCCCGAGTACGACCGGCTCTGGGCCTGCATCCAGGACTCGAACATGCCATTCACCTTCCACGTCTCGACGGGTAAGGACCCGCGCGGGGCCAAAGGAGCGGGCGGGGCGATCATCAACTACGTCATCCACAGCCTCGCGCCGACGGCCGAGCCGATCGTCCATCTCTGCTCGTCCGGTATTCTCGACCGCTTCCCCGGGCTCCGCTTCGCCAGCATCGAAGCGGGCATCGGCTGGATCCCGTGGATGCTGCGGGCGATGGACGAGGCGTACGAGCACCATCACTTCTGGGTCTTCCCCAAGCTCTCCATGCTGCCGAGCGAGTTCTACCGCAAGCACGCCGCGGCCAGCTTCCAGGAAGACCCGCCGGGCATCGACCTGATGCGCGACTACAACCTCAGCGACAACTTCATGTGGGCGAACGACTACCCCCACCACGAAGGCAGCTGGCCCCACAGCGAGCAGGCGATCGAGCGCCACATGGGCGAACTCACGGACGAGGAGCGCACGAAGGTGCTCGGCCTGAACGCGGCGAAGTTCTTCAATTTCGACGTCGAACGGCTGCTCAGCTACCGCCAGGGGTAGGCCCGGCCCGGGAGGAAGAAACCGTTGCGGGCGCCACCAATCCGGCACCATACTGGTGTCATGGCATCGCTTACGTTGAAGGACATCCCGCCCGACCTCCTCGAACGGCTCCGCGCGCGCGCCAAGGCGCAGCGGCGCAGCCTCAGCGCCGAGGCGATTACCGTCCTCGACACGGCTCTGCGCAAGGACTACCGGACGCCGGAAGAACGGGAAAGGACCCGGCGTATCTGGGATGAACTCGCCGAAAGCGCGAAGGGCGTCTTCGACTGGGACGTCGATGCAATCTACGCAGCCCGCACGTACGGTCGTGACGTCGAGTTGTGAGAATCCTGGATACCGACACGGACGTCGAGGTGCTTCGAGGTAATCCGCGCGTCCGGGCACGGCAGGACGACGTAACCGGGCGCATGGCTACCACGATCGTATCGGCAGCCGAGCTTCACTACGGGGCTTCGAAGTCCACCGCACCCGAACTCGAACATGACCGCGTCGTCCGTTTCCTCGAGTCGATCGAGGTGATCGGCCTGAATCTATCCTCGGCTCGAGTGTTCGGCGACTTGAAGGCGTCACTCGAGCAGCAAGGTCAGCGTCTTGCGGACGCCGATCTCTTGATCGCCGCCATCTGCCTCGCCAACAACGCCACGCTGGTGACCGGCAACCGCCGCCATTTCGACCGCGTGCCCGGCCTCGTCCTCGAGGACTGGATCCGGGGGTAACCAGTGCGTGGCGGAGTCCGTCAGCCGTGCGCGATGCGAGCGTCCATATCGAGCGCGTAGCGCACGAACTCCAGCGTGAGCGCGACCTCACCGGGCGGGGGCGAGAGAGCGGCGTGCGCCTCGGGCGCACCGCGGCCCCGGGGATAGCGAGCGCGCCCCTCCCAGGCGCGGTCTATCAACCCGTGCCACTCCGGGTCCAGGTGCGCCTTCGCCCAGCGCATCGCCGCCGGCTTCGAGGGGATGGCTGCGGTCGCCAGCGACTGGAGGATGCGGCAAAAGAAAAGGACCGTGAAACCCTGGAGCCAGAGGGCGTCCAGCGTCACCTCTCCATCGAGGAGTGAGTGTCCAAATGAGCGCATCATGTCACGCACCTCGGCACACAGCTCGTGCGCCGACACCGGATTGACGAGCTCGCTCGCGGGCGGGCCGCTCAAGGCGATGCCTCGCTCGCGGAGCACCCAGCGCATCACCTGTGTGTTGTCATGTTCGGAGCGCACGAGACAACGCGCGCCGTTGTTGAGGTAGAGAAGGGGGTAATGCAGGGCCGGGCGGCCGCCGATCATCGGGTCGATCCACCCGGGTGGACGTGGCGCGCCCGGGACTTCGCGGGGCGCCCCGGCGAGCGACCGGAGTATCCCGGCGGGGGCGTACGAGCCTTCGAGGTGTTGAGCCCAGGTGCAGGGGAGTGCGTGGACCGCCTGGTGCATGGCATCGAGAGCGGGCACCGAGGAGTCCGGGAGGTCGTCGTGGGTGACGATGATGAAATCGACATCGCTGTACTCGTCGCCGTCACCCAAGGCGAAGGAGCCCTGCAGGTAGGCGCCGACGAAGTTGGCGCCAAGCAGCGCCTGCGTCCCGCCCACAAGCTCGGCGAGGACCTCGTTGAGGTCGATGAAGGGAGTCGGAGCCGGTCGTGCGGATGCCGTCATCCCGGAAAGCCTATCGAGGCCCCACGGCTCAGGCGAACGCCGGCTTGCCGCACAAGAGCTGGACGGCCGGACGAGGCCGCTACAGACCGAACACCCGGATCGCGTTGCCGCCAACGATCTTCTGGGCCTCCTCGACGCTCACCGCGTCGAACACGGCCTGCACGGCGCTGCGCGAGTAACCGAAGGTGCTCTCGTTGTGGGGGTAGTCGCTCGACCACATAGCGTTGCCGGCGCCGATCCGGTGCATCATTTCGAGCCCGGCCGGATCAACCATGAAGGTGGCGGAGCAGTTCTTCGACCAGTAGGAACTCGGCTTGTGCATGAGCTTGGGGCGCACATGGCTGGGGAACGATTCGTAGATCATGTCCGCTTCCTGGAGCGCGCCGGGCACCCAGTGGAGGCCGCTTTCGACGAAGATCACCTGGAGACCGGGCGTGCGGTCGAAGACGCCGCCGAAGGTGAGCGTTGACCAGACGTTGCGCATGCCGCCCATCTGCTGCATCACGAAAATGCCGGCGGCGCCGCGCGGCGAGGTCGATGGGTTCACGGGCCGCTCACCGATATGGAAGCAGATCGGCAGGCCGGCCTCCTCGATCGCCTCCCAGAACGGCTCCATCCGCTCGTGGTGGTAAAAGATCGACTCGCCGTCCGCGAACTTGCCCGGCTGGATGGGGACCATCGCCGTCTTCAGGCCGAGGGCCTTGATCTCGGCGAGGGCGTCCTTCGTCTGCTCCGGGTTCCACCAGTTGAGGATGCCGACCCCGTGGAGCCGGTCCGGCGCCTTGTTGCAGAACTCGGCCAGGCCCTGGTTGTAAGCTCGGGCACACCACTCTTTCTCCTCCAGGTTCTCGAGGAAGAGCAAGGTGAAGAACTTCTGCGGGAAGATGATCTCCTTATCGACGCCCTCAGCGTCGAGGTCCTTCATGCGCTGGTCCACCTGGTTGAAGCCGGGTACGCATTCGAACGAACAGGACGCCGCGGCCTGGCCGGGGAGTGTGAGGCGCTTGCCACCGAGCTCCAGCTCCCAGCCGCCGTCTTCCCAGAACACCCGCGGGGCGCGGTCCTTCATATGGGCCGGGAAGCGGTCGATCCAGATGTCCCCTTCGAGCCAGTGGCTGTCGGCCGAAACGACGACCGTGCCGGCCGGGAGCGGCTTGCCCTCGGACTCCGGCCGCCGGTAGCGGGCATCGCCGATGTCGATCATTTTCGGGATTTCAAGGACGCCTGAGGCAGCCATAGGAGCACCTTCGCCGTGAGATGTCGGACGGTGGCTACGAATAGTTCGCCAAGCCCGAAGTATTCTGAGATGTACGTCGCTTTGGGCCCGCTGTCAACACCCTGGGCTGCCGCCGCACTGGCCGCTGGCCGGCGCGGAGGGTATCGTGCGGCCCGAACCCGGAGGACGAACATGACCCTGTTCATCGAAGCCATCCACACCGTGAAGCCGCTGACGAACACCGCCTTCGACACCTACGTCGATTGGTATGGCGAAAGCGTAATCCCCGCGCTGAAGCGCAACGGCTACGACGTCATCGGCGCCTGGAAGCGCACCGGCGGGGCGATGGGCCAGGATGTCCTTCTCATCCGCTTCGAAAACGCGACCGCGTACGAGAAGGCGGGGCAATCGCTCCGCGCCGACACCGAAATGGCGAAGTCGATGGCCTCGTGGGCCGGGAAGTTCAGCCTCTCGGAGTCGGCCAAGATGGGCGTGCCCGTGCCGTACGCGACCGAGCAACGCCTGCAGAAAGCGCTGACGGCGAAGCCGGCGAAGCCACGGCAGTACATGCAGGCGATCCTGAACGTACGCTCAGGCGGCCAGCTCAAGTTCTACGACGTTGTTGGCCGCCTTTCCGACATGACGGACAGCGGCGAAGCGATCAACCTGGTGACGGCCTACGAGACCACGGTCGGCCAGCGCGGCGAGGCGACCGATATCTGGGTGATGCCGGGCGGACTGTTCCCGCTCGACTACCGGCCGGGCGACGCGCTCGCCGACCTAATGCGCGACCTGCGGGAAGTCGCGCCGGAGGAGTCAACCTACTTCCTGAACCCATTGCCGTACTCGCCACTCCAGTAGGGACGAGGGATGCGGCATGAGGCACGAGCACTGAGGGCCGGTCAGGTGGCGCGCTGATGGCTACGGGAGTTCTCGGGCCGATGGGATTGACGCGCTTCGACGATGTGAACGAGATCCTCGCGGTGCTCTTGCCCGCGATGCGGGGTGAACTCGGCGATGCGCTCCTCGGCCTTTACCTGTACGGCTCAGCCGCATCCGGTGATTACCTCGCAGGCATCAGCGACGTTGACCTCCTCGCGGTGACTGCGACGGAAGCCGACGAGCGCGGCCTCGCCGGCCTGAGGCGGATGCACGACGCCGTTGCTCGTGGCCACCCGGCCTGGGACGACCACATCGAGGTCCAGTACATGCCCCGGGCGGCTCTCGCGACGTTTCGCACCCAGCCCGGCACGATCGTCGCTATCAGCCCGGGCGAACCGATCCACTTCCGGGAGGCCGACCGCCTGTGGACGATGAACTGGTACGACGTGCAGGAGAACGGCGTCACGCTCTTCGGCCCGCCGTCTTCGACATTCGTCCCGCTGATCGGCTGTGATGAGTTCGTGGCGGCCGTCCGGAGCATGATGCCGTGGTGGGTGGACAACGCCGCAGAACGGGCAGGACGGCCCGGGTCGCGCGCCTACGTCATTCTCACGATGTGCCGGACGCTCTACACCTCCCGCACCGGCCACCAGGCCTCAAAAGAGGACGCGGCCGGCTGGGCGGAGAGCACGTTCCCGGCATGGGCGGAGCTCATTCGCGCGGCAATGGCCTGGCGCCGGGAGGGATCAGCCGTCCGCCAGCCGGATGGCGTGGGCACATCCGCGCAGACTGTCGAATTTGTCCGTTTCGCCAACGAAGCGGTGGGCAGTGCGCATGGCTGAGCGCGGTGCTGCCGCGCAGCAAAGAGCCCGCCGAAGCGGGCTCATCTGGTACGGAGTTGGAGCGGAAGACGAGGGTCGAACTCGCGACCTCCTCCTTGGCAAGGAGGCGCTCTACCACTGAGCTACTTCCGCCCGCGAAGGCCAACTATACCACAGCCGAGCGTCTCGCCAAAACGGCGGGGCCGGCCTGTGTCGCTGCGGAGAGGAACCGGCACGGCAAGGCCGGCCAGGCCGGACGCCAACCGGTGACAGCCCGCGGTCCATTGCCCTTGCCCCCACCGAAGCCCTAGGCTGCGGCAGACGGTGGCGACCCCATCGCACCAATCCTACCCAACCGTGAGGCCCGCGTGACCGAAGTGAAGTCCCCCATGGCCGGAAGTATCTGGGAGATCGTGGTCTCGGTCGGAGACACCGTCGCCGCCGGAGACGAACTGATCATCCTTGAGTCGATGAAGATGGAGATCCCCGTCGAGGCGCCCCATGCCGGCTCAGTGACCAGCATCGCCGTCGAGCCAAAGACGAGCGTCGCCGAGGGCGATGTCCTGCTCACCATCAGCTGAACCGATGCGTGGAGCTGTCAGCGGGGCGGGGGAACCTCCGCGATGAAACCGCCCTCGCGCAGCCGCGTCAGCTCGACCCGGGAGACCCCGAGTTCGCCGTGCAGGATCTCGTCGTTATGTTGCCCAAGCGTTGGCGCTGGGCGACGGTATTGGACGGGAGTCTCACTCAACCGGATGGCGTTGCCGGGGTAAAGCCGTGGGCCCACTTCGGGATGGTCCTGCCGTGCCCAGAACCCCCGGGCGGCGAGGTGCGGGTCCTCCACGAGGTCGCGGGCGTCGCTGACGGCGACGGCGGCGACGCCACGGGCCTGGAGCGTCCGCATGAGTTCGTGGGGCGTGTGGCCCCGCGTCCAGGCAGCCAGCGCCTCATCGACCTCGTCATGGTGCTCGAGCCGTTGGGAAAGCGCCCATCCGCGCCACACCCCCGGAAGGCCGGCCTCGTCGCAGAGCGCCCGCCAGGCCGCGTCGTCGGTGACGCTGATGGCCACCCAGCGGTCAGCACCGGCGCACGGATAGCACCCCTGCGGCGCCGAGCGGGGATCGCGGTTGCCCCGGCGGGGCGCGTCCGAACCGCGTACCTGGGCGGCCAACAGCTCTTCACCCACGAAGGCGCCCATCGCCTCGATCATCGCCATCTCCATGTTCCGTCCGCGGCGTTCAGGGTCGGCTTCGCGGTCCCAGAGCGCCACCAGGACGCCGGCGGCGGCGTTCATCCCCGAGACCGGGTCCGGCCAGGCGATGCCCGAGCGATAGGGACCGCTATCCGTGTAGCCCATCATCGCGGTGAGCCCGGCGCTCGCCTCGATAAGCGGGCCGAAGGCCACCCAATCGCGCTTGGGCCCGCTGCGGCCATAACCCGGCATCGCGGCGTGGATGATGTGCGGGTTCAACCGGCGCAGCGTCTCGTCGTCGAACCCGAGCTGGGCCATCACCCGCGGGCTGTAGTTCTCGAGAAGGACGTCCGCGCCTCTGATCAGTTCGGCAAAGATCTCGGCGCAGCGCGGGTGCTTGAGGTCGAGCGTGATCCCGCGCCGGTTCCGGAACAGTTTGTTGAACCCACCGGCCCGGTTCCAGGGCCGGTCGCCGACGTCGTTCTCGGGGTAGAGGTGCGTGATAAACGCCGCCGAAGCCGGCACGTCGCGGGGCCCTCGCCCACCCGGCATCTCCACCGCGATGACGTCGGCCCCGAGGTCGGCGAGGAAACGCCCGGCCAGCGGCCCGGCCCAGACCCTCGTCAGGTCGAGCACTCGCACGCCCTCAAGCGGCATTTTGGGGACATCCGGCGTGGCCGGTGCAGCCTCGGCCCCGGACTCGGTGATCGTCCATGCGGGAGCGGGCTGCGCTTCACGGGCCGGTGGCGAAACCGGGACCGTGATGTGACCTTCCACCTGGAACGGACCGCGCGGGAAACGGAGGGAAGGCTCGCCCGGGATCGTGACCCAGTAGCCACGCTGCCCAAGGTGGTCATCCGCGCTGACCTCCAGCATGCCCGGGACCGGGCCGACGGGCGTGTGCACCGCCTGGCCGAGGGCGACAACCTCCTCGACAGTGTGGGCCATGAGCCACGGCTCGATGGCCGCGTCGAATTGGTCCTTGTGCGTGCCACGGGCGTAGTCGTCGGCGAAACGGGAGTCCTGGAGCATCGACCCGAGCCCGGCGGCGAGCAGAAACGGCTCAACCATCCGCTGGCTCGGCAGGCTGAGCTGCACGTACCCGTCCTTGCAGCGATAGACGCCGACCGGGTGCCAGAGCCCGGGCTGGCGGTTGCCCTCGCGTCTGAGGATGAAGCCGCCATGCGTCCACATCGAGACCGTGTGCTGATGCAGGCTGGCGATACCTTCGAAGTGCGAAACCTCCACTGCCTGCCCGGCGCCGGTGCGCTCGCGAGCGAGGAGCGCGGCCATCGCCCCAACGAAGGCCTGCGTCCCGGCCTGGTAGGCGGTGTGCAGCCCGGGCCGGCGGATCGGTTCCCGGCGGGGCTCGCCGTTCAGGTAGAGATGGCCGCCGATCGCATCGTCGGTGAACGTGTTCGACCTGAACCCGGAGTACGGGCCTGAAAGCCCGAACGGGGAGATGGCGACCCGGACGAGCCTCGGGGGCGCTCCGCCGGCGCCCAGGCTGAGAGGCTGAAGCGGCTCCGGCGCCGAACTCTCGACGAGCACGTCCGCCGCGTCCAGCAGTTCGCGCAGCCGGCCGCGGCCAGCGGGGCTGGCCGGGTCCAGTTCCACCGCGGTCTTGCTCGTGTTGAGGTAGGCGAAGGTGGTCCCGATCTCGCCCCAGCGCTCGCCATCCAGCCGCCGGGGGTCGCCGCCGGGCGGCTCGACCTTGATCACCTTGGCGCCGAGGTCGGCGAACAGCTTCGCGCAGTAGGCTCCGGCCTCAGCGCCAGCGAACTCGACCACCCGGAGCTCCTCGAACGGCCGCACCGCCGCTACGGCCGATACGGGACGGAGGTCGGCCCGAGCTGCGTGCGGAGGACGGCCTGCGCGTCCTCCACGAATTCGCAGAGCAGCTGACGCGTCTCGCGTGGGTCGATGATGTCCTGGCCAGTGACCTCCGCCGTCCGGAACGGCGAGGCGATCGCCTTGAGGCGCGCCTCGATCTCCAGCCGCCTCGCTTCCGGGTCCGGGGCCGATTCGATCTCGCGCCGGTAGGCGGCGGAGGCGCCACCTTCGATGTGCATGGAGCCCCAGTTGGCCGGCGGCCAGGCGTAGCGCCGGAACATGCCCGTCGTGCGGTGTTGGCACTGGCCGGCGACGCCATAGAGCTGGCCCATCACCACCGTCGCCCATGGCATCTGGCTCTCGCAGGTGGCGACGACCAGCCGGGCGCCGGCCCGTTCAATGCCCTTCTTCTCCATCTCCAGCCCGACGGAGAAGCCGGGCTCATCGGCGAAGGAGACCAGGGGAAGATGGAAGGTGTCGCAGAGCTGGATGAGGCGGATGACCTTGTCGCCGCCGGCCACGTCCGTCGATCCGCCACGCATCGGGTTGTTCGCCATGACCCCGACCGGGTAGCCGTTGAGGCGGGCGAGCCCGGTTATTCGCGTGCGACCGTAGAACGGCGCGATTTCGAAGAACGAACCGTCGTCCACGACCATGTCGATTACCTTGTGGGCGTCGTAGGCGCGGCGCCGGTCTCGCGGCACGACGGAGAGGAGGCGCTCGTCGCCCCGCCCGGGGTCGTCCCCGGGTCCGGCCCGCGGGGCCATCTCCCAGACGCTGGCCGGGAGATAGCTGAGGAATCGGCGGATCATGGCGTAGGCCTCTGCTTCATCTGCTGCCAGGTTGTCGATGACGCCGCTCTCGTAGACGTGAACCTGCTCGCCGCCAAGCTCCTCCTTCGTGATGTCGTAGCCAAGTGCGGCCTTCACCACGGGCGGACCGCCCGGAAAGACCTGGCTGATGCCCTTCACCATGAGGTTGAAATGGGCCATACAGGCGTTCACCGCGGGCAACCCCGCTACCGAGCCGAGGACGGCGGAGACCACGGGCACCGCGCGGAGCAGTTGCACATCGGGCGCGGACATGGTGTTGCCATCGGGGAGGTAGGTCCGGCCCAGCTCGTCGAAGGCGCGCACGCTCCCGCCGGCGGCGTCGAGAAGGCGAATGAACGGCAGACGCCACTCGAGGGCCCGCTTGTTGGAGGGCAGTTCCATCCCCAGCCCACCGCCCGAACCGTGGGCCGAACCGCCCCGCACGGTGAAGTCACCGGCGGAGACGACGACCTTCCGGCCGTCCAGCCGGCAGAAGCCCTCGACCGCGCCCTTCGGCTTGAAGTCGTCGAGAACACCGTCGCGGTAGGTGGCGCTGCCCATGAGGCCCATGAACTCGCGAAACGAACCGGCGTCGGCAAGGGCCTCGATGCGCTCGCGCACGGTGAGCTTGCCGCGCGACCGCTGGCGGGCGATGCCCTCAGGGCCGCCCATGAGCAGGGCCATCGCGCGCCGCTTCTCGAGCTCCTCAACCTCGGGCATCCAGGACATCAGGGCCTCCTCGGGACGGGCAGGATCGACGCCGGGAGGCGATTCCCGGGGGAGTCGCGTCGATGAGGTGGAGTCTACGCCCGGAAGGCGGACGACGGCAGC
>JBJXGC010000031.1:0-14713 GCA_046154545.1 Dehalococcoidia bacterium | reverse complement strand
GGGCCGGTCACCCGGTGTTCGAGTTCGACCACCATGCCGCCGGCCTGGACAAGGGGGTCGTCGGCCAGCTCTTCCGGGAGGTTCACGCGCGCCACCGGGACGCCCGCGTCCTCCATGATCGCGACCCACTCCTCGGCGGTGCGGGTCAACATCCGCTCCTCCATCCAGGTCTTCCAGGTTTTCGTGGACTCGATGTTCTCCGGGAGTTGGGCATCGAAGCCGGGGTCGTCGGAGCCTTCGCCTTCAATGCCGAGGACGTTACGGATGGCCCGCCGGTTTTGGGGTGTAAGGGCGCCGAGGACGACGGCCCCGTCCTTGGTCTGGTAGGCCCGGTAGTAGAGCGTGAAGGGCGATGCCATCAGGCCGCGGGGGTCACGCAGCTTGAGGATCTCGGCGAAGCTCTCGCCGCGCTCCCGCGCCTCGCGGATGCGCTCCATGCGGGGGTCGCGCATCACCGCGTCGCTCATCGGTTCGCGCATGACGTAGCGGTTCTGGAGGTGGAGGCCGACGCGCAGAAGCGATGTCGAGATGTACTGCCCCTCGCCCGTCAGGCTGCGGTGGTAGAGGGCGGCACAGACGGCCATCGCGATCGTCAGCCCGGCGGCGTAGTCCGAGACGGGGACGCCGATGACCTGGGGCGCGCCCGACTCGTCGAGCTTGCCGTCCATCGCCATCAGCCCGGAATGGGCCTGGGCGACGATATCGGAGCCGGCCTTCCGCGCTCCCGGGCCGGTCTCACCGAAGCCGCTGATTTGAGCGTAGATGATGTCCGGCCGCAGCCGTTTGAGGGATTCGTAGTCGATGCCCAGGCGTTCCGGCACCCCCGGCCGATGGTTGATGACGACCACATCGACGGACGGGGCGAGGCGGTAGACGAGGTCGCGGCCGCGAGGGTCGTGGAGGTCGATGACCAGGCTCCGCTTGCCGCGGTTGTTGCCCTGGTACATCTTGCTTTCGCCCGGGACCGTGGTGCCCACGAAACGGTGGGAATCGCCAGCGATCGGCTCGACCTTGATGACATCAGCGCCGAGGTCGGCGAGGTTGAGCCCGGCCACGGGCCCGGCGACGATCTGCGAGAACTCAAGCACTCGCACGCCGTGTAGCGGCCCGTGTGGTCCGTTTGCGGACGTCATCAGTGAACCCTACAGCGGCGCGGCACTGACGCGAATATAGCCTAATGACCGTATGCCCGGCCAGCGACCTCAGTGAGCGGCGGCCACTTGACAGGCGGACTACGATCAAAGGGCTCAACGGGGGCAGGAGGCTGGCCAAGCGTCAGCGAGAACGAGAGGTTTGCGATGCCGGTGAAGGAATTGATCGCGGTCCGACCCGCCGAGACGGACGACCGCGAAGCTATCCAGGAACTCTGGGAGGCGGCGGGGCTGAGCCCCGCCGCCAACGATGAGTGGGAGGCACTGACGAGCGGCGCGACCACCGCCGTGCTCGTCGCCGAGGATGACCTCGGCATCGTTGGGGCGGCCATCGCCGCCTTCGATGGCTGGCGGGCGTACGTCTATCACGTCGCCGTGGCCGAGCGCGCACGGCGCCAGGGGGTCGCCTACGACCTGATGGGCAACGCGGAGCAGTATCTCCTGAGCGCGGGCGCGCGCCATGTCTACGTCATGGTGAACGACGAAAACACGGAAGGACTGGCGCTGGTCGGCTCATCGGGCTATCTGCCGGAGGGCGACCTTGTGCTTGTGAAGCGGCTGGCGAGCCGGCCCTGACGGAAGGGTAGGGCGTAGAGGTTGTGGGACCGGGCGTCTGACGCCGGGCCGGTTTGAGCTGAAGCCTGTCGCTGAAGTGCGTGGCCCATGTCCGCGCCGTTCTCGGCAGGTCGATGCATTGCGTGCGTCTAGCAGATTTGTTGATCACTAACAGATAACGCGACATTAATGTTCAGTTATCGGGCAACGATTGACCTCCGGCTAACGATCCCGGGAGCGACTTATCCAACCTCTTTCAGATCACCTTCCTGGACAGGGGGTGTACACTGCGGTGTGGAAGCACCAATGAAGGAGAACGCAAGTGGGCCTCGCGAGCTTAATTGATAAGGTTTTTGCCGGCGGACTCGGACGGCTGGAGGAGCAGAACGCGGCCCAGCACGTCGATCTTGCTCCACTCCCCGCCGAGATCTCCATCGCCGGCGAGCAAGTGGCGCTGCGGCCGGTCGAGGCCGGCGATCGGGACGCCCTCCTTGCCTTCGCGCGGTCGTTGCCCGAGTACGATCTCGCCTTCTTGCTCGTGGACATCACGAAGCCTGAGGGCGTTGACGACTGGTTGCGCGAGGTTGCCGCTGGGCGTTACGCCACGCTGGTCGCATGCGCTGGCCCGGAGATCGTCGGATCGGCAACCGTGGCGGCGAGCGACATGCCATGGAAACGCCATGTCGCGGAGCTGCGCATGATGCTCGTGCCCCGCATGCGAGGTAAAGGCCTCGGCCGGCTTCTTGCTCAGCAGTCGTTCGCCATCGCGGAGGAACGTGGTATCCGCAAGATGACTGCGCACATGACCACCGACCAGGAAGCCGCGATCCACACGTTCGAGAAGATGGGATTCGAGCGCGAAGCCGTGTTGCGAGGGGAGGTCAAGGATGCCGACGGCAGGCTCCATGACCTCCAAATTATGGCGTTGGACGCTGACCAGTTCCGGACGAGACTGGCGGTCGCCCGAAATGCCAGCACGTCGTCCGGCATCGTTTAGCGGACGGCCGGGCCTGGCTTCGCCGGGACGGCCCGAGCGCGACCGCGCGGGTCCATACCGGATCGTGGCGTGGGCTGTTAGCCCAGCTGTCGAAGACCAGGGTAGCCAAGCTGGTTGATGATCGCTTCCTGGTGCAACGTCAGCCAGCGGAGCAGGTCGCCGCTGGAGACCACCCCGGCCAGCCTGTCGCCGTCGAGCACGGGCAGATGGCGAAAGCGCTTCGAGGTCATGAGTTCCATCGCCGAGGCGACGCTCATGTCCGGCGAGGCGAACGACAGGTCGCTTGTCATGACGGTGGCGACCGGGGTGAACCCCGGGTCCCATCCCTGGTCGACCACCCTGCGGAGCACATCACGTTCTGTGAAGATGCCGACGGGATGGCGCTGATCCATCACCAGCAGGGCGCCTACGCCCTTGTTGTTCATCTCGTGCACGGCCGCCCGCACCGTGTCACTGCTCGAGATGACGTAAACGGCGCTGCCCTTCTCCGCTACCACATCGGCAAGGCGTCCGTACATCGTTGGCCTCCAACACTTCGAACTGGATAGCTCCAGCGTACTCCTGCCGTCAATGCCTTTCGGAAACCCACGACGTCAGAAGGCCGTGCCGGACCTGGCCTCCAGGAGGCGCCGAACTGGTCACGCGATCGGGCAGGAACTATGTGGCAATCCATCATCAGAAAGCAGACAATGGCGGGTGCCAACGAGGGGGAGGCCCTTAACGACCCGAGGGCTTGGTCTCCGGCGGTGTTCGTGCCGACGGTAGCATCGCTCCCTTCAGGGTGAATTCGATGTCAAATTACCTCGTCGTCGCGAACCAAACGGCGCTCAGTGACGAATTGTCCCAGTACGTGACGCAACTCGTCTCCAGCGATCCGAATGCGGCGTTCACACTCCTGGTTCCGGCCACGCCACCGGCTCAAATGGAGACGTGGACCGCGGATGCGGCCGAGCTGACGGCGCAAAGGGTGGCGCGGGCGGCATGCGCCAAGTTCGAAGCCAGCGGTGCCCATGTCGTGCGGACGGCGGTGGGCGACCCGGATGCCCTGCTCGCCATCGAGGACGAGTTACGTGAGCGGCCCGAAGCGTACGACGCCCTCGTCATCTGCACGTTGCCGCTGGGCGTGTCGCGGTGGATGCGCATGGATGTCCCGGGGCGCGCAGGAGCCACATTCGGACTGCGTCTCGTCCACGTAACGGCTGACGCCGCTCCCGGATTGCCCCCGTGGCCAACGGGTGACGGGCTGACCATGCCCGCTCATTACCGGCCTGGCGGGACGCTCCCGGCCATTGCCCGGTTCCTGGCGGAAGCGTTGCGGGGAACGGCCGAACTACCGGCAGAGCGCGCGCGCGAGGCACTCGTGGCCATTGGCCCGGCGTCGGTACCCGTCCTGCTCGAGGCGCTGAGGGCCGACGACGACAACGTCCGCTGGGAGGCCGCCAAGGCGCTCGGTCAACTCCGCGCGGGGGAGGCGGCCGTGGCGTTGGTAGGCGCCCTCACCGACCGGCACGGCGGTGTTCGCTGGCTGGCTGCCGAGGCCCTCGCCGCGATTGGCGAACCGGCCGTCCGGCCCGTCCTGCGTGGACTCCTCGCTCACTCTGACTCACCGTGGCTACGAGAAGGGGCACATCACGTCCTGCGTACGCTGCTCACGACCGGCCCAGGCGAAATCACGCCGGTCGTGCGGGCTCTCGAAGGCGTCGAGCCTGCAATCGGCGTCATGACGGCGGCCAGCGACGCGTTGAAGGCGGTGGGCAGTACCCCGGTGTCGTAGCGGCCACGCCCGCTCCGGGGACGCCGCGAATGACGAGAAGGTTCCGTCTCGACGCCCGCTCGTCAGACGTTGAGGGGCGGCTGGCCGAGCCGGTCGGTCGGTGCGGAGGCACTTGACCCGCTGACTTTCGCGTGCGGTCGGCGGTCGCCAGGCACGCCTCGCAGTTCAGGGGGCGGCGAACGACTCCCTCGTGGGCATCGCCTTCCAGTAGTAGTTCGTAATGCCACCGCCGGAACGGGCGAGGCGGAAGGTCAGTTCGAGGGGCATGTCGATGGCGACCCGGTCCACGTCGCGGTCGGTCATCATCAGCACTGCCCGGGCGCCGTTGTCGAAATCGACGACGGTGAGGACGAGGGGCACATCGACCGAGCCGGCGATGTAGTCCATCGAGTAGGTGAAGAGCTTCGCGGGCTCGCCGGCGAGGCGGACGGGCGCGAACTGGTCGCGTGCGTTGCATTCCACACAGATCCGCTGGGGCGGGTACATGACGGTCGTGCATTTCGTGCAGCGGACGCCTTTGAACCGGAGCACCTGGTCCTGTTCGCGGTGAAGGGCGGCTGCGGAGGGGCCGCTTACAGCCGGGCGGCGGACGCCGCCGTCTTCGGAGAAAAGGCCGCGCCACTTGAGGTAGTCAGCGTAGGCCGGTACCGGGCGGCTGCCCGCCAGCGAACCGCTGAGGCCGCGCCGGCCCGTCCGCCCGGCCTGCGGGGCCGCCCCCACGCGGAAGGCCATCGCGTCGGCGCCGTCACCGTAGTTGATGACGAGGATGGTTTCGCCGGCACGGGCGGCCTCCAGGGCGGCAGCGAGCTGGGCGAGGGCGAAGGCGGCGCCGGTGTTGCCCATCCGCCCGAAGAGCGGGTCCTGGAGCTTCTCCTTCGCGATACCGAGCATCCGCGCCGCTTCGGCGTGGCGGCGGGCGTCGGGGGCGTAGAGGACGATGCGGTCGAAGGTTTCGAGCGCCCGCCCGGTCTTCTTCACCCAGAGGTCCGCCACCTTGCGGATGGCGTCGAGGTAGCCCTCCTGCTGGACGAAGCGGTCCTCCCAGGAGCGCACCATCGTGTCGCCGGCCGCGCGCCAGACGTCATGAATCTCGTGGGCGACGGAGACGGCGCCTTCGAACACGGCCAGTTCATCGCCTGCGCCGACTTCGAAGCAGACAGCGCCATCGCCGGCCGCTTTCTCGAAGTCGGATCCGGGTGGGCCGAGGCGGCCATCGGAGGCGACGACGAGCGCCCGCTTCAGGCGCCCGGCGCCAACGGCGTCGAGGGCGAGGAGGAGGGCGTTCGTCCCGGAGCGAAGGCTGTGGCTGATATCGGTAGCGAAGAGGTCGTCCGCCAGGTCGGCGGCGGTGGCGACGACGGTCGCGGCCTGCTTCTCCAGGTAGGGGAGGGTCGTCGAAGCGAGGTAGATCGCGTCCACACCGGCCCGCTCCGTGCCGGTGAGGCAGTCTTCGACGGCGGCCACGGCCATCGTGATCGCGTCCTCGTCGAAGTTCGCGACCGTCCGCTGACTGGTGCCAGCCCAGCCCTCACTGGCGGGGGTGAGGCGGTGGAGCGGGACGTAGGCCCCGGTGCGGGTGATGCCGGCCATGCGGACTCCTTCTCTTTCCGGTCGTGCTCAGGCCTGGAGGCCGAGGAATAGCGGTTCGGGGCGGAAGAGACGCTCGTCCATGAGCTTCAGGTCCGCCGAGACCTGGAGCTCAAACTGGCACAGCTCGAGGATCTGCGCCTGCACGTCGATGCCGGGCGCGACCTCGTCCAGCCGCAGCCCTTCGGGCGTGAGGCGGAAGACGGCACGTTCGGTGATGTACATGACGTCGTGGCCGGCGGCAAGGGCCTGGCGGCCGCTGAAGCAGACCATCTGGACATCGTTGACGAAGCGCCGGTAGCGGCCCTCCTGGTGGATGACGAGCTTACCGGCGTCGGCTTCGGCTACGAGGCCGTCACCCGTCATCGTGCCGCAGAAGGTCATCCGCCGGGCCGTGGTGGAGATGTCGGTGAAACCGCCGGGACAGGGAAGTTGGTCTCCCAGCCTCCCGACGTTGACGTTGCCGAAGCGGTCGACTTCGGGCATGGCGAGGAAGGCGTGGTCGAGGCCGCCGCCGCTGTAGAAGTCGAGCAGCCAGGCCGGGGTGGTGATCGCCGTGGGGTTCCAGTGCGTGGCCGCAAGGCAGTGCCCGCCGAAGACGCCGTGCTCGACGCTCCAGCGGATCTTGCCCTGGAGGTGCTCTTCGAGCGCCGTCGCGGGCATGAGGGCCGTGGGGATGCCCGCACCGACATTGACGAGATCCCCCGGCTTGATCTCCTGGAGGGCGCGCCGGGCCACGACTTTTTCGACGCTGTGGGGTGGGTAGGCCACGTCGGGGAGGGGCAGGCGGCGGGCGCCGGTGGTGGCCGGGTGGTCGCCGCGGTTGGCGCCGTACTGCCACTGCAGGGCCGACTCATCGACCACCACGTAATCGACGACGGCCCCGGGTACCTCGACCATGAGGGGGTGGATGGAGCCCGCCTCGACCACCCGTTTGACCTGGGCGATGACGACGCCGCCGGAGTTCCGGGCGGCCGTGGCCTGGAGGAGGATGCCCTGGGTGAGGCCGTCCTCGTCACAGCTCAGGTTGCCCTCGCTGTCGGCCGTGCTCGCCCGGATGAGGGCGACGTCGATCGGGAACGAGCGGTAGAAGAGGTGCTCTTCGCCGGCGAGGGAGACGACGTCGATGAGGTCGTCTTTGGCCCGTGAATTGAGGCGGCCGCCGTCCCGGCGGGGGTCGGCGAAGGTGTCGATGCCCACGGTGGTGGCGAAGCCCTTGCGCCCGGCGCCGATGGCGCGGAGCGTCTGGAAGATGGCGTTGGCCGGCCAGCAGTAGCCCTCCACCTCGCCGTCGAGGATCATCCGGTTGATCTGGGCTGTCTTACTGAAGGTGGGGAGGATGTAGGTGCTGCCGATGATCCGCTTGAGTAGCCCGGGATGGGCCCAGCGGTTGAGGCCGGTGCCGTCCTCCCAGCCGTAGAGCCAGGGGTGAAGCTCGGTGATATCCCGCGGCTGGCCCGTTTCCAGGAAGCGCCGCTCGACCGCTGCGAGGACCGTTTCGGGCACGAGGTTGCCCATCAGCCCGCTCACGGTGACGGTCGCGCCTGAGGGCAAAAGCGCCGCGGCCTCTTCGGCGCTGATCACTTTCACGGAGTTGGCCTCCCGAAGATCTGGACGAAGGCGCTGAACGAGCCGACCGTCCCACCGACTGTATAGACAAGGCTGCGGCGAACTTCCGGAAGCTGCCGCGGCCCCGCCCGCCCGGTGAGCTGCAGGTACGACTC
The DNA here is from genome assembly GCA_046154545.1 of Dehalococcoidia bacterium. Classification (GTDB taxonomy): domain Bacteria; phylum Chloroflexota; class Dehalococcoidia; order Tepidiformales; family Tepidiformaceae; genus JBJXGC01. The sequence continues at coordinate 6,925 of JBJXGC010000031.1, read as the reverse complement.
GTAGACCTGGCGGATGCCGCTGGCGCCGGCCTGGTAGCCGTTGCAGAGGAGGCCGCCGTCGGTGTTGGTGGGGATGCGGCCCTCGACATCGAAGCGCCCGTCGAGCACGGCCGCGACGGCGCCGCCCGGCGGCGCGAGGCCGAGGTCCTCGTAGGCCATGAGCTCGGAGGCGCTTGTCAGGTCGAAGACCTGGGCGTGGTCGATCGCTTCGAGGGGGTCGATGATCCCGGCCATCTCGTAGGCGCGGCGGGCGGCGAGCCGCGCCTCGGGCAGGCCGAGGTAGTCGTAGCCCCGGCGCATACGGCCTTCCATGGCGCCAGAGGCGGCGCCGAGGCCTTCGAGGACGATATAGGGCCGCCCACTGGCGCGAGCGTGTTCCTCGCTGCAGACGACGGCGGCTGCGGCGCCATCGAAGGCCTGGCAGACGTCGAGCACGGTGAGGGGGCCGGCGGCGAGGGGTGCGCCCTCGATCTCTGCTTCGGCAACGGCCGACCGCAGCCCGGCGAACGGGTTCTTCGCGCCCGCCCGGCGGCTGCGGCTGACGAGCTTCGTCAGCGCTTCGCGGAGCTGCGGCGCGGGGATGTTGTGCTCGCGGGCGTAGCGGGTGAGGTAGAGGGCGGAGAAGGCGGGCGCGGTGAACTCCCCGGCGACCGCCCCGGCGCCCACGTTCGAACCACCGGCGTGCTCGCCTTCGGTGTAGTGGGAGAAGGCGCTGTCGGCGGGCTTCTCCACGCCGGCGGCGAGGGCGATGTCGGCCATGCCGCTGGCGACGGCGAGGTAGGCGCCGCGGAGGGCGTCGGCCCCGGTGGCGCCGCCGTTGTTTACCTTCGTCATCGGCGCGTAGCCGAGCTTGAGAGAGAAGTTGAGGAGGGCGTGGTTCGCGGAGACGGAGGTGCAGCCGAACCATGAGGCCTGGATATCGGCGGCCGTGATCCCGGCCGCATCGAAGGCGGCGATGCCGGCCTCCACGAGGAGGTCCTCCTGCCCGGATTCTGAGCGCAGCCCGGCGCCGGAGACCCCCATCCCGGTAATCGCGACGCGGCGGTTCATGCGAGCCTCTCGTCTGAAATCATGTCGCCGCCTGTACGCTTGTGGTAGGCGTTGGGCTCCGCCTGGCCGTCCCGGCCCTCACCCCGGCCCTCTCCCGCTGCGGCGGGCGAGGGAGTGCGGTGTTCTGAGGAGGACACTTTCATCCCGCCCTGGCTGCCAGCCATACCTGCCTCCCGCGGCATCGGCCGGCTAATCCCGTGGGCCGAGGATGGTGACGACGGTCGAGAACGAGCCGGTGAGGCCACCCTGGCTGTGGGCGAGGCTGTAGCGGACGTTCTTGAGCTGGCGCTTGCCGGCCGTGCCCTGGACCTGGTGATAGGACTCGGCGAGCTGTTTCAGGCCCGTGGCCATGACGGGGTGGCCAGTACACTTCAGGCCGCCGTCCGTGTTCACGGGGATCTTGCCGTCGAGTTCGAAGAAGCCCTCGTCCACGAGCCGCGGGCCCTGCCCGCGGGGAGCGAGGCCAACGTCCTCGTAATCGACGAGCTCGTTCACGGTGAAGGCATCGTGGAGCTGGACGTGCGAGAGTTCAGCGACGGGATCCTTGATCCCGGCCTGGGCATAGGCCTGCTGCGAAGCGAGGACGTTCTCGGGGAACATCGTGAAGTTGTATTTCTGCGACATCCGCCCTTCGCGCCAGCCACTGGCGAGGCCGATCCCCTTGACGAGGACGTAGTCGTCGCGGAAGCGCTTCGCGATCTCGGGGGTCGTGAGGATGGCGCAGGCGCCGCCGTCGATGTTCGCGCAGCAGTCGTAGAGTCCCAGGGGCCAGGCGATGAAGGGCGCGTTGATGGCGTCCTCGAGCGTGATCTCCTTCTGGAAGTGGGCCTTCGGGTTCATGGTCCCGTGCTTGTGGTTCTTTACGGCGATCTTCGCGAGGGTGCGCTTCAGCTCGTCGAAGGTGTAGCCGTAGTGGTGCATGTAGCGGGTGGCGTAGAGGGCAAAGTGGCGGGGGACCGAGCCGTTGTGGATCATCGCCTCCATGCCAACGGTCGAAGGGTCGCCGGCCATGTCGATGCCGGTCGTGCCGGCGTCTTTCTGCTTGCCCGCGGCGGCCGCGATGACGATGTCGTACATGCCGCTGGCGACGGCGTAGGCGGCGTTGCGGAAGACATCGCCGCCGGTGGAGCAGGCGTTTTCGATGCCTGAGACGGGGATGTAGTCGAGCCCGAGGACGCGGTTGAGGGTGCTCGTCGCCGAGACGCCGCCGACGTACCCGGCCTGGATCTCCGATGGATCGATCTTCGCGTCGGCGATCGCTTCGCCACAGGCCTCGGTGAGGAGTTCATCGACGCCGCAGTCCCAGCGTTCGCCCACTTTGGTGGTCCCCATGCCGATGATGGCGACCCTGTCTCTGATGGTTTCCATTGGATTCTCCAGTCCGCGGCCCCGCTACGGTCTCGTATGCCGGAGCATAGGCCAGCCGGCGAACGTTCGCCAACCATCGGCCTCCCGAGCGAGGTGACGGGCGCCCGTCGCGCGGCGACAATGACTCGCGATGGGGAAGCACGTGATCGAGATGACCGCCGCTGAGCGTGAACTGGTGGTGGCCGAGATGCGGGCGAACCTCGTTGGCCTTGAGCGGGAGGCCGCTCTCGCCCTCGAACGGCGTAGGGCGGAGGCGTGGGCACTCGCCCGCGCGACCGCTCGCACCCTGCGGCAGCAGTTCGGCGCGACCCGGGTCGTCCTGTTCGGATCGCTCGCCCGTGGAGATTTCACGCCGTGGTCGGATGTCGATATCCTCGCCTACGGCATCCCCGAGAGCCTGCGTCTCGCGGCCATGGCCGACCTATCGGTTGAGCGCCATCGGCCCGGCCACCTCGCCCTGGATGTCCTGGCCGCCGAGGAGATGAGCGGCGCGTTCATCGAGGCCGCCGAGGCGGAAGGGGTCGAGATTCATGGTGACTGAGCGTTGGATGGTTGCCGCGCAGCGGATTCTCCGCGACCTCGCCGAGCTGGACCCGGTCATCACCCACATCCGGGACGGCCTCGCCCGCGCCCCCCACTCGGAGGACGAGATCTTCATCTGGGAAGCCGTCGCCGCCGCGGTTGAGGACCTGTACACCGGGCTCGACCGGATCTTCCAACTCATCGCGGAGATGGTGGACGAGGTTACCCCCGCTGGGTCCGCATGGCACCGTGACCTCCTTGAGCAGGTGGCGGTGGCCTTGCCGGGGCGACGGCCAGAGGTCATCACAAAGGCGTCGTTTGCCTATCTGGACGACCTGCGCCGGTTTCGTCACCGCATCCGCAATCTCTACTTCAACCAGCTCGACGTCAGTATGGTCCGGGCGCACGCCGAATCCCTGGACCGATTCGTGGTGGTACGCGACGAAGTGGAGCGCTTCGCACGCGTACTTGGCGAAGCCGCGAACTGAGGCGGACCGCCCATCGCTTTCCGGAACTCACGCCAGCTGAGCGGTGGCGGTAGCGATGAGGCGTTGCAGGTGCAGACCCCGTTCGGCGTCGAGGGCGTGCGGGCGGCCTGAGCGGACGGTGGCGGCGAACTCGCGGCGGACGGTGGCGAAGGTCTCGAGGAAGCTCCCGCCCGCAAGGGCATCGACCGAGAGTTCGCCGCCAGGGCCATAGAGGTCGATCGTGACCTTCGCCGGGTTGAAGGGCAGCGCCCCTGAGAGCGCGACGGTCGAGGTCGCCCCGGATTCGTGCCTGAGGAGGAGGTTGACGACCTTGAGCGCGCCGGCGGCCTCGATGGCGGCGACCGGGCCGAGCGTGGCCTCCATCAGGTCGATCATGTGAGGGCCGAGGTCGAGGAGTGCGCCCTGTTCGAGCCGCCATCCGGTCGCGAAGGGACTCCCCGGGAGGAAGCCGCCGCCGAGGAAGGTTGCACGGCCCGCCACGGCGCCAAAATCGGCAGCACGTTCGAGGAAGGCCCGGACGTGCGACCCGAACCGATAGGAGAGCATGAGCATCGAGGGGACCCCAGCCTCGCGCACCGCGGCGGCCAGGCGCTCGGCCCCTTCGAGCGTGTCCGCCAGCGGTTTTTCGAGGAGGAGCGCCTTGCCGGCGCGGGCGGCGGTGATCGCGTACTCAGGTTGGGCAGCCGGGGCGATCGAGAAGGCGACCGCCTCGCAGGCATCCAACAGCTCTTCGTAACGGGCGAAGACTGGTGCGCCGTGCTTCGCGGCCAGGTCGCGGGCCGCCTCTGGACGGCGTGCCCAGATGCCGGCGAGGCGCGTCTCCGGCCCGGCCGCCAGCACGGGAGCGTGCACCATGCCCGCCCACGGCCCGGCGCCGACAAGACCGACCGCCACTGGTGCACTCATGAGGGCACATCCTACGCCGCGCGGCCGGCGGCCGGCCACGCCGCCGTGACTCCCAGCCCGGGCGTCAGCGGCGGGAGAACACGGTAAAACCGGTCACGGTCATTCGCTCGCCGATATCGGCGACGCCGCGCAGGCCCCAGGCCACCTCGGCTGCGCGGCCGGTGAGCGGGTCGTAGGTGACATCGACGAAGGGCTGGCCGGGTATCCCGGGCGGCGGCGCGGGGGCAGCTTCGGCCCCGGTGAGCCGGGCGCGGATGAAGGCGAACAGGCCGGGTACGGTCAGGCGGTCGTAATCCACAGAGCCGCAGGCCCGCAGCACCTCGCCAAGGGTGCAAACGCTTTCGGCCGATACCAGCGCCTCGCCCTGGACGACAACACGATGGGTCTCCAGGGGGCCGAACCGGGCGATCGTGACGGTCATGCCGTAGCCATCGATACCCGAAGCCGCCCAGCGCCTCTCCGCCAGCGCGAGGGCCGCCGAGCCGGCGCTGACGGCGCTATCCGCCGCGATCATCGGGATCACGGCCCGCACCGGCAGCGGCGGCTCGCGCTGAGCTGTGGCGCCACCGGCCGCCAGGATGGCGGCGACGCCGGCCAGGACCAGGAGGACAGCAACACGCGACACCCGTACCAGTTTAGTGGCGGACGCGGTAGCGGACATAGACTTCTCCAGTAGTCTCATTGGGGATGGCGGAGAGCAATGCCAGGCGCTTCATCGTCTCCTTTGGGAACGGCGCCTCGCCTTCGACCGCCGTGAGGGTGTCCCGCCCGCCGATGATCACCGGCCCGAGGGTGAGGAAGAACTCGTCGATGGCGTCGAGCGCGAAGAACTGGGCGTTCAGCGAAGGCCCACCCTCGAGGAGCAGGACCGCGGCGCCAAGCTCGCGGCGCATGTGGCGAAGCATCGCGCCCACCTCCTGCCCGGGTGGGAGGAGCACCACGGGGCGGCCGGTTGCCGTGATCGCCTCCCGCTTCGCTGCGGGCACATCGCTGGAGAGATAGACGACGGCCTCGAAGTCGCGGGCCGTGAAGAAGATACGCTCAAGCGGGAGGTCTCCCGTCCGGGACAGGGTTGCCCCAATTGGGAATCGCGTCTTGTCCCGTTTGAGACGCAGCTCTTCGAGCGCCGCGTCGCCACCCAGGCGGGGAGAGGCGCCGCTCAGACGGAGCGTCCCGGCGCCGTTGAGGACGACATCCGCGTTCACGCGGATCTCCCGCATGAGACGCTGGTCGACCGTCGAGCCGATGCCCTGCTCCGTGCCCTCGACCACCACCTTGCCGTCCGCCGACATGACCATATTGAGGAGCACGTAGGGCCGGTCGCCAGGCGGAGCGGGCAGGTCGAGGGAGGTGTAGTCCGGTTTCAGGTTAGTCTCCGGCGAGGTCGGCGGCGGGGTCGAACTCCCGGTAGTAGCAGGAGTTGTTGTTGGTGTGGCAGGTGGGGCCCACGGGCCGCGCCTTGACCAGAAAAGAGTTCGCTTCGCAGTTCTTGTGGATGCTCACCAGGTTGAGCCAGTTGCCGCTTGTGGCGCCCTTCTCCCAGAGTTCGTCCCTGCTCCGGCTCCAGAAGGTGACGTGGCCAGTCTTGTAGCTGTGGGCGATCGACTCGCGGTTCATCCAGGCGAGGACGAGGACCTCATTCGTATCGGCGTCCTGGACGACGGTTGGGATAAGGCCCTGGGGATCAAAGGCTATGGTCGAGACTTCGCTCATGGTGTTCCTCCGTGTTGGTTCAACGTACCAGCGGTATCGGCGTTTCGTCGCGCCGGGTCACACGCCCGCGGGCGCGGCCCGGCTAGGGATGGTCAGCGGAGCTCTCGAGACGGACGGGGATCCCGGCGCCCGCCAGGTACTCTTTGACCTGGCGGATGGAGTAGGTCCCGAAATGGAAGATGCTGGCGGCCAGGACGGCGTCCGCCTTGCCGTCCGTGAGGGCGGCGGCCATGTGCGCGGGGCCGCCGGCGCCGCCCGAGGCGACCACGGGCACGGTCACGGCCTCGCTGATCGCGCGCAGCATGGGGAGGTCGTAGCCGGTCTTGTGCCCGTCGGTATCCATGCTCGTGACGAGCAGCTCGCCGGCACCACGAGCCGCCGCGTCTTTTGCCCAGGCGACGGCGTCGAGGCCGGCGGGTTTGCGGCCGCCGTGCGTGTAGACCTCCCACTGGCCGGCCTTCCCGGGCACGGCCCGGGCGTCGATGGCGACCACGATGCATTGGCTGCCGAAGCGGTAGGCGCCCTCGTTGATGAGGTCCGGCGTCTGGATGGCCGAGGTGTTGATACTGACCTTGTCGGCCCCGAGTTCGAGCATGATCTTCATGTCGCTGGCGCTGCGGATGCCGCCCCCGACCGTGAACGGGATGAAGACCTGGTCGGCCGTCGCGGCCACCATGTCGTAAACGGTGGCGCGGTCGTCCGAGGAGGCGGTGATATCGAGGAAGACGAGTTCGTCGGCGCCTTCGCGGTCGTAAAGCCGGGCGAGTTCGACGGGGTCGCCGGCGTCGCGTAGCTCGACAAACGACACGCCCTTGACCACGCGACCGTTATTGACATCGAAACAGGGAATAATCCGGCGCATCAGCATGGGAGGGCCG
>JBJXGC010000027.1:0-4204 GCA_046154545.1 Dehalococcoidia bacterium | reverse complement strand
GCCTGGATGGCCAACTCGTCGCCCTCGTCCGCAGGCTTGCGGTCGACCATGACCGTGTCGCCCGAGCCGAAGTCGCCTGAGAGGAGCATCTCGCTTAGCCGGTCCTCGATCTTGTCCTGGATGACGCGGCGCAGGGGCCGGGCGCCGAACGCCTGGTCATAGCCCTTCTCGCCGATCCAGTCCTTGCCTTCCTCGGTTACCTGGAGAGCGATGCCCTTCAGCGCCAACTGCTTGGTGATCTTCGTGAGTTCGAGGTCGACGACGCGGCGGATGTCGTCTTTCGTGAGCGCCCGGAAGACGACGGTGCTGTCGATCCGGTTGAGGAATTCGGGCTTGAAGACGTTCTTCACTTCCGCGAGGACCTTGTCCTTCATCCGCGTGTAGCGGTCCTCGGCCGAGGCAAGGTCGTCGCCGCCGGCCGTCGTGCCGAAGCCGAGCTTCGAATCCTTCTTGATGAGGTCGGAGCCGACGTTGCCGGACATGATGATGATCGTGTTGCGGAAATCGACCTTGCGGCCCTTCGCGTCGGCGAGGCGGCCCTCGTCGAAGATCTGGAGGAGCAGGTTGAAGACGTCCGGGTGGGCCTTCTCGATCTCGTCGAGGAGGATGAGGCAGTAGCTCTTGCGCCGCACCGTGTCGGTGAGCTGGCCACCGTCTTCGTATCCGACGTAGCCGGGAGGTGCACCGACGAGCCGGGACACGGTGTGCTTCTCCGCGAACTCGCTCATGTCGAGCTTAATCATGTTGTCTGCCGAATCGAACATAAACTCGGCAAGCATGCGGGCGAGATAGGTCTTGCCGACGCCAGTAGGCCCGAGGAAGAGGAAGACGCCGATCGGGCGCTTCGGGTCCTTGAGGCCGGCCCGGGCGCGGCGGACGGCCCGCGAGATGGTGTGGATCGCCTCGTCCTGGCCGATGACCCGGGACTTGAGCGACTCTTCCATCTTGAGCAGGCGGGCGCTCTCTTCGCTGGCGATGCGGGCGACGGGGATGCCCGTCCACATGGAGATGACCTCGGCGATGTCCTCGCCGGTGACGACGGGCGTGGCGATCCCCTCGGATCCCTCGGCCCAGTCGCCCATTTCGCCGATCTTCTCCTGGAGCTTGATCTCGCGGTCGCGGAGTTCGGCAGCGTATTCGTATTGCTGCGCGGCGATCGCCTGCTCTTTTTCGCGGCGCAGGCTCTCGAGGCCCTTCATCGCTTCCTTCAGCGACGGCGGCGTCGCCGCCCGGCGGATGCGGACACGGCTCGACGCCTCATCGATCAGGTCGATCGCCTTGTCCGGGAGGTGCCGGTCGATGACGTAGCGGGCCGAGAGTTCGGCCGCGTCGACGAGCGCTTCGTCGCTGATCTTGAGCTTGTGGTGCTCCTCGTAGCGCGGGCGGATGCCCTTGAGGATTTCGACCGTCTCTTCAACGCTCGGCTGCTCGACCACGATCGGCTGGAAGCGCCGTTCGAGGGCCGCATCCCGCTCGATGTGCTTGCGGTACTCGTCGAGGGTGGTGGCGCCGATGCACTGCAGCTCACCCCGGGCGAGCGACGGCTTGAGGATGTTGGCGGCATCGACCGCGCCCTCGGCGGCGCCGGCTCCGACAAGCATGTGGAGTTCGTCGATAAAGAGGATGCAGTTTCCCGAGCTCTTGATCTCCTCGACGACCTTCTTCAAGCGCTCTTCGAACTCACCGCGGTACTTCGTGCCGGCGACGAGCGAGCCGATGTCGAGCGTCAGGAGGCGCTTGCCCTGGAGCGTCTCGGGGACGTCTCCGCCGACGATCCGCTGAGCGAGGAGTTCGGCGATCGCCGTCTTACCGACACCTGGCTCACCGATGAGCACGGGGTTGTTCTTCGTCCGGCGGGAGAGGATCTGGACGACGCGTTCGAGTTCGTTCGAGCGGCCGATAACCGGGTCGAGCTGGCCGTTGCGGGCCGCCTGGGTGAGATCGATACCGAGCTGATCGACCGTGGGCGTCCGGCTGGTGGTGCGGCCGCCCGCGCCTGCGGCCGCTGCCTGTGGCTGCGACTGGCTGAGGATCCGGGTCGTCTCGGCGCGCACGCGCTCGAGGTTGACGCCGAGGCTTTCGAGGACGCCGGCGGCGATGCCTTCGCCCTCCCGGACGAGGCCGAGGAGGAGGTGCTCCGTGCCGATGTAGCTGTGGTTGAGCCGGCGCGCTTCATCGACCGCGAGTTCGATGACCTTCTTCGCGCGGGGGGTGAGGCCGATTTCGCCAAGGACCGTGCGGTCGCCGCGGCCGATGATGAATTCCACGGCCGAGCGGACCTTGTTCAGTTCCACGCCGAGGTTGGCGAGGACCTTCGCAGCGACGCCGTCGCCTTCCCTCACCAGGCCGAGGAGAATGTGCTCCGTGCCGATGTAGTTGTGGTTGAAGCGGTGGGCTTCTTCCTGCGCGAGCGTCAGGACTCTGCGCGCCCGCTCGGTGAACTTATCAAATCTATCGGCCATTTGTGCACTCCCGGCTCACTGGTTCCACGTTAGGTTGCCGTCGCAGTAGCGTCCTCCCCGAGAGAAGCCACGTCTTCGGCTGCGGAGTCTTCGGGGACCGAGTCCTCCGCAACGATTGGTTCCTCCGCCGCGTCGGCGGTGGGTCCGTCGGCGACCATGACCGGCGGCTGGAGATCGAGATCGCCAGCCACGACTCCATTCTCGGTGGCGATAGCCACCGGAGTCGCGTCGGCAATGTCCTGAGTTGCTGGTTCGGAGGCACCACTATCCGCGGCCTCGCGGGCAAGGGCGGTGCCTTCGGCGTTCTCCAGCGCCTGCTGGAAGGCGTGAGCGAAGGCGGATACCGGCTCCGGGTCGCGCGCGACAGCGCGCTCAATCGCTTCCTGCGCGGTGCGCGGGGCCTGCATCCGGGGCGCATCAGCTTCGCGGGCTGGCAGGCCAAACTGTTCGCGCACGTCGTCCGGGTAATCGGTGACGGCGCCGTTGCCGTCGAAGGCGAAGCCCATCGCTTCGGCATCGTTCCGCGCCTGGCGGAGGCTGAGGCCGAGGCGGTGACGGTCCTTTTCGATGCGGACCAGCTTGACGGGGACGATGTCCCCTTCTTTCACAACGTCCTTGGGATGCTGAATGCGGCGGTTGGAAAGCTCGGAGATGTGAATCAGGCCCTCGACCGGCCCATCAAGCCGCACGAAAGCGCCAAAGGCCATCAGCTTCGTGACCCGGCCGATGAGGATCTGGCCAATGACGAACCGATCGACCGTGCTGTCCCACTTCTCCGGCTGCGCCCGCTTAAGCGACAACGAAATCTTCTTGGTCTCGCGGTCAACCTTGAGGATGTAGGCCTGGACGGTGTCGCCGACGCTGTAAAGGTCGCGCGCCTTCTTGCCCCGTTCCCAGGTGAGTTCCGTCATGTGGGCGAGGCCGTCGGCGCCGCCGAGGTCGATGAACACACCGAAATCCGTTATTGAAGAGACGCGGCCCTCACGGATCTCGCCCTCCTGGAGGTCGTCCAGGACCTTGTCCTTCTGGTCCTTCCGGAATTCAGCCATCGCCGCCCGCTCGGAGAGGATGACGCGGTTCCGTTTGCGGTTTAGCTCTACCACTTTGAGGCGAATCGGCTTGCCCACGAGGCTGGCGAGTGCGGCCACGGCGTCCGGGTCGTCGCGGCGAACGCTATCCACCTGTGAAAGGGGGATGAAGGCGTTCACCCCTTCGACGTTGACGAGGATGCCGCCGCGGTTGTGTCCGCTGACTTCGGCTTCGAAGATCTCGCCCGACTCGAACCGCTCGGCGAGGACATCCCAGCCTTCTTCACCGCGGGCACGGTCGAGGGAGACGATGGCGTGGCCTTCGGCGCTCGACGGCTGGAGGACCATGACGCGCACGGTGTCGCCCGTCTTGAGGCGGGCGGACCCTTCGGCGCCGAGCGAGAGCATCTCACTCTGGGGGATGACGGCTTCGGTCTTGGTGCCGACATCGACGATCATGCCGTCGGGCGAAGCGCCCATGACCATCCCCTCGATGATCTCGCCGCGGCGCAGGCTGCCCCCCTGGGCAGCTTCGGATTCGAGCAGGGCGCCCATATCCATTTCCAGGTCGGCGGTCTCGGTGGTTGGTTGGGCGGTTTCGGTTGTCAAGACGGGCTCCGTTTGGTGGGCGATGCGCAACGCGCAATAGCCCGAGGTTGGTTTAGTGGAACGAGAACAAGTGTAACAGTGCCCGATCCTTCTGTGGAAGCTACG
>JBJXGC010000017.1:0-8880 GCA_046154545.1 Dehalococcoidia bacterium | reverse complement strand
CCGGCGCCGCGCTGTCGCGCGATTTCCTGGACAGCGTGCTTTTCGCGGGGACGACCTGCCCGGACGGCTCGTCCAGCGACATCGATGACGGCGACGGCGGGACCTGTTTCGCCAACCTGCTCCCCTGAATGGCCCGTTCAGCCGGGCAGCTGGTGCTCCTCGCGGAGCGCGACCAGAGCGCCCTCGAACCCCTCGACCGTGTGCGCCACGTCGTCCCCCGTGTGGGCGCTGCTGAGGAAGCCCGTTGGGCCGCCCCAGCAGTGGACGCCACGGTTCAGCAGGGCGAGTGTCAGGAGGCGGCTCCAGTCGCCGGGGGCAGCGCGGCCAGGGACCTGGGCCGGGAGGTCGCCGGGATGCCAGTCGCGCTCGCCGGGCACGAACTCCGGGCCGATCACCACCTTGAATTCGCTCGCCTGGCCGTAGGCACAGCCGGGCACGCCCAGCCGTGTGAGGACGCCGTTCAACCCCGTCCTCAGCGACGCCGCGAGCGCGTCGGCCCGCGCCTGGTGCTCGCCCGTCGCGGCTTCGCGTAAGCAGGCGACACCGGCGGCGGCCGAAAGGGGGTTCGCGTTGAACGTGCCGGGGTGGCCGATCTTCTCGGCATGACCAAAGGCGAGTGCATCGAGCAGGTCGGCCCGGCCGGTGACCGCGCCACCCGGCAGGCCCCCGGCCATGACCTTGGCGAGCGTCGTCAGGTCCGGCGTTACGCCTTCGCGCTGCTGGACGCCTCCCGGGCTCCAGCGAAATCCGGTCACGACCTCGTCCATGATCATGATGAGGCCGCGGCTCGATGTGAACGCCCGCAGCTCCTCCAGGAAGCCGCGCGGCAGCGGCGTCATCCCTGAGCCCGGGCCGGACGCTTCGATGATTACGCTCCCGATATCGTCCCGCGCGGCCACGGCTTCGCGCACGGCGGCCATGTCCTCAGCGACGACCACGACACTGTCGAGAGTGGACGCCGGGACTCCCGGTGGCTGTTCGGCGGCGTAGCTCGAACTCGCCACCACATAGTCGTGCCAGCCATGGAAGTGCTTGTCGAACTTGATGACCGCCGGTTTCCCCGTAGCGGCGCGGGCGAGCCGGAGGGCCATCAGCGTCGCCTCCGTGCCGGAGCTTGTGAAGCGGACACGCTCGGCCGATGGGACAAGGTCGATGACGCGCTCCGCCCAATCGATTTCGAGGGCGTGGCTGGCGCCGTAGTGCGTGCCGCGGCTCGCCTGGGCGCTGACCGCCGCGGTCACGGCGGGATGACAATGGCCGAGGAGGAGGGCGCCGTGCCCCATGACGTAGTCGATGTAGCGTTGCCCATCGGCGTCCCACTTGTGACTGCCGTCGGCGCGCTCGGCATAAATGGGGAATGGCTGGAGGAAGCGGCCGTCATGCGTGACGCCGCTCGGCAGCACCTTGCCCGCGCGGGAATACAACCCGGCCGATGCCGGGTGCCCATCGACGTACTCCTGTTCGATCATCAGCTAACTCCTTGGCCGATGAAGTCTGCCACACGGCGCGGTCGAACGGGAGGACGGACGGCGGGCGTCGCGGCAGCCCGGCCTTAGGCCACGCCGTTTGCCGTCTGCCCCGGGGCAGGCCGCGCCGCTGACCCAGCATCGCTGCCTTCGATCGACCGCTCATAGGCCCCCAGGAGGGAGAGGAGCACCTCTTCCAGCCGGGCCCGGCTCCATTGGCCGTTGCGGCGTTCAGGGCCTGCCTGGGTGACTGCCCCGCCTGGACCCTGGGCGGCGATCGAGACGCTGACATGCCAGCGGGCGCCGCTCATGCGGCGGCGTTCTGTGAGCGCAAACGTCACCGAGTGGCGATCGCCCACGGTGACGGAGAACGCGGCTGTTTCGCTGCGATGTGGGCGGGGGCTGGCGATGATCCCGGGGCTCCCTTCGTAGACAGAAGCGGCCGCGCGGACGGCCTCTTCGGCCCATTCGTGAAGGGTGATGAGGAGCCGGAATTGCGAGTCGAAGTCGTGGCTGGCGGCAAAGCGGCCGACCTGCCGGCGTTCCAGCCACGAATCGCGCAGGAGCTGGACGCGGTTGACGAAGGGTTCGGGCATCATTCCCCCTGCGGACTGGGCCTGACCGCCGCCGCTGAATCCGCCGGAATGATGAGCCAGCGGAGCCGGGGGACGGGCGGGGCGCCGCCTGGGGCCGCGCGGGTGGCGTGGACCTAGAGGCAGCGGCAGCGCCGCGGTGAGACGAAGGAATCGCCTGTATTCGCCACCGGCTCACTCTAGGCCGGGCACGTTTCGGAGGCTTTGCGGGCGTGTTACGCGTGGTTTAAGGGGATGTTGCGATCGCGTTTCGAGGTGGCGGCCGGCGTTGATGGCCAGAGCTCGAGGCCCTCACCTGGCCTGGCTGGGTGTCCAGGAACTCGCCGGTCGTGCCGGGATGCGTGGCAGAGCCAGCCTCGAAGCGTGTCGTCCGCGCTCGGCGTACCCGAAAGAAAGTCACCGTTCAGGGCTCGTGGGGGCTACTATCCGACCGTGCACTCCATTCCGACACGCGCACTCGCCATCGCGCGACCTGTTCCTGGCCGGCCCCGGCCCGAGACGTGCGGCCCCTGGATGGCCTCCCGGTGAAGCCAACCATCACCCTCGGCACGGCGACCACGCCCGTCGGGCATACGCTCGTCCTGCGCCGCCGCGACACCGAGTACGTCATCTCGATCGATGGCTTCACGCTGATGGTGAACACCGTGCACCGTTCCGAATCGGAGATGGTCGCCCTTGGCTCGCCGGCGCCGGCGCCCGGCGCGCACGTCCTGATCGGTGGCCTGGGTATGGGGTTCACGCTCCGGGCCGCGCTCGACCACTACCCGGCTGACGCGGTCGTCGTCATCGCCGAGCTTGTTCCGGAAGTGATCGAATGGAATCGCGGCGAACTGGGCGGCCTGACCGCGTACCCACTCAACGACCCGCGCGTTGTCGTGCATGAGGGCGATGTCGCAGAGGTCGTCCGGTCCAGCGGGGGGCGTTTCGACGCCATCCTCCTGGACGTGGATAACGGCCCGGATTCGCTCGTTTACGACGCGAACTTCTGGCTTTACACACCGCTCGGTCTCGCGGCAATCCGCAAAGCGCTGTGCCCGGGTGGGGCCGTGGCTGTTTGGTCAGCTTCAGAGGAGCCCGGTTTCCCTTCGCGGCTGGAGGCCGCGGGGTTCAGCGCCTCGGTCCGTAAGATCCGCGCCCACGGTTCGCGGGCGGTGGTATACGTGGGCCGGAGGTAGAGGTGGCCAGTTAGGGGGCCGCCTCGGCTTCCATCTTGGCCAGGCGCGCGTAGTAGTCCGGGATCTCCTTCAGGTGCGCCCAGGCGATCCGTCCGGTCGATTCCAGATCGTCGCCGGTGACGTTGGTTTCCGGGTCCCGGGCACCGTGTTCGAGTTCGACAGCGAGGCCCATCCGGATTTGCTCAAGGTCGATGCTGGAGAAGCCTACGCCGATCCGGAGACCCGATCGCCTTCGCGCCGTCTGCGCTGAATGTGGTCATGCCATGCCTCCGCGGGACTGACTCCTTCGTAAACTACTGCGGGAGGATGACCGCCGGGAGGGCCGTTCGGCCGCTCAACGACGGCCCGGCCGTCGCTCATATCGCGAGATGAGCACGCAAGTAGGCGCCGGCGTGGTTGGTGGTGCAGCCACAGGGTGTCCCGTCTGCTGCAGCCCTTAATCCTCGCCGGGCCTACCATAGCCTGCGCTCAACTCATTACAGAACAGGACAACATCATGGGCCTCCGCACTCCGCAGCAGTACATCGAGTCCATCCGCGACGGACGCGCCGTCTGGTATCGCGGCGAAAAAGTCGCCGACGTCACCACCCACCCGGTGATCAAGAAGGCGGTCCACCACGCCGCCCTCGACTACGAGATGGCGGAGGACCCGGCCACCCGTGACCTTTCCGTCGTGACGGGCGACGGCGAACCGTACAGCCGCTACTACAAGATCCCGGTCTCGACCGAGGACCTCCTGAAGCGCAGCCAGCTCATCGAAGCGGCCACCGCCGCGGGCAAGACCCTCGTCGTGCTCGTGAAGGAGATCGGCAGCGACGCGCTCTTCGGCCTCCACAAGGTCACGAAGCTGATGGACACCAAGTACGAGTCGAACTATCGCGCGCGCGTTGAGACCTTCTACCGCTATGTCCGGGACAACGACCTGACGCTCTCGGTCGCCCAGACCGACGTGAAGGGCGACCGCAGCCAGGGGCCCCTGGCCCAGGCCGACCCGGACATGTTCACCCACATCGTCGAGCGCCGGCCGGACGGGATCGTCGTCCGCGGCGCGAAGATCCACACGAGCTGCACGACGAACACGAACGAAGTCATCGTCCTCCCCACGAAGGCGATGGCGGAGGCGGAAGCGGACTACGCCGTGGCCTTCGCCATTCCCGTGAACACGCCCGGCGTGAAGCTTATCGCCAGCCCCTACGGTGGTTCACCGAAGGCCGAATTCGACGCTCCGCTTAGCGCCGACCGGAAGATGATGGAGACGATCACGATCTTCGACGACGTATTCGTGCCCTGGGACCGGGTCTTCATGGCAGGCGAGTACGACTTCGCGGCCCCGCTCGCGCTCGGTTTCGTCGAGTACCACCGGTTCACGGCCGTGTCCTACAAGCTCCCCCTCGTCGATGCGCTCATCGGCTCGGCCCTGCTCATGGCGGAGATGAACGGGATCACCCGGGCGGCCCACGTCCGCGACAAGCTCACCTGGCTGATCAGCTACGCCGAGACCCTGCGGGCGCTCGTCGAGATGGCGGCCATCCGCGGTAAGCCGGACGAGCAGGGCATCTACGCCCCGGACGCCCTCACCACAAACATGGCCAAGTGGCACTTCGCACATAACTACCACGAGGCGCTCCAGCACGTCCAGGACATCGCCGGCGGCATGCTCGTCACCGGGCCGGGCGTCGAGGACTTCTCCAACCCGGATACGGGCGACCTCCTGCGCAAGTATCTTGGCGGCAAGGCGGGCTACGACGGCGAGGTGCGGACCCGCGCCATGAACATGGTGAGCGACCTGACGACTGGCGACTTCGGCGGCTACCATGCGGTGCTCGCCATCCATGCCGAGGGTTCGCTCGAAGCGGAGAAGCTGATGATCAGCCGCGCCTACGATTCGAAGCGGACCCTGGAGTACGCGAAGAAGCTCGCGGGCCTTTAAGCCACGCCCCGGCCCTGTGCTACACTCCATCCACAATGAGTGCCGCTGGCTGTACAGCCAGCGGCCAATACCGGCTCCGACCGGGACGAGTAGCCAGCCACCAGACAGAGAGTCGCGCCCCGGCTGCAAGCGCGACAGCCAGGCAGGCGAAAACCACCCGCGAGCCTGCGCCCGAATCCTTCCACGGGAGGATAGGCGTGCACGGAGCGGCCCCGTTACCGGCCCCTCGAGCCGCGCGACGTTCGCTCGCGCGGGAAGCCGGGTGGGACCACGAAGCGCGCCTTCGTCCTGGTGGAGCTGCTCCTAGCTACTAGCTATTGGCTTCTAGCTGTTAGCTCGGCTCCCAGTGCGACATCGTTTTCGGGAGTTCTCTCCGTGATTTCACCACCTGTCCGCATTCTTCCCGGCCAGCTAACGTCCACCGCCGCCACCACCATTCCGCCCGGCGCGGACGGGCAGGCCGTTTCGAACGAACGACTAGCAGCTAAGAGCTAACAGCTAATAGCTAATAGCTCCCCGGAGGAGAACCATGTCTGACCTCGAACAGTCCCCAATCGACCTCAAGTCCCTGCCCAAAGAGGAGCGCCTGGCACGCATGCGCCACTCGGCCGCCCACGTCCTCGCCGAGGCGATGGTCGAACTCATGCCCGAGGCCGAACTGGGCATCGGGCCTCCCATTGATACGGGCTTCTACTACGACTTCCGCCTCCCCCGGCCGCTCACAAACGAAGACCTTGTCTGGTTGGAAGAGCGCATGCGGAAGTCCGTCAAGGGCCGCCACAAGTTCGAGATGGCGGAGATCACCCGCGCCCAGGCGGAAGAGCGATGGGCGAAGCAGCCTTTCAAGCTCGACCTTCTCAAGGACATCGAAGACGGCAGCATTACCCAATGCACGCACGCCGCCTTCACGGACCTCTGCCGCGGCGGCCATGTGGGTTACACGAACCAGATCCCGGCCTTCAAGCTCATGTCCATCGCTGGTGCCTACTGGCGTGGCAGCGAGAAGAACCCGATGCTCCAGCGCGTCTACGGCGCCCTCTTCGAGACGAAGGAGGAGCTTGAGGCCTATGAGCACCAGCTCGAAGAGGCCCGGCGCCGGGACCACCGGCGCATTGGCAAGGAGCTGAGGCTCTTCGAACTCGTCGAGGAGATCGGCCCCGGCCACGTCGTCTGGATGCCCGCAGGCGCCACCATCCGCCGAGAACTTCAGCGCTGGATCGAAGACCTCGAGATCGACCGTGGCTACCAGCACGTCGTCACGCCGTCGGTCGCCAAGCGCCAGCTCTACGTGAAGTCCGGCCACTGGGACCATTTCCGTGACGCCATGTACCCCGTCATGGAGCGGGACGGCGAGGAGTATGTCCTCCGCCCCATGAACTGCCCCAGCCACATCATGGTCTACGAAGCGGACCAGCACTCCTACCGCGAGCTGCCCATCCGCATCGCCGAACTCGGCAACATGCACCGCTGGGAGAAGTCGGGACAGGTCACGGGCATGAGCCGCGTACGGATCATGACGCTCAACGACGCCCACATCTTCTGCGCCGACATCGCCCAGGTGGAGCAGGAGGTCGAGGGTGTGCTTCGCCTCATGGAGGAGGTCTACGGCGTCCTCGGCCTGAAGGACTACGCCTACCGCCTCTCCCTCGGTGACCCCGAGGACAAGGAGAAGTACGTCGATAACCCGGCCATGTGGGAAGCAGGCGAGGCGCTCCTCCGCCGCGTCCTCCAGCGAGTCGAAGTGCCATTCTTCGAAGCGAAGGGTGAGGCCGCCTTCTATGGGCCCAAGATCGATGTCCAGTTCCAGACCGCCCAGGGTAAGGACGAGACGCTCGTCACCGTCCAGGTCGATTTCCACTTCCCCGAGCAGTTCAAGCTCGAGTACATCGCCGAGGATGGGAGCCGCGCCCGGCCGATCATCGTCCACCGGGGCGTCATCTCCACCCTCGAGCGGATGGTGGCGCTGCTGATCGAGACCTACGAAGGGAACTTCCCGGTCTGGCTGGCGCCGATGCAGGCGGTGGTCATCCCCATCGCCGACCGGCACATCCCCTACGCCGAAGAGGTCGCGGCCGAGCTACGCGCGCTCCGGCTGCGGGTCGAGGTGGACAGCCGCGGCGAACGCATGAACGCGAAGATCCGCGACGCTCAGATCCGCAAGATCCCGTACATGCTCGTCGTCGGCGACCGGGAAGCGGAGGGCCGGGCGGCCTCACTGCGGGTGCGTGGCGGCGGGGACCTCGGGTCAATGCCGGTCGTGGAGATCGCCGCGAAGCTCCGTAGCGAACGGGACACCCGCGCGCTGGTGCCGTAACGGCCTGCCTAATCGAGGATTGCTTGGACTCTGTTGATAACCGCGGCTACCACATCGGCTGGAAGCGTGGCGATGAACTCTGCCCGCCGGCCCCGCCAATCGACCGAGGTGGTGTGGTCCGCGAGGGCGACGCCGCTAACTTCGAGCCCGTCCGGTAGCGGAACCTCGAAGTTGAAGCCCTTACGCTGGCGCGTCAGCGGCGTGACCAGCGCGAGGTTCGTGAACCGATTGAAGCGCCGGACGGACAGCACGACGGCTGGGCGGCGCCCTGCCTGCTCGTGTCCAACCTGTGGGTCGAAGTCCAACCAAACCACATGGCCCCTGTCCGGAACATAGGGTTGGTCTACCACTCGACACGCTCATGGCCGACTGGTGGCCCCCAATCGATCTCGGGGTGGACCATGTCTTCGGTCATTCCCTCCAAGAGCTGGTCGAGTGTCAGCTTCTCGTCGCCGGCGGGGACGGGCG
The DNA here is from genome assembly GCA_046154545.1 of Dehalococcoidia bacterium. GTDB lineage: Bacteria > Chloroflexota > Dehalococcoidia > Tepidiformales > Tepidiformaceae > JBJXGC01. Next base: position 934 of record JBJXGC010000017.1, on the reverse strand, counting down.
TGATGGTGACGGAGCGGCCGGAGACGGCAATCTCGATCCGCATGCCCTGCGAGAGTCCCGTCTCGAGTGCGAACGCCTTCGGGATGCGGACTGCGAGGCTATTGCCCCACCGCTGAACGTTAGCTTCCATGAACTCGTCCTTCTGGCTTGGTTCGGAACAGGATCGCCGCCTCTACCATTCCACGATCTCCGCCCCGACGTCAGTGCCCCAGTCTGTTTCCGGATGGGTGTTTTCGGGCGTGACGCCGTCAAGGAGTTCGTCAAGCGTCTGGACCACCGGACCTGGCACCACACGCTGGGCCACCAGCGTTCGACCCTCGATGCGCAGGTCGATGATCGAATCAGAGTCGAGCGCCAGTTGAGCGGCAAAGGCCTTCGGGATGCGGACCGCGAGGCTGGTGCCCCAGCGTTGTACCTTGGTTTCCAAGGGCAGCCTCCTTGTATCTACATTGAAGCTACCGACGCTGCAGAAGCGCGTCAACCGCTCCGGCCCTCGGCATCCCGTACGCAGGACCGGGGGGGATGAGGGATCAGGCCCGCTCCGATAGACTGGCGCCATGAGATTCGAAGATCTCTCCGCCGCCACGCAGGCCACGATTCGCACCTGGCGATTCGACCGCATCATCGAGAAACATGAGGGGCCCGAACGCTGGGAGTCGTTTCTCGGCTGGTGTACTCACGAATTTCTCAGCGTCGATGGCGAGCGGGTGTTGCTCCCCGTCGAGGCCGAGAATCTGCCGAACATCACCGTCGAGCGGGCGTTCAAGAGCCCCGATGGACGCACTATGACGATCCTCCTCCAGGACACGACGCTCGGCACCTACTACAAAGAGGAGGACAAGTGGTGGTGGGCCGGTTTTGTCGCCATCTGTGAGCGGGTCGGCGTCGAAGGTGTGTTCGTCGCAACGCTCTACCACGAGCGCTTCCTTGTCTC
>JBJXGC010000011.1:0-9960 GCA_046154545.1 Dehalococcoidia bacterium | reverse complement strand
GAATCGCTGCCAGCGATGACCTGGGAGGAGCGCGAGCCGATGTGGGATTCGCGCGTGATCGACCACGGCTTCGGGGCGGTGGCCCAGAAGAACACCTGGCTGCGGGAGAGCAGGGCACTGGTCGAGGGCGAGCCGTTGACACCGTTCCTGCGGGCGGCGGTGGCGGCGGACTTCACGAACCCGTTCGCGAACTCGGGCGACCAGGGGCTGCAGTTCGTGAACGCGGACATCACGCTTTACCTGCACCGCCTACCGGCGGGGGAGTGGCTTGGGTTCCAGGTGGTCGCGCATCACGCGAGCGAGGGGGTGGCGGTGGGAGAGTGCGTGATGTACGACGTGGCGGGGCCGATCGGCCGGAGCACGGTGTGTGGGGTGGCGAACGTGCGGCGGTAGCCGGGCGGGGATAGGAGGGGCCCCACCCGCGCTCCCGCGCGCGGCCAGTGACGGCCCCGACGCCTGGCTGGCCGTGGCTAAGGCCAGGCTGCACCGTGTAGTATGATCACATGGCGAAGACGGTGATGCATGCACAGCACCAGGCGGCGACCAGAGAGCGGTTTACGGTCAGCATTCCGCTGTGGGTGTTGCAGTCGCTCGACTCGGAGTTGACATTGCCGGGCGAGAGCCGCAGTGCCGCGGTGCGACGGCTGATCGAGGAGGCGGCGCGAGCGGCACGGGAACGCGCGGATATCGCCCGCTTCGTTGAGGGCTACCGCGAACAGCCTCAGACAGTCGAGGAGTCCGGCTTCAGCGACCAGATCACGGTGGAAAGCGGCGCCGGCTTGCCCTGGCAGGCATGAAAGCGCGGGGAGGTCTGGTGGGCCGACTTGCCCGCGCCCTGGGGACGGCGGCCGGTGCTGCTGCTCGCAACGGGATGAGGCCTACGGACTGCTGACGTGGGTGGTCGTCGCGCCGCTCTCCACCACCATCCGCGACATCCCCAGCGCCGTCATCCTCGACCCCGAACCGGACGGGGTCCCGCAACCGTGCGTGGTGGCCCTCGACAATCTCCAGGCGGTCCGGGCCGATTGGCTACGGACGAGGATCACCGTGCTCTCAGACGAACGGATGGCGGCAGTTGAACGTGCGCTGCATTTCGCGCTTGCGCTGAAGAGTTGAGAGCCGAGCCGCGGGTGGGACTGCGTAGTGAGGTCTGACCATTTCAGGCCACCCGCGGCCACGGTGGGGCATGGCTCCTTGCCAGGGGCGGGCCGCGCGGAGCTGGTTTGCGGCTTCGTCGAACCTGACGCCGGCCAGGAACGGCACGTCCACCTGCGGGGATTCCGCGAAAGCGACGCCGCCTGTCAGGCCTGGGACGAGCGCGGCGCCACCCGCGGCCAGTGACGGCCGCGACTCCTAGCGGCGGCTGGCTACCAGGTGGGCGCGTTCGCGGGGGGTGAGGAGGAACTCTTCTTCGGTGAGGGGGATGCCTGCGAGCGAGGCCGAGGTCACGCGGCCGCCTTCGAGGACGACGTGCTGGGCGTGGCAGGGGTTGCGCAGGCCTTCGCTGGGGCCGAGGGCGATGATCTCGGCGCGGATGCGGCCGGGGTCGATCTCGAGGATGGCGACGGTGCCGAGGCGGGTGCTGAGGTGGTGGGGGAGGTTGGGGCTGCCGGGGTTAACAAGGAGGACGCCGTCGCGGTACTCGATCCGCTCCACGTGGGTGTCGCCGCCGACGAGGATATCGACCTTCTCGCCGCCGAGGGCGCTATCGAGGATCACGGGAATGGGGCGCGATTCGGGGCGCAGTTCGTGGGCCATGCCGAGGCGGAAACCGTGGATGTCGAGGAACTGCTGCTCGGCCATGCGCGGGTCCTCGAAGATGTCGTTGTTCCCTTCGGCGACGACGAGGTCGGCGAACTGGGCGCACCAGTCGAGGACGGTGGGGGCGGTGACGTCGCCGGCGTGGAGGAGGAGGTCGAGGCCGCGGAGGGCGTCGGCGGTCTGGGGGCCGAGTTCGTCCAGGCTGCGCATCAGTGATGGGAGGTGGGTGTCGCCGATGAGGCCGATGCGCATGGGTCAACGCTACGCGGTGCCGGGCGTCCCGAACAAGCCTCACTTTCGCCACGAGTAGCGACGTTGGCGGCGCGGCTCTAAAATCGAGTCCTCCGGCACCGCTCTTCCGGAGGCGGCAGTCGTTCGGGAGTTGCCCCGATCGGTTTGAAGTCGATAGGAGACACAATGCTATTCCCCCGGGCACTGACGCGAAGCGAGGCGTTCCTCGCCGATGTGGAACGGATGTTGACCCTTTCGGAAGACGCGCTCACGGACCTCGCCGATACCCTCGCCCAACGCCGGGACACACGGGCAAGCGAGTCATTCGAATCTCGCGAATTCGCGGTCAAGTGGTCCGCTTCGCGCGCGGCGGTCGATGCGGCCGCATCGATTTTACAGTTCGCAGCCGCGCAAGCAGCCAATGATGGCCTGGACGCCGACGAGATTCACAAGGAAGTAGCTGCTTTAGTAGGCGGTCCGGACGCAACCGCGAAAGCTGTAGCCGTAAAAACGGCCATTTTGCGTGTCGCTTCCGGTGACTCTGCTATTTTTCACGAGGCCGTCGTGGAAGCGGCGCTCGGACTTGGGTGCCGGCTGATGGATTCCAAAGTGCGCCCCGTTTTTGTTTCGGCGCTGCAACTCGAACATCCCGCCGTGATCGGAGGCGTGGCCGCTACGTTTCATTACCACGAACCTGGCGGTGCCCACAAAGACCTTGTGGTTGCCATGACGCCGGGCGCGGCCGACGAGTTACGCCGTGCCCTGACGGAAGCCCTCGACCAACTTCGAGCTGCGACGAACTCGGGATCACTCCCCATCCTCAACCCACTATGAGCGGTCTAATCCTTGGACGAGGATAGGGAACAAACGATCAGTCTTGTGCTGGACTCGGAATCGCTTCTTCGCCGCGTACATCCGACCCAACTCGACGCCCATGGAGGTCTCACATCTGCAGCGTTCCGCGACGCGGAGCTCTCGGTCCACAGGGCTGAACTCGTTTCTCGAGAGAGCCTTCGAAGCCGGTTTCCCAAGCACGGGCTGGCGGAACTCATCGCTGGCGACGTGCGAGGCCTCGGAGCGGAGGTCCGAGCGGATCCCGAACCTGACGATGTGAGCCACGCGCTGATACTCGCACCGCCCGACATTGGCCGGAACGCGCGCGATAGATTCGCACGGAGCCTAAAGCAACTCGCCAGCTCGAAGTGGCTGGAACCCAACTAACCCGTCGATTTAGTGGAGAGCTGTTGTCTCGAGCCCGATACCAAGCCCGACACAACCATCGCGGCGGCAGACGCCGGGAGGTCGAGATCGGCAAAATCGTGCTCATCGTCGAACACGGACACGCCGACCTGCGGCCCCTTGACATGCGCGAACACGGACAACCTGCGCGCAAGTTCCCACTCGAAAAGAATGGTGCCGTCGGCCGTCGGGCTGACGGCATTGCAGTCGATTGTGAGATTGTCGGCCAGAAGTCGTGCGGTAGCCATAGTTTGGTCCGACGGCAGGATCGTCGTGGCACCGGCCCAAGCCCCGTCGAGCATTGAGATGGCGTCTAATTTCTGAACGCAGTTCGACCTGGGTGCCTGAAGTCGTCCGTAGCTCATACGCACCGGCTCGAAAGCCACATCGTTGCCGATCCAACCTCGACGATCGACGACTCTCGCGCCAGCCCAACTGTCGCAGTTGGGCTTTGGGCGCCATTCGTCGCGCCACGCCTCCGGCCGCACTTCACCCGGATCCCCGGCTGGATATGAAAGAAGACTGACCATCCGATGCCGCCTTTTCTGCGTCCGCTCCAGCCTGTGAGCCTCGCCGGATCTTCTATGTTAGGTCATTCGGCCGTCAATCGGGGATTCATCACCCACGAGAGCCTCGCCACGTGGGTGCCATCGACTGACCGTCCACTTCCCTGCTACGCTGCGCCGGCATTTCGAGATGGGGTGGTCAGGCTGTGACTCAAGAACGCAGGGCCGCAATTGCGGGCATCCATGAATATCCGTTGCGGGTGGCGCCGGGCGTCTCCGCCATGCAGATCAAGGCGGCTTCGCTGAAGGCGGCGCTGGACGACGCGGGCCTGAAGTGGAGCGATGTCGATGGGCTCTACGACGCCGGCGACGGTGAGGGTGGCGGCGGCCTCGGGCTGGCGGCTTACCTCGGCCTCAAGCCGCGGGTGATCGACACCACCCAGGTGGGCGGGAGTTCGTACGAATTCCACGCCGCCCACGCGCTGCGCGACATCGCGGCCGGGCGGGTGAAGGTCGGGGTGACGACCTACGGCTCGACGGCGGCCACCCAGCGGGTGCCGATCGGCACCGGCGGCCGGGGTGGCGGTGGCGGCTCGTGGTCGACGAACATGGAGACGCCGTACGGCTCCACGCTGATCAGCAACTACGCCATGGTGAAGCAGCGCCATATGCACCAGTACGGCACGACGAACGAGCAGCTGGCGCAGATTTCGGTGGCGACGCGGCATCACGCGATGCGCAACCCGGAGGCCGTGAAGGCGATGACCGACCTCCAGTTCGTGGTCGTCGATGAGATCACGGTCGAGGACGTGATGGAGTCGCGGATGGTGGCGGACCCGCTGCGGTTGCTCGAATGCTGCATGGTGAGCGACGGCGGGGGCGCCTGCGTCTTCGTCTCGCCGGAGGTGGCGCGGGACATCAAGAAGAAGCCGGTCTGGATCCTCGGTTCGGGCGAGGCGACGAAGTACCGCGAGAACGGCGGCGACATCACCGTCAGCGCGGCCGCCCAGAGCGGCCCGCCGGCCTTTGCCCAGGCGGGCGTGCGGCCGGACGAGATCGACATCGCGATGATCTACGACAGCTTCACGATCACGGTGGCGACCTGCCTGGAGGACCTCGGGTTCTGCAAGAAGGGCGAGATCGGCAAGTTCATCGAAGACGGCCACCTCGCCTTCGACCGGCCAGGCCTGACGCTGAACACGGACGGCGGCGGGCTCTCTTCGAACCACCCGGGCATGCGTGGGCTCTTCCTGCTGCTCGAGGCGGCGCGCCAGCTGCGGGGCGAATCGACCTCGCAGGTGCCGGGCGCGAAGCTCGCGGTCGCGCATGGGAACGGCGGCCTGCTGGGCGGGACACACACGGGCGGGACCGTCATCCTCGCGGCGGACTAGTGCCCTCACCCCCCCGGCCCCCTCTCCCGCTGCGGCGGGCGAGGGGGAGCATCGGCCGATAGCTGCTAGCTGTTAGCTGCTAGTCATTCACCAAGGGAGCAGAGTTACCATGCCGAACAGGCCACAACCAGGTTTTCCGGAGCACGACACGAAGCACTACTGGGAGGGGGCGAAGGCGGGCGAGCTGCGCTACCAGTACTGCAACGCCTGCAAAGGCCCGAACTTCTACCCGACGGCCCACTGCCAGAAGTGCGGCGCGAGCGGCCTGGAGTGGCGGGTCTCGAAGGGCGAGGGGAGCGTGTATACGTTCTCGGTCGTCCGCCAGAACCGGATCCCGGGGTTCGTGGAGATGGGCGCGTATGCGGTCGCGTATGTGGACCTGGACGAGGGCTTCCGGATGCTGACGAACGTGGTGGGCACGGCCGACCCGACCAAGGACATCACGATCGGGCAGCGGGTGAAGGTGGAGTTTGAGGCGCAGGATACGGGCGAGTGGCCGATCCCGGTGTTCCGGCCGGTCTAGGCGGCGAAGAGAAGCCAAGCAGCCGCGGGTTGGACAGCCCTTGCCCCGCGAGGGACGCGGGAGAGGCTGACCGTCCTGATAGGGCCCCTGGACGAGCGCTTGACGCTGGGCATCGCGGATCTCGGCGGTTGTCCTCAGCGTTCACTGGCCCGCGATGCATCTGGGCGCATCGCGGGCCGCACCTGCCCGAATGGCTGATCCGCGGGCGCCCGGCAGCTGCCATCCTCAGTCCATCACATCGGGTGCAAACCCGCGGAGGGCCTGCCACAGATGGCTGACACAACCACACTTACCCAACTCTCGGACTCCCTCGCCGATGCGGTCGAACGGGCCGGGGCCTCGACCGTGACGGTCAACGCCCGGCGCCGTTTCGGCGCTTCGGGACTCATCTGGTCGGCGGACGGCGTGATCGTCACGGCCGACCATGTGGTCGAGCGCGACGAGAAGCTCACGGTCACCCTCCCCGATGGGAGCGACCTCCCGGCGACGATCGTGGGACGGGACCCGGGCTCCGACATCGCCGTCCTGCGCGTGGCGAAGACGGGTCTGACGCCGATCGCGCACGCGGGCGAGGCCCGGGTCGGCCACATGGCGCTGGCCGTTGGCCGCCCGGGCGAAGGCGGGCCGATGGCCTCGCTGGGCGTGGTGAGCGCCATCGGCGGGGCCTGGCGGAGTTCCCGCGGGGCCACGATCGAGGGCTACCTGCGGAGCGACACGACGTTCTACCCCGGCTTTTCCGGGGGGCCGCTCGTCAATGGGGCGGGCGCCGTGTTGGGGCTCAACAGCTCGCGGCTGGGCCGCGGCGCCGGGCTGACCATCCCGATCGCGGCTGTCTCGACGATCGTCGAGATGATCCTGAAGGGCGGCCACGTGAAGCGCGGCTACCTGGGGATCGGTAGCCAGGCCGTACGCCTGCCAGCGGCGGCGGTGGCAAAAGTGGGCGGCCAGGAGACGGGCCTGCTCGTGGTCGGCGTGGAGCCGGGCAGCCCGGCGGACACGGCCGGCCTCCTGCTCGGCGACATCCTTGTGCGGTTCGGGGAAACGGTCCTGGTGGACACGGATGACCTGCACAGCGCGCTCGGGCCAGCGTCGGTCGGCAAGTCTGTGGCGGCGGGCATCCTCCGTGGCGGGGAGCCGAAGGACATCAACGTGACCGTGGGCGAACGCAAGGCAGGCGGGTCGTGAGCGGGCCGCTGGCGCCATCGTTCGAAGCCGGCGCGGCTGCCGTCGCCGAGCACCTCAGGGCGATCATGGTCACGGTGCGCACACCAGCGGGCGGCGGTTCGGGGACCGTCTGGGCGCGGGACGGCCTCGTGGTCACCAACAACCATGTCGTCCAGGGCGACGGGGCCGAGGTGGTGACGCATGACGGGAAGCGCCTGGCGGGCAGGCTGGCCGCCCGCGACCCGTCGCGCGACCTGGCCACGCTGCGGGTGGACGCCGTCTTCGGGGAGACGGCCGTGGCGAGGGACACGGAGAGCCTGCGGGTCGGCGAGATCGTCTTCGCGATGGGCAACCCCTGGGGCGAACGGGGCGTCCTCACGCGCGGCATCGTCGTCGCCAGAGGCCCGGCGACGGTCGAGAACGAAGTGCCCATCGAGGAGGCGATCCGGGCGGACGTGCGGCTCGCCCCCGGGAACTCGGGCGGGCCGCTGGCCGACTCGGCCGGGCGGGTAGCCGGCATCAACTCAATGATCGCGGGTGGGATGGCGATCGCCGTACCGTCCAATGCCGTGATCGACTTTGTCGAGGGGAAAGGGGCAGGGTTCCTCGGGATCAGCGGGCGGGCAGTGCCGCTGCCGCCGGCGATCGCGGCCTCGTACCGGGCTGGCGACGCGACCGGGCTGCTGGTGACGGAGGTCATGGAAGGGTCGCCGGCGAGCGAGGCCGGTCTGATGCCGGGCGACGTGGTGCTCCAGCTCGACGGGGCGCCGGCGGGCCTCGGCGGGATCTCGCGGGGGTTGCGGGCGATGCGTCCTGGCCGGCCGGTGCACATCCACCTCCTGCGCGGGTTCGAGCGGCGCGAGGCGGACGTGAACCCGGTCGCGCGGGTGTAGCGGCCCGTGGCACGAACGGCGCTGGCGCTTCCCGCGGCCACCCGGCGGGTGCACGATGAGAGGGTGAAGCCCTCACCGCCTGCCCCCTCTGGTCGGAGAATCGTCCATCCCGGGGGAGGCTTGGGCTCCGCGTGGCCGTCCGGGCCCTCACCCCAGCCCTCTGGTCTGAAAACTCGTCCTCAGGGGCATGCTCGGGGCTCCGTTGGGCTCCGCGTGGCCGTTCTCCCCTCACCCCCGCCCTCTGGTCTGAAAACTCGTCCGCGCTGTACGCTTTGGGGCGGCAGTGGGCTCCGCCTGGCCGTCGCGCCCTCACCCCCTGCCCCCTCTCCCCGTGCGCGGGGCGAGGGGGAGCCGAAGACGCAGTACTTTTCATGCCACACGCTGGTCCGCTGGCCATACTTGCCTCCCGCTGCGGCGGGCGAGGGAGTACGGCGTCCGGAACTCGCCTTTTCATCCCTCGCTCTGGCCGGAGGCCATACGTGACTCCCGCTGCGGCGGGCAAGGGAGTGCCGCGTTCGGAATTCGACCCTTCCATGCCGCGCCCTGGCCGCTGGCCATACTTGCCTCCCACTGCGGTGGGCGAGGGGGAGCGCCCGGATGCGGCGATTGTCCTGCACATCGCGGTGGTGATCTCGGAGAGGTGGCTTCGGACGCGCGTGTTGCAGGAGCTGGCGACGCACCCCGAGGTCGAGGTGGTCGAGCGCGGGCGGGCCGAGGTGCTGGTCGGCGGCGAGGGTGACGGGCAGCGGGCGGTGGAGGACGGCGTCCCAGCGGTGCTGCTGGGTGAGTGGGAGCCGGGCGGGTTGCCCGCGGCCGTTGGCCCGTCTGGGTTCCTCTTTAGCGATGCTTCGGCGGACGAGATTGTGGCGGCGGCGCGGGCCGTCGCGGCGGGGCTGACGGTGCTCGCCCCCGGACTGATGGTGGCGGGGCCAAGGGCGAGGCGACTCCCCAGGCAAGACGAGGACGACCGGGTGCGGCTTACCTCGCGGGAGCTGGAGGTGATGGCGCTGATGGCGGCGGGCCTGCCGAATAAGGGGATCGCGCGAGCCCTCGGGATCAGCGAGCACACAGCGAAGTACCACGTCGGGGCGATCCTCTCGAAGCTGGACGCGCAAAGCCGGGCGGAGGCGGTGGTGCTGGCGGCGCGGCGGGGGTTGGTGGCGTTGTAGTGCCCTCACCCGCTGGCCGGCCTGGTCTGAAAGTCCGTCCGCTGGACGCCCTGGGTCGGCGTTGGGGTCGGCGTTGCCGCCGCGCCCTGACGCCCTGCCAACTCTTTTAGCGCCGCCCACCGCCACCGCCACCGACGATGCGTAGCACGAACAGGAACAGGTTCATGATCGTCAGGTAGATGCCAAGCGTGACCACCACGGCGTTCGCCATCGTGTCCTCAAGGTAGCGGACCTGGTTCACGCGGTAGACGAGGAGGATGCTGAAGAGCCCGGCCCCGGCCCAGCTCAGGAGGCCATACATGACGCTGCCGCCCACGAAGATGTTGACGATCATGGCCACGAACAGGCCGATGAGGCCGGCCATCAGATACGGCCCGAGGCCGCTGAGGTCCCGCTTCGTGACGAGGGCATAGCCGCCGAGCCCGGCCGTCATTGCGACGGTGATGCCGCCCGCCTGGAGGACGGCGCCGCCGAGGCCCGCGTTCACGTACGACGCGACCAGTGGCCCGATCGTGGCGCCCGAGACGAAGGCGAAGGCGTAGAGCAGGGCGAAGTTCCAGCCCTCGCGCTCGCGCAGGCCCTGGATGGCGAAGATGAGGGCGAACTCCGTGATGAAGAGGGGCAACAGCCAGGCCCGGCCCAGTTGGGCGCCGACGACACCACCGACCGCGGCGAAGGCGATCGAAAAGGCGAGCAGGCCGAAGACCTTGGCGAGGAGCCCGGTGGAGAGACCCGCCTGGGCCCGCGCGCTGGCCTGGTCGGAAGGGAAGTACGACATCTGCCGTCCTCAAGTCTTTCTTTGCGCTCAGCCGTGGCGGCAGACGCTACGGTAAGGGTAGCAGTTTTGACGCCGGTTGCCGTAGAGATCGAGTGGGGTGCAGAGTTTGCGGCGGCACGACACCGATGAGACGCAGAGGATCAAAAGGTACAAAGGGTGGGAAGGATTCGGCCAGGGCCGCCCTGGGCTTGCCCCGATTCGACGGACATCCACGATAGGGGAATCGTCCCCGAGGAGGATGTCCACGATGAGTCCCAGACGACCGAAGCGTGTGTTCACGCCGGAATACAAGTCGGAGGTGGTGG
>JBJXGC010000010.1:0-7478 GCA_046154545.1 Dehalococcoidia bacterium | reverse complement strand
GGCGCTGGAGCTCGGTGCCGAAGACCTTCGAAATCGACGCTTCGTAGTTCGGCACCTTGCCCTGCTCTGCATCTCGGCGACGCGGTAACAGAGCCAGCGGCCGATCTCGAACTCGAGGTGGCGCTCGGCCAGTTCGTGACGGATCTCGGTGCGAGCGCGGAGGGTGGGCTGCTCGCGCGTGTAAGCGATGAGCGCCTCGAGGGTGCTCCGGGTCATGACGATGCGGTTGATCGAGCTGCGCTCCTGGTCGAGCGTCGTGGTGGAGATGTACCAGCCGCGGTTCTCCTCGCCGATGCGGCAGTCCTGGGGGATGCGGGCGTCATCGAAGAAGACCTCGCTGAAGTGGTCCGTGCCCATCAGGTTCAGGAGCGGGCGCACGTTCACTCCCGGCGACTTCATATCGATGATGAAATAGCTGATGCCCTTGTGTTTTGGCGCCTCCGGGTCGGTGCGGGCGAGGAGGATGCCCCAGTCCGCGTGCTGGGCGCCGCTGTTCCAGATCTTCTGGCCGTTGAGGACGTACTCGTCGCCGTCGCGGGTCGCCTTCGTCTGGAGCGAGGCGAGGTCACTGCCCGCGCCGGGTTCGCTAAAGAGCTGACACCAGCTGCTGGAGGTGTCGCGCATGCCCGGCATCCAGCGGTCCTGCTGCTCTTTCGTGCCGTACATCATGAGGGCCGGGCCGGCCAGCCCGACGCCCTGGTCGTAGGCCCCGGGGGCGCCGGCGCTGCTCATCTCTTCCATGTAGACGGTCTGGGTCATGTAGCTCGCGCCCTGGCCACCATGCTCCTTCGGCCAGCCCATGGTCACCCAGCCGTTGGCGGCCAGCTTCTTGCGGAACTGGCGGGTGAACTCGGCGCCGCCCTCGGGATGATGGTCACGGTCGTTGCGCATGTTCCAGTCGTTCGCCGGTAGTTCGGCGGCGAGGAACTGGCGCAGCTCAGCACGGAAGGCGGCGTGTTCGGGAGAGTCCTTGAAAAGCATGGCGGGGAGTATAGCCGAGGGGAGATGGAGGAGGGGCCACGGAAGGGTTGCAGGGACTCAGGGCGGTGGCACTACGGGGCGGGTATGTGCCGTCGCGGTGGCCGGGCGGCCGCGCGGCCGGGTTCGAGGGCACCTGGCGGGCGTGGTACAGTGATTGGATCCATGAATGACCTCCTCTCCATCCACGAAGCGGCGGTGTTGGGCAACGTCCACAAAACGACGATCCGTCGATGCATCTCGTCCGGTCAACTGCGGCTGTATCGGGTTGGGCGCTGGATCCGCGTCCGAGAGGCGGACATTCAGGCGTCGTTCGCCGGCGATGTAGCGCCGACGGGCCATCCCAGACCAAGGCGTTTCACCGGGCGCCTCCGCGTCGATGACGCGATCCTTGAACTGATCGGTCTCGTCGATGATCCCGCCTCAAGCTGGGTGAGCGATGACAAGCACCGAGCCGTCGCCGAAGCACTCTCTCCCGCGCGGTGAGGCGTCGCCGTCCCGCCTTCGATTTGTTCATTGACACATCCGGCTTCTTCGCCGGTTGGCGGCGGCGGAACCGGGATGTCGCCGCCCGCGTTCCCGACGCGAGCAAGCCGACGTAGGTCTGCTTCCCGGTCCGGTAGGCGGGGCGGGAGAAGGCGAGCCGCACGCATTTCAATCGATCGTCTCGCCCATCGCCTTCAGCGCTTCCAGCGCCTTCACCGGGTGCGAGTCGAAGTCGCGGGCTTCGACGTAGATGTCGCGCACGATGCCGTCTTTGTCGATGACCACGGTCGTCCGGTTGTGGATGCTGGCCTGCTCGTTGAAGACGCCGTAGTCGCGGCCGGCCTGGTACTTCGGCCAGTCCCCGGCGAGGGGGAATTCGAGCCCCAGCTTCTCCTGGAACTCCCCGGCGGCGGCGAAGGAATCGACCGAGATGCCCAGGACCTGGGCATTCGCCTTCGTGAACGCATCCGTATGCGTCCGGAAGGCGGTCATCTCGGCCGTTCAGCCGCCGGTGAAGGCGAGCGGGTAGAAAGCCAGGACGAGGTGCTTCCCGGGGAAGGATTCCTGCGTGAACTGGGCGCGGTCCTTGCCGAGGACAGAGAATGGAGGGGCGGGTTGTCCGACTTCGATTGCCATGAGGGAAGCGTACAGGCGGCGCCGCGTGTCCGCTACAATCGAGCGACGAATCCCAACCGGGTAAACGCAAAGGTTCGCAAGGTTCAAAGGCAACAAGAAGAGGCGGGGGCTCAGAGCCGGGTGCAGCGCCACTGGTCGACGAGCACGTCGAGGCCGTCATACGGCTCGACGCCGTGGAAGGGGCGGGGGTCGCCGTCGAAGACCATGGGCAGCCAGAGCTTGTCGCCCTCCCACATCGGGAGGTCATCGGCGGCGACGCGCGCGAGCGGGACCCACTCCAGGCGGCCTTCCGGGTTCTCCGAAAGTGGGACGCCCTCCCAGGCCGTGACGAGGAAGACGAAGGCGAACCAGCTCTCGTTATCGCGGCCGAAGCCGGGCCAGGAGAGGGTGCCGCGCAGCTCCATCGCGGTGACTTCGATGCCCGCTTCTTCGCGGATCTCGCGGACCATCGCGGTGGCGACATCCTCGGCGGGCTCGACCTTGCCGCCGAGGCCGTTGTACTTGCCGAAGGCGGTGTCGTCGGGCCTGCCGATGCGATGGACCATGAGCACGGACTGGCCGTCGGCGGAAAGCACGTACCCGAGCGTCGCAAGGACGGGTGTGTACACCATGCGGCGGACTCTACAAGATATCGACCATCCGGCTGATACCGGGATCGGCCGAAAGCCGGATGCCGCTCTGGCCATCGACGGCTACCTTCGGAGAGAGGAGGAGATGGATATGCAACGGTATGAATACGCTGTCGATATCGACGCGCCCGCTTCGGCGGTCTGGGAGATCTGGAGCAAGCCGTCGCTGGCGGCCGAATGGTCGCCCACGTTCAGGTCGTTCGAGGCGCTGGACGGCGATACGTTAGCCGCCGGAAACCGCTTCCGGATCGACGTCAAGGGTGGGCGAGACTCCACCTGGACCGTGACCGAGGTCAAGGACGGGGCATCGTTCGCCTGGTCGATGGCCGCGACGGGCGTCCGCGCGGTCGCCGACCACATCGTCACCGCCCGGTCCGGCGGCAAGTCGAGGGTGACCCTGCGAGTGGACTTCGGCGGGCCGCTGGCGCCGATCGTGCGCCCCATGCTCGCGCGAGTTGCGCGCCAGAACCTCGTCGAAGAGGCCAACGGCCTCAAGCGCCGTGCTGAAGCCGTGCCCGTGTGAACGATCGAGACGGCTGGCGGGTGCCGGGCGAGGGTGAGGCCGCGGTGCTCCACGTCCTCCTGCTCGCGGACTTTCCCGCGAGCAATGAGGCCGCCGGCCAGCTCGGCGCGCTCCGTGTCAGGGACGTGCACTGTGCGGGCATGACGAGCCTGGACCTGCAGGTCTCGCCGGGCGCGCCCTCGCTGCCGCTTGGCCACCCTTCGACGCTGGTCGAAGCCGAGGGCGAGGACGAGCAAGGACGGCGGTTGACCGCCACGGTGTTCGCGGCGGGCGGACGCCTGAGCCGCCTTGAGGTCAAGCCGATCGGGCTGACGCCTGTGGGCCAGCCGATGCCGGCCACGCTCCGCCAGCTCGACGCGGTCCCGAGGGGCACACTCGAGCTGCTCTGGCTGGTGCCACGACCCCGCACGATCCTCGAAGAGCGCGGCGGGCCTTAGGCACGCCCCGCGCCAGTGTGGAGAATCGTATACATTCGCGGCGAATCCGGTCGGGCCCGGGCTGCCAGAGAGCAGCACACGCCCGGGAAGGCGGTCGCTCTTGGACGCAAAGGACGTACTTACCCGCTTCATTGCCGCCGTCGCGGCCGGCGATTTCGAGACGATGCGGAGCCTGTACGCGGACGATGTCCGCATCTGGCACAGCACCGACCGTGCCTGGCAGGAAGGCGCTGACGCCAATGTGGCGGTGGCGAAGCGCACACTCGCCGGGATCGGTGGCTTCCGTCATGACGCCCACACGATCATGGGGACCGATACGGGAGCGATCGCCGAGGGTTCACTGCGTGGCACCATCGGTGGGAAGGAGATGGACACGCCCTTCTGCCTGGTAGCGACGATCAGCGGCGGGAAGATCACCGAAGGGCGCGAGTACATCGACCAGGGCCATCTGCCGCGGGGTTAGCTGTTAGCTGTGGCGATTGTATACTAGACGCGGGGCGTGGGGTAGTATCACGCCGTGGGACGAATCATGCGTGACCCGGCGATGCAGGTTGCGATGGGCGCTCTAGGCGTAAGCTTGGCCCTCGTCATTGCGGGTCTGACTCTCCGTCAATCCGGACATTCCGGTCCGGGCATAGCGATTATTGTCGTTGGGGGTGTGCTCGGGCTCTTCAGCGTGCTGGCTGTCCTAGCGTCATTTTCAGGGGATGAGTCTAAACCCCGAGTGCGCCTGGAGTTGGTTCGGGATCCTAAGTTCTGCTGGTCACCCACCGGCAACACGCGGTACTACGTTGCGACTGTCCGTAATCGTAGCGAAGTGACAGCCTTGGGGTGCTGGCCGCAGATCGAATTTGACCGGCGTTGGCAAAAGTCAATTGACATGCCACCGCGGGTCGGCGCATGGGAGGATGACATCAGGTTTGACGGCTCTCCCTATCCAGGGCAGCGACGAGACGTTTTGCCTGGGGATGCGACTCAACGAGTGGTAGTGGCATTTCTGACTGAAGGCATGATAATGCAAGGCGGCGGGTTCATTCTCCCAACTGGACAGAGACCAGGTAATCCTCCTCAATCCACCCTCATAATTGGTGGCTCGCTAGTCACGTTCTCGATGCGATTGGTGTGAAGCAACTTCAAGATGCGCGCGCGCCGTTTTCAAGTACGGATTTACACAGATGCTGGGTGGAATGGCCTCATGGTGCGGCCTTGGCACTGGTATATGTGGCCAGATGAAATGAAGTCTCGTGTAGGTCAATGGATGGCTCTTAGAAAGTTACGGAAAGACAGCGGCCTAACTGCGAGTCGGTTCAGTCATAAATTCCGCTTCCACTGGGTACTGCGCTGGGAGCGAATGAAAAGGGCTCTACGCAAGTGTCAACACTAGTCGCTAATTAATTGGGAGTAGGGCAGTACCTCCGCCTTAAGCAGCTTGGTCAGCGTGTCGCGGAACAGGTAGGGGTTATCCCGGTTGTTGAATCGCCACTCGAACTCATCAAAGTAGGCGTCAAGGTGTTTCTCAGAGAGTTGATGATAGGAACCGACCACCGAACGCTTAAACAGGCTCCATACGGATTCCATGCCGTTCGTGTGCACGTCCCCGCGTACCCATTCTTCGTTGCGGTGGACAACGTGATCGTGGATGGCGTCTGGTCCGACGCGGCCTTCAACGAACCCGTCATAGGCGCTGTGCTCATCCGTGTAGAGCGCATCAAGCTCGGTCTCATCAACAACCGAGCCGAGGAACGCGTGAATCGCCTTCTTGGTGGGGCGCCGGTCAATCCTGAGACGAACCTCGCCGCCACGCTCCAACGCCCCGAGAACCATCACCTTGCCGTCTCGCCAGTTACCCTTGCCCACACCCTTCTGACGGCCGCCTATCCAGGCCTCGTCAGCCTCCACGGTGCCCTTGAGCGGCTCAGGGTTCGCCTCAGCCATCGCGGCCCGGATGCGGTGACACAGGTACCATGCGGTCTTGTAGGACATGCCCAGTGTGCGCTTAAGCTGGTTGGCGCTGATCCCCTTCTTGGCTTCGACCATGAGAAGGACGGCCATGAACCACTTTCGAAGGGGAAGCTTGGTATCGTGAAGGACGGTGCCCGACATCACCGAGAACTGGTAGCCACATGAGTAGCAATCCCAGACGTAACGCCCGGAGTCAAACGCGTGCCGGTCTGTCTCACAGCGCGGGCAGATTACCCCGTCCGGCCAGCGAAGCTCAGCCAAGACCTCGCGGCACGCTTGCTCCGTGCCGTACGTGTCCATCAACTTCATGAGATCCATTGGAGGCCTCCCGTGACCGACCCACCGAAGAAAGCTACCGAGATGACGACCGAAGAGCTGGCCCGCCGCGTCTTCCCGGCTGAGGTTCTGGCTGAGATTCAGCGCGTCGCCCAACAGCCAACGCGCCTGCCTAAATCCTCACAGGAGAAAGAGTAAACCATGGGAGTCACCGTGTCAAGTATACAATCGCCTTAGCTGTTAGGGCTTAATACACGCCGCCGAGCTTGTGGTGGTCCCAGCTGTACATGTTGACGGGCTGAAGACGGACAACGATGCGCTTCGAGGCGACCTTGAGGGCCGCTTCGGGCGTCTCCATGGGGACGGGGATGCCGTTGTACTTCGAGCCGACGAGCGCCATCACCTTCGCGGTGTACTGGAGGTCGTCCACGACCTCCGCGTCGCCTTCGATGACGAGTCCCGCGAGCTCGTTGTAGACCTTGCCCGACTCGAGCATGACAGTCATCTTCGGGTTGCGGCGGAGGTTGACGACCTTCTGGCTCTTGCGGAAGGTGGTGAACACGATTTTGCCTTCGTCGAGCACATACCACATGGCGACGAGGTGGGGATAGCCACCGGGGCCGGTGGACGCGACCTGGAGCGTCCAGCTCTCGTCGAGCATCTTCTGCTGCTCATCGTCGGTGAGCGCGATAGAACCGCGGCGGCTGGGCATGGGCGTCCCTCGTTCGTGTAAGCTTTCGGGCCAAGCCTACACGGCCACCGGGCGAGGGGCCACGGAGAGCAGCACGATGCCAGAACCAGGGAATCACGACGAGCGCGGCTTCCACGCCGGTGAGCGGCGGCTCCAGGAGCGCTTCGACAGCGTCCGCCTTGCCGACCGGGTGGCCGAGTTCACCCACCACGACACGGTCTCCGAAAGCGACCGCGCCTTCATCGAAGCGAGGGATATGTTCTTCCTCGCGACGAGCGACGCCGATGGCAACCTCGACTGTTCCTATAAGGGCGGCGAACCCGGGTTTGTGCGGGTGATCGACGAGCACACGCTCGCCTTCCCGAGCTATGACGGCAACGGGAAGTTCCAGAGCACAGGCAACATCGTCTCCCGGGGCAAGGTCGGCATGCTTTTCGTCGACTTCGACGGGCAGAGCCGGATGCGGGTGAACGGCTCGGCGACAATCGACTTCGATGACCCGCTAGTCGCCGAATTCCCGGAGGCCCAGTTCGTTGTACGCGTGACGACGGAGCAGATCTTCGCGAACTGCCCACGCTACATCCACAAAATGGCCCTGGTGGAACGGTCGGTGTTCGTCCCGAAGGCAGGCTGTGAGACGCCCGACCCGGACTGGAAGGACCACCTCGAGGCGGACCTACCAGAGGCCGACCGTGCTCGCCGGGCGGCCCGCCGGACCGTGGCCGAGCCGGGCTCATGAGCCAGCCGCTCATCCCGCCGCAGGGCAAGAAGGTCGACCTCAAGCAGTATTCGACCAGCGACACCCCCGGCTTAACCAAGGTCGAGGGCCAGGCCGAGATGGCGAAGCTGCAGGTGCGGCT
>JBJXGC010000351.1:0-6656 GCA_046154545.1 Dehalococcoidia bacterium | reverse complement strand
CCGGCGACGGCGCCAATGGCCGCGATCAGCGAGCGCACATCGCGGCTGGCGAGGCCGAAGAGGCCGTCGGAGGGCTCCAGGCGCATGCTCGCTTCGATCCGGGCGCGGCTGTAGCTGACGGTGAGCGCGGCGGCTAAGGCGAGGGTGCCGACGACCTCGGGCCGGGGCAGGTCCTCGAAGCGGGCGGCGTAGATGGTCATCCCGCCGAGCATGAGGGCGTCGGCGTAACGGTCGGTCACCGCGTCGAGGACGGCGCCGAACTTCGTAGAGAGGCCCTTGAGGCGGGCGAGTTCGCCATCGACACCGTCGATCACGGAGACGGCCTGGATGGCGATGCCGCCGGCGATGTTCCAGCCGGCGGCCAGCATCGCCCCGGTCACGACAGAGAGGGCGAGCGTAAAGAGAGTGACGCCGTTTGGCGTGATCGGCGTGGGGACGAGGGCCCGAGCCGCGGGCCGGCTCAGGGGCCGGTTGAGATAGCGCGAGACGAGGCCGTCGTACCCCGCCACGCTCAGGCGTTCATGTCGGCATAACGGCGGACGGGAGAGCGCAGGGGCGGGGCGGGGGGGACTCTCGGGCCGGCCGGCTGGGGGGCCGGGGCGTGGCCGCCGGAGAGCAGGGTAGCGGCCGCGGCGAGGTCCTCGGCCGTGTCAACGTCGTACCAGAAGGCACCGGAGACATCGACGGCACGCAACGCCCGCTTGCGGGCGAGGATGGCGAAGATGACGCTGAGTTCGCAGTCCTCAGGGGCCAGGTCCACGGCCTCCCAGGCGGCCGGCGAAAGGACGAAGGCGCCGGTATCGAGGGCTGACCATGGTTGGAGCGCCTTGCCGATGGCGGTCACGAACCCGGCGTCGTTCAGCTGGACCTTCGTGGCCTCCGCCGTATAGGCCGGGTCGTGGGTCGAAGCATCGACGGCCAGCGAGGAGATGCCCCGGATGGCGCCGTGGCGGGATTCGAGGAGGAGCCTGGTGACGAGGGGGGCGGAGAGGAGATGGTCGGCCATGAGCAGAAGGAAGGGTTCGCTGCCGCAGAGGTCGCGGGCGGCGCGGAGACTGAGGGAGGCGCCGCCCTGGAAGCGTGGGTTGGTCACGGTCGCGAGTTTGAAGCGGCGGGGCAGGGCCCGTCCCAGCGCCTCGATGAGCTGGGGCTCGCGGTAGCCCGTGACCACGACGACATCTTCGACGCCAGCGGCGGCGAGCGCCTCGAGTGTGTAGGAAAGGATCGGCCGCCCATTGAGGGCGACGAGGGGCTTCGGGAGCTGGGCGGTGTGCGGTCCGAGGCGGCCGCCGTCGCCGGCAGCCAGGATCACTGTTTTCACGCGGGGTACCTCAGTTTGGGGGCGATGGCGCTGGCCCATCTTAAGGCAATCCGCCGTTCTGCGCGCACAGAATGCGGCTGAGCACGTCTGCCGGTAGGATAGGGGGCGCGGCCTTGGCGCCGTTCAGACGACCTCGAGGGCCGGCCGGTTATGTGGAAGACGATTGGGTACCTGTCGCTGCTGTGCGGCGTATTTATTGCGCTATTGATAACGCTCTCAATTGTGGGACAGAACACCTGAGCGGAAAACCGGGGCGCTGGGGCGCGGGCCTGCCCGGGGGGTTTCCCGGACTCGCTTCCGTGATCGCGAGCTATGCCTCAGGCTGGGCGCATGGTCCAGCCGTCACTGCCCCTGCCGCCGCCCCTCATGCCAGGGGCGATCCGCGGGCTGACCACGGAGGAGGCCCGCCGCCGCGCTGAGTCCGGGCTGGCAAACGCCGACACGAGCCGCCAACGCACCGATGGCGACGTCATCCGGGCGAACACGCTCACCTTCTTCAACGTCGTGCTGGCGGCGATGATCCTGGCGCTGTTTGCCGTCGGGGAATTCCGCGACGGCCTCTTTGTCGGCATCGTGGTGGCCGCGAACGTGGCCGTCTCCACGCTCCAGGAGCTACGGGCGGTCGGCACCCTGCGCGAACTCGTAGCGCTCACGGCTCCGCACGCGAGCGTCGTCCGCGACGGCCTGGAAGCGCCGCTGCTCGCCGAACACGTCGTCCAGGGCGACCTCGTCCACCTCAAGCAGGGTGACCAGGTGGTTGCCGATGGACACGTCGTCGCCCGCAACTGCGAAGTCGATGAGTCGCTGCTCACCGGCGAGTCGGACTCAGTGAGGAAGGCGCCCGGTGACGAACTCCGTTCGGGCAGCTTCTGCACGGCCGGCGATTGCTACTACACGGCGGAGCAAGTGGGCGCCGAAGCGTACGCGATGAAGCTCACCACGCAGGCGCGAGAGGTGGTGAAGCGTTCGACGCCGCTCCAGATCCGGTTCGGGCGGATCCTCCGCGTCCTCCTGATCGCGACGGCCGTGCTCGCCGCCCTGCTCATGATCTCCTACAGCGTCGATGACCAGGGGCTCGGCGAGTCGATCAAGGCGACCACGGCCACGGTGACGACGGTCGTGCCGACGGGGCTGCTCCTGGGGATGACGGTGGCCTTCGCTGTGGGCGCGGTCCGGGTCTCCCGCTCGGGGGCGATCGTCCAGGACATCAACGCCGTCGAGGCGCTCAACTACACCGACGTGATCTGTCTCGACAAGACCGGGACAATCACGGCGAACCGGCTCACCCTCCAGGATGTCCGGTTCGCGCCAGGCGCCGAGATCTACCGGCCCTGGCTGGCCGCCTTCGTCGCCGCCTCGGCGGCGGACAGCAAGACGGCGGGCGCGCTGGCCGAGTCCCTGGGCGCCGAATCGAACGGCGCGCGGCCGGTGGCGAGCGTGCCGTTCAACTCCGAGCGGCGCTGGAGCGCCCTCCGCCTCGACCTGCGCGGCGACCAGCGAGTCTTCGTGCTTGGCGCCCCGGAGACCGTGCTCCCCCTGACGAACGACGGGGACGGGTTCCAGAGCCCGTACGACGACGCGACGGAGGCGGGCATGCGCGGCGTGGTCTTCGCCGAAGCGGCGGCGCTTCCCGAACCGGGCGCGCCGCTGCCCCAGATGCGTGCCCTGGCGCTCCTGATCCTGGGCGACGTCCTCCGGCCCGAGGTGCGCCAGGCGTTCGCGATGATGGAGGACCTCGGGATCGAGCCGAAGCTGATCAGCGGTGACAACCCGCAGACCGTGGCTGCCCTCCTCAAGCAGCTCGGCATCGCGACCAAGGGCGGGGTCATCTCCGGGGCGGAACTCGAGGGCCTGGACAAGGCGGCCTTTGACGTGGCCGTCGATCACAACACCGTGTTCGGCCGGATCGCCCCGGCCCAGAAGGCCCAGATCGTGCAGTCGTTGCGCGACCAGGGCCACTTCGTGGCGATGGTTGGCGACGGCGCAAACGACGTCCAGGCGCTGCGGACGGCGGACGTGGCGGTGGCGATGGCCTCGGGCACAGGGACGGCCCGGGCGGTGGCCGGCATCGTGCTCCTGGACGATTCGTTCACTGCCCTCATTAAGGGTGCGAAAGAGGCGACGGCCGTGCTGGG
Source organism: Dehalococcoidia bacterium (assembly GCA_046154545.1). Classification (GTDB taxonomy): domain Bacteria; phylum Chloroflexota; class Dehalococcoidia; order Tepidiformales; family Tepidiformaceae; genus JBJXGC01. The sequence goes on along the minus strand of JBJXGC010000351.1, from coordinate 3,200 downwards.
CAACGCCGCCCGCCTGAGCAAGCTCTTCATCGCGAAGAGCATCTACGCCTATCTCCTGATCGTGGCCACCAACATGCTGCGGCTGGACTTCCCCTTCCTCCCCCGGCAGGGCTCGATCACCGCGCTCCTCACGCTCGGTATTCCCGCGGTGTTCATCTCGATCAGCATCCCGCCGCCCGACGCGGGCCGGGACTTCACCCGCAACGTGCTGCGCTTCGCGCTGCCGGCGTCGCTCGCTCTGGCGGCAGCCGGCGTGATCGTCCACCTGCTCGTGGCGGGCGTCCTGGGACGGACAACGGAGGAGGCCCGCACCCTGGTCACCCTGACCGTGGGGATTACGGGCCTGTTTTACGTCGTGGAAGTGCTGGGCTTCGAAGGCGCGTCCTGGCGGAGCCTGACGCGGCCCTTCCTCACCACGGTGCTCGCCGCGCTCCTGGTCGCCGGCCTCTTCGCCACGGTCTACATCGAATGGCTGCGGAACTTCTTCGACTTCGAACAGGTGCATGCCGGCGATTGGGTCATCGTCGGGGTGGCGGTGGCGGCGGCGCTCGCGGGCCAATTCGCGATCACCCGTTACTGGCCCCAGATCCTCGACTTCCTCACGGCCCGCCCCCGGAAGGACGAGGCGCTGCGCGGGCGGGCCGTCTGAGCGTCGGCGTCGCAGACGTTCCCGGAGCGAGAGGGCTCGGACTATGATGTGGCCGCCATGACGAATGTCGTGATCAGTTACCGGCGCGAGGACTCGGCAGGCTGGGCTGGCCGCATCTACGACCGCCTTGTCGAGGCGTTCGGCCAGGAGCATGTCTTCATCGACATCGACAAGCTTCGCCCTGGCGAGGACTTCACCACGGCGATCACGGAACGCGTGGCGGCGTGCGACGCGCTCCTCGCCCTGATCGGCCCCCGCTTTACGACCGCCGTCAACCAGGCCGGTCAGCGCAAACTCGACGACCCGGCTGACTGGGTCTGCCAGGAGATCGGTACGGCGCTGGAGCAGGGGGCGTTCGTGGTGCCGGTGCTCTTCGATGGCGCCGCGATGCCGCCGGCAAGCGCCCTCCCGGACCGGCTCAAGCCGCTGGCCAACCGCCAATCCATCGAGATCACGGCCGAGCGCTTCCACCAGGACATGGATGTGCTCGTGGCCTCGTTGCGGCAGATCCGGGGCGGGCCAGCCACTGAGGCCGCACCCGGCGCACGCTTTCGCAAGGCGTGGTCGCGGGGAAGCGCCGGTGGCCGGCCGGGCGAGCGGCGCCCGCGTGGCCCCCTCATTGCCGGCGTTGCCGTTGTGGCGGCGCTCATCGCGGCGGCAATCGCCATCCCACTGGCGCTGGTCGATGGCGGTGGCGGCGGATCGAGCCCGGCAGCGCCGGCCACGCCCGCTGAGACGGCTGCGGCCGTTTCGTCGCAAGCACCGGCTGCCGCGGCGCCATCCTGCCCGCCCATCCTGAAGGGGATGACCGTGCGAATCGTGCCACCCGCGCCTGGCCTCGCGGTCCGCAGCCTGCCCACGAATGCGGATACCCGGCCCGGCGCGTTGCTTGGGACGGTGACCGTCGAGCGGACGGCCGTCGTCGTCTCCGATGGCCGATACGAGGATGAGGGGTGGTATTGGCGGAGGGTGGACTTCGGTAACGGGCTCTCCGGCTGGGTGACGGACGAGACCCTCGCAGCTCCCAAGCTTGGCCCCTACATCGTCTGCGGGTCGCCGGGGTCGATCGTCGCGAGTTCGACTGCATCCGAACCGGCGCCGTCCTGGGCGGTCGTCGTATCGACTGACAGCCGGCTGGCCCCCGACGCGACGGACGAACATCGGAAAGCGGTCGCGGCCGGCTTCGAAGGGGTCACCATCTATCACAAGGGCGGCGACTACTACACGCTGCTGCCGGCCGCCGACCGGGCCGGCGCGGAGGCGCTGCTGCCCCGTGCCCGCTCCGCCCTCCACGACGACGCTTACCTCGTGGTCCTCGCGGAGTTCTGTCCGAATGCGGTGCCCGGGCGCGATTTCACGGACTGCCGCTGACTCGCGGGTCCCGGGCCGAGGGTCCCGGGCGGTCCGGACACGGCAGGCCACCTCAGCGCCCCAGGCGTTCGAGCAGGACTCGCGCCGCCTTCTTAGCCGGGCTCTCGCGCTCGACCTGGGGGCCGACGCAGCCGGGGCAGCCCCACTCGCACGCGCAGGCCAGGACCAGCGAGAGGCAGGCGTCGGCCAGGTCGGCGCGGACGTCCCAGAGCTTGTCGGCGAGGCCGACGCCGCCGGGGATGCTATCGAAAAGGAAGACGGTCGGCAGCCCGGTGAGGACCGCCCGCACCTGGGTCTCCGTGCCGATGTCGCGCGGGTCGCAGAGGCAGTAGATGGGGGCGAGGTTGCGCATCAGGTGGGCGACGCCCACGAGCCCGGCGGAGACGTGGTCCCGGGTCAGCCCTTTGGTCGCGCTCTCGTCGAAGCTCAGCCAGTAGGCGCTGGTGTGCATGTTTGCTTCGGGGATGGCGATCTTGCCCCAGCCGACGTTCTCGTGGGTGTGGAGCTTGACCTTCTTGAAGATGGTGGCGAGGAAGGTGATGGCGACCTCTCCCCGCTCGTGCGTGCCGCCGGGGACAGGCTCGCTTTCGAAGCATTCGAGGACCTTGAGTTCGACGGCCAGCTCGGCGTCTGTGTAGTAGTCGACCGAGACGGGGGTGACGTAGGCCTTCTTGTCGTCCCAGTCGAGGTACTCGACCTGGTATTGCTGGGCGCGGTGGATGTAGATCGCGTCTTCGTGGATGAGCAGGGGCGCGCTCGGGCGGTCGCACTCACCGATGACGCGCGGCTTCGGCCCCTGTTCGATGATGACGAAGTTGTCGGTGCTGGCCGTGCGCAGGCTCACCTGCTCGGCCGGGTAGGCCTCGGTCATCCAGTGGTAACGGTCGCCCGACTTCTGGAGGACGTCCTCCTCGACCAGGATGTCGAGCAGTTCGTCCGTGTGGGCTCCGAAGGGCTCGCCCACCCGGAAGGGGAGTTCGAAGGCGGCGCACTTGAGGTGGCTGGCGAGGATGTAGAGGTTGTCCGGGTCGATCAGGCCGCGTTCGACGCTGCGCTCGAAGACGAAGTCCGGGTTCGCGCAGACGTACTGGTCGAGGGGGTTGGAGGAGGCGACGAGGACGGAGAGCGAGGTCTCCTGGGTGCGCCCGGCCCGCCCGAACTGCTGCCAGAGGCTGGCGAG
>JBJXGC010000344.1:0-9983 GCA_046154545.1 Dehalococcoidia bacterium | reverse complement strand
GCCTTCGCCCGGTTCTTCCGCAGCTCGTCCGCCCGCTCGAAGATGCGGATGACGGCCTCGCTCACCTTCAGGTACTCCTCCGTCGAGACGAAGTCGTAGAGCGTGTAACCGACGCGCGGCATGATGCTCGTACCGCCGCCGGTGATGATCTCGAAGCCCTTGACGCCATCCCGGATGCGAGGGATGAAGCCGAGGTCGTGGATGCGCGTGATCGCGATGTCCTCGTCGCTGCTGCTAAAGGCGACCTTGCATTTCCGCGGCAAGAGCTGGCTCAGCGGGTTGCGCAGCCAGTAGCGGGCGAAGGCGCCGGCGTAGGGCGTAGGGTCGAAGGCCTCCTGGTTGTTCACGCCCGCCCACGGGTCGCCGGTGACGTTGCGGACGGTGTTCCCGCAGGCCTCCCTCGTCGAGATGCCGGCCTTCGCCATCACAAACAGCGCCTCAGCCGCCTTCAGGATCGGGATGTGGTGGAACTGGAAGTTCTGCCGCGTGGTCACGTGGCCCTTCCGCAGGGGCGCGTACCGCTCCGCGACCTCGCCGAAGGCCTCCATCTGCTCCGGCGTGACGCCGCCGAACGGAAGCTTGCAGCGGATCATCTGGACGCCCGGCTGGCGCTGGCCATAGACCCCCTGCTTGAGGCGGAAGCCGATGAACTGGTTCTCGATCCACTCCCCGGCAAGGTAGCGGGTCGCTTCGGTCGTGAAGTCGTCGAGCTCGCGCTCGAGGATCGGGAGGACTTTCGCGGGGTCGTCCGTGTAGACGATCGTTTCCGCCGTTGCGGTCATGGCCAGCCACCTTTCAAGCGAGAGGGCACGTAAACTGGAGTGACTTTATCAACAATCCCGGTTGCCTTCAACGGGCATTGTTGATAAAGTCGAGCGAACTACTCATCTTTAGGCGCTGCCATGCCCACTACCACCGTGCCGTTCACGCCAGCCGAGCTGGCCCAGCTCAACGCTCGCTTCGAGACCGCCGACCCCCGCGAGATCGCGCGTTGGGCCGTCGATACCTTCGGCGACGGCCTCAGCGTGGGCGCGAGCTTCGGTGGCGTCACCGGCGCAGCCATCCTCCACATGGTGGCCCAGCTCAAGCCGGACGTGCATGTGTTCGTGCTCGATACCGACTACCTGTTCGAGGAGACCCACCAGAACATGCGCGAGACCGTGCCCGCGCTCGGCCTGACGAACGTCCAGGTCTACAAGTCGCGGCTGACCCACGAGGAGCAGGCAACCCAATACGGCTCAGCCCTTTGGATGCGGGATCCCGACCTCTGTTGCGAGCTGCGCAAGATCGAACCGAACCACCGCGCCCTCGAAGGCAAGAGCGCCTGGGTCTCGGGCTTGCGGCGCGACCAGTCCGAAGGCCGCTCCGACGTGCCCATCGTCGCCTGGAACGAGAAGTTCGGCGTCGTGAAGCTCAACCCGCTCGCCAACTGGGACGAGAAGCGGACCTGGGCCTACCTAGTCGAAAACAAGCTTCCCTACAACGCCCTCCTCGACCGCGGATACGCCAGCATCGGCTGCTACAACTGCACGATCCCGGGGGTCCAGGGCCGGGCCGGCCGCTGGGAAGGGCTCGACAAAGACGAGTGCGGCCTCCACACCTAGGTCCAAGGCGCCCACCAGGTCCACCAATTGAGCCGCGGAGGAAACACGCTGCCTGACAAAGGATTCGTCATCTGGTTCACCGGGCTCTCCGGGGCCGGGAAATCGACGCTGACGGAGGCGCTCGCCCCACTCCTGCGCGAGCGTGGCCGCCGCGTGGAGGTGCTCGATGGCGATGTCGTGCGCACCAGCCTCTCGAAGGGCCTCGGCTTCAGCAGGGAGGACCGCGACACGAACATCCTCCGCATCGGTTTCGTCGCGAACCTGCTCGCGCGCAACGGTGTCGCCGTCGTGACGGCCGCCATCTCGCCCTACCGCGACACGCGCGACGCGAACCGCCGCCTCGTCGAAGGCGACGGCTCCGCCTTCATCGAGACGTACGTGGCCGCCACCCTCGAAGAGTGCGAGGCGCGCGACGTGAAAGGCCTCTACGCCGAGGCCCGCGCCGGAAAGCGCACCGGCTTCACCGGCATCGACGACCCCTATGAGCCGCCCCTGCACCCGGAACTCGTCGTGCCGACGGGCCAGGAGCCGGTGGAGGCGTCCCTCGCCCGGGTGCTGTCGTACCTGGAGGCCCGCGGCCTGGTGTAGCCGCGAGTCTCTTGCATCAAGGTTCACTGGAGCCCGGGTCAAAACCCTTGACGTCCCGGCGGGCGTCGCGGATTCGGGCGATGACGGCCCAATCATCGACGACTTCGTAGTAAACGATGTAGTTCCCCGCCAACGCCGCGTGGTAAGCCCTCTCGCCAACGACGATCGCGATAGGGGCGGCGTTGGCGAAGGCGCCGATCCTGTCCATTGCACGAAGCAGCGCGCGCATCGCCCGCGGTCGAGCGGCGGGAAACTCGCGTTCAAGGTAGTCATGAATCTCATGAAGATCAGCCAGTCCGCGCGAGGACCAGCGAATGCGCGGGGTCACCCGGGCTCTTCAGCCCACTTGCGGAGAAGGGGGAGGACTTCCTCGTGCGGGACTGCTCGTCCGTCAGCAAGGCTCGCTTCCGCTTCATTGAGCGCCTCTATCAGCGCGAGGCGATTGGCCGCATCGCAGAGTTCATCGTACAGGACAGGCGGCACCATGACGGCCACCCGGTTGCCGTTGTCGAAGAATTCCGTGGCCGAGGTACCCTGTGCCACTTCGACCGCGACCGACGTCCCCAGCGGGCCGAGGTCATGGAGCGGACGAACGTTCGTGCCGGCGGGAGCGATTGACATCAGCGGCCTCCTACCGGCCATTGTACATGCTCGCTGAGTCGCTGGGGCGGGTCGCCGCCTACCTGTCGAACCACAGAAACAGCCGTAACAGAGCCTAAACTTGACTATTTCGGTCAACTTCCTCGACTATGTGTGGACAGCCCGGTGCGGAGCCCTGTGCCCGTCCGGAGATGACCCACATCGAGCGCCATGACCACCGCAGCCGAACACGACACCGACCTCGACAACCTCGAAGCCGAAGCGATCTTCATCATGCGCGAGGTCGCCGCTGAGTTTGAGCGCCCGGCCCTCCTCTTCTCCGGCGGGAAGGACTCCATCGTCCTCCTCCGCATCGCTGAGAAGGCCTTCTGGCCGGCGAAGATCCCCTTCCCCGTGATGCATATCGACACCGGCCACAACTTCCCCGAGGTCCTTGAATTCCGTGACCGGCGCGTGGCTGAACTGGGCGTCCGCCTGATCGCCGCCTCCGTCCAGGAGGCCATCGACCTGGGCGAGTTGGTGGAGGAACGGGGCCCGCGCGCCTCCCGCAATCGCCTGCAGACGCCCGTCCTGCTCGGCGCCATCGCCCAGCACCAGTTCGACGCAGCCATCGGCGGAGCGCGGCGGGACGAAGAGAAGGCCCGCGCCAAAGAGCGCGTCTTCTCCTTTCGCGATGAGTTCGGACAGTGGGACCCGCGCAACCAGCGCCCCGAACTCTGGCACCTCTTCAACGGCATGCACGTGAAGGGCGAGCACATGCGCGTCTTCCCCCTCTCGAACTGGACCGAGCTCGACATCTGGCGCTACGTCGAGCGCGACGGGATCGGCGTCCCCTCGATCTACTTCAGCCATGAGCGTGAGGTCTTCGAGCGGGACGGCATGCTGATGGCCGTGAGCCCCTACCTCCCCATGCTCCCGAACGAGCGCGCCTTCGCGGCGCCGGTCCGCTACCGGACCGTCGGGGACATGACCTGCACAGCCGCCGTCCGTTCCGAAGCGGCGGATATCGCCACGGTCGTGGCGGAGATCGCGGCCACCCGCATCACCGAGCGCGGGCAGAGCCGGGCAGACGACCAGTTCTCCGAAGCCGCGATGGAAGACCGCAAGCGCGAGGGCTACTTCTGATGGACCTCCTACGCCTCGCCACCGCCGGCTCCGTCGATGACGGCAAGAGCACCCTCATCGGCCGTCTGCTCTACGACAGTAAGCAGGTCTTCGAGGACACCATGGTCAGCATCGAGCGGGCCAGCGAGGCCCAGGGCCTCGACGCCGTCAACCTCGCCCTCCTCACCGATGGACTACGGGCCGAGCGTGAGCAGGGCATCACGATCGACGTGGCCTATCGCTATTTCGCGACGCCGAAGCGCAAATTCATCATCGCCGACTCGCCCGGCCATGTGCAGTACACCCGCAACATGGTGACAGGCGCCTCCACCGCCGACCTCGCGCTCATCCTGGCCGATGCCCGCAAAGGAATCATCGAGCAGACCCGGCGCCACTCAGCCATCACGGCCCTGCTCGGCATCCGCCACCTGGTGCTCTGCGTGAACAAGATGGACCTCGTGGGCTGGTCCGAGGCTCGCCTCCTGGAGATCGAGGCGGAGTTCCGCCCCGTGGCCGCCCACCTTGGCGTCGAAACGGTCACCGTCGTCCCGATGGCAGCGGTGACCGGGGAGAACATCGTCGAACGCGGCCACAGCATGCCCTGGTACGAAGGGCCGACCCTCCTCGAGTTCCTCGAATCCGTTGAAGTCGCCGACCGCGCCCGCCACGCCGCCCTCCGCTTCCCCGTCCAGTATGTGGTGCGCCCGCACACGGACGAGTACCACGACTACCGCGGCTACGCGGGCACGGTCGCCGCAGGCCGGCTGGAGGTTGGGGCGAAGGTGACGGTCCTCCCCCTCGGGGTGCAGACCACGATAGCCGGGATCGATCGGTTCGAACGAACCGTCGATTGCGCCGAGAGTGGCGACGCCGTCATCGTGCGGCTCGCCGACGAACTCGATGTCGGCCGCGGGTACATGATCGTCGATGCGAACGAGCCTGCACCAACGGCCACACGCTTCACCGCCGACCTCTGCTGGATGAGCGACGGCACGCCGCTCCGCCCTCGTCAGCAGTTCTGGGTGAAGCACACCACCCGGCGCGTAAAGTGCATCGTCGAGTCCATCGACGACCGGCTCGAAGTCGAGAGCTTCGAACGCACGGCAAGCCCCGAGACGATGGCCCTGAACGACATCGGCCGCGTCACCATCCGCACGCTGGAGCCCGTCTTTGTCGATCCGTACGTCGTTAGCCGCGATACCGGTAGCTTCATCCTGATCGACCCTTCGACCCGCCTGACCGTCGCCGCGGGCATGGTGCGCGAAGCGGCGCCGGGCGCCGCGGTATGAGTTCGCCCGAACCGGCCGAGTCGGCGGCGCCAAGGCTTCCCGCCCTCAACCTGGCGGCGCCGAAGGCCCGCCCCCACCGGCTCCTTCGTCCCTACCGGATCTCGGCCCGGTCGTTCTTCGCGATCGCAGGCATCCTCGTCTTCATCCTCGCTTTGCAGACCATCAAGGCCGGCGCCAAGAGCCTCGTCCCGCTCCTCGCGGACCTGAACGTAAGCGGCCCACTCAACACCGTCGGATTCGGCTGGCTCTTCGCCTATATCGTCCTTAGCGGGTCGCCCGTCGCCGCGATAGGCATCTCCCTCCTCGCCGGCGGCACCTTCAGCGAAACCGAGGCGTTCGCTGTTGTTGGTGGCTCACGCCTGGGCGCCTCCTTCATCGTCCTCGCCGTCGGGTTCGTCCTCTACCTCCGCGGCAAGCGCAATGCGGACGGGCTCTCGATCGGCGTGATCGCGCTCCTCACGACGTTCACCACGCAGGGGCCGGCCATCCTCCTCGGCCTCGCCGTGCTCCACTTTGGCTGGCTCGACCCCGTCCAGTTCGCGACCCCGGCGGGCCTCCTGGACATCATCGACAGCACCTACGGCCCGCCCGTCACCTGGCTCCGCGACCTCCTTCCCGATGGCCTCGTCTTCGTCGCGGGTGTTGGCATCCTGATGGCCAGCTTCACCCTCTTCGATCGCGCCCTCCCGCAGCTCCAGTCCGAAGCCGAGGGCATCGAGCGCGCCCTCCACTTCCTCCACCGCCGCCCACTGATGTTCCTTATGGGCTGCGCCATCACCACCCTCACGATGAGCGTCTCGATCTCCCTGACCGTGTTGGTCCCGCTCGCCCTCAAGGGGTACGTGCGGCGTGACAACATCATCCCCTACGTGATGGGCGCCAACATCACGACCTTCATCGATACCCTCTTCGCCTCAGTCCTCCTTGGCGGCGACCGAGCCTTCACGGTGGTGCTGACCGAGATGGTCTCCGTCGCCGCCATCTCGCTCCTGATCCTGGCGGCCTTCTATGGGCCGTACTCCCGGGCGATCCTGGGGACTTCGGGGTGGGTCACCGCCAAGCCGCGGAACCTGGGCGTGTTCCTCTCGGTGATCGTCGCGGTGCCCGCGGTGCTCCTCTTCGTCTGAAGCAGCGGCCGCCGGCTGTTACCCAGCTCGTGCCGCGGAAGGCTCCCCGGCGCCGTGACCGACGACGGCAAACTGACCCGGCCGAAGGATGACGTTGTCATACCGAAGTCCCCCAGCCAGCGACCCATCGGCGACAGCAAGATCGACACAGTATCGCTCCGGCTCGTCCCAGACTTCCACGATCCCGCCGAGAGTTCCCTCTGGATAGACCAATCCTTCAACAACGTCGCTGGCAACGGGCTGCGTCGTCCGGATGGCATCATTGGCCTTTGGGCTGTGGTGGCTCTCACGCATGTGTAATCACCGGTCAGCTCTCGCCGGTAAGCGCGAACTCCAGCGCATCCGCCAGCGCCAGCCAGCTCGCCTCGATGATGTCCGTGCTGCTGCCCACCGTGGTCCAGTACCGCACCCCGTCGGTGCTCTCCAGCAGCACCCGGACGCGGGCGCCGGTCGCCTCCTGGCTGTCGAGGATGCGCACTTTGTAGTCCACCAGCTTCACCTCAGCCAGGCCCGGGTAGAACGGCTTCAACGCTTTACGGACGGCGAGGTCGAGCGCGTTCACCGGCCCGTTACCCTCGGCGGCCGTCTGCTCGAGCTGGTCGTCTACCCGCAGCTTCACGATCGCCTCCGCCAGCATCTCGTTGAGCTGGGTGCGGTCGTGGCTGGCCCGGCGGCGTTCGACGATGACGAAGTCCTCGAGTTCGAACGGCTGATGGTAGCCCGGCATGGTCCGCCGCACGAGCAGCTCGAAGCTCGCCTCCGCCCCCTCGTACTGGTAGCCCTCCGATTCCTTCTGCTTGACCGTTTCGAGGAGCTTCTTGATCTCGTCCTGGCTGAATGGGTAGTCAATCCCCAGCTCGTCCAGCTTGCGGAGGATGTTCCGCTGGCCAGAGAGTTCGCTCACGAGCACCCGGCTGACGTTCCCCACCGCGGCCGGGGCGATGTGCTGGTAGGCCTCCTCGTGCTTCATGACGCCAGCAACGTGGTAGCCCGCCTTATGGGCGAACGCGCTGGCCCCCACATACGGCGCCTGGTTGTTCGGCACCAGATTCGCGAGTTCATTCGCGTAGGTGGCGACCTCGGTCAGCCGCGCCAATTGCTCATCCTCGATCACGTCGAGGCCCATCTTCAGCTTCAGGTTCGCGATCATCGTCAGGATGTCGGTGTTGCCGCACCGCTCACCCCAGCCGTTCACACAGCCCTGGACCTGCCAGACGCCCGCTTCAACCGCCGCCATGCTGTTGGCAACGGCCAGGCCGGCGTCGTTATGACAATGAATCCCCAGCCGCACGTCGTTCATCCGGTGCTGCACCGCATCGATCGCGCGGAGCATCTGAAAGGTGGTCATGCCCCCGTTCGTGTCGCAGAGGACGAGGGCGTCAGCCCCCGCCCGGGCCGCAGTCGCGAGGCACTGGAGCGAATAATCTGGGTCATCACCGTACCCGTCGAAGAAGTGCTCGGCGTCGAAGAAGACGGTCTTGCCAAGCTGCTTAAAGTAGCGGACGGTCTCGGTGATCATCGCCAGGTTCTCTTCGGCGCTGGTCTCGAGGATCTCGCGCACCTGGTACATGCTCGCCTTGCCGACGAGGGTGATCCCGGGCGTCCCCGCCGCCACCATGGACTGGATGTTCGGGTCGGTCTCGCACGTTGAGTTCGGCTTGCGCGTGCCCCCGAAGGCGCTCACCTTCGCCTGCTTCAGCTTCAGTTCGGGCAGGCGGCGAAAGTACTCGGCGTCCTTCGGGTTCGAACCGGGAAAGCCGCCCTCGACCCACGGGAGGCCCAGCTCGTCGAGCTTCCGTGTGATCCGGAGCTTGTCTTCGACGGAGAGCGAGATGCCCTCCATCTGCGAACCGTCGCGGAGGGTAGTGTCGTAGATCTGGACACGATCAGTAGGCATGGTCAGTCCCCATGTCCCGGGAGTACCGTGGCGTGTTCCCGGGCGGCTATCGAGCGGAGCGTCGGACGGAGGGCCGGCTACCGGCGGCGCTAAATGCCGCCCCCGCGGGATGGCCGCGGGGAGAATATCACCGGCGAAAGAGTCGAGGAGATCACGCAGCTACGATAGCACGGGGCAGGCCCGGGCGCCTGAAGGCGGGCCTGCCCACGTCGGACGGAAACGCGGGACATTGACGACCACCCCCCCAAGGCCACGACCGCGAGCCCGATGGCGCGACACGGGCGAGCACGCCGGTGAAGCAGGCACAAGCGCGCGCTCCGTCAGATGAACCGCAGGAGGTTCCAGCCGACGGCGACACCGAAGAACAGGATGCCGGCCCCGGCGAGGAGTGACTCCGCGCGAACAGGACCGCGACTGAGGCGCCGGCGGCGCTGTTGCACGGGCGCGAGCACGTCCTACTCGTTTAACTCAAAGCGCGTGCGGTAGTCATCCAGGTCCGGCATGTACGGCAACTATACGCCCGCCGCCGTCAGCGCTCGTTGCCACCTTATGCCCGTGTACCGACAATGTTTCGCAAGAGGTAGCCCATGACCCGCTCCACCGTTCTCGTGTTTCTAATCCTTGGCGCGGCCGTGCTTGGGGCCACCTGCGGCGGCGGCGACGACACGTCGCTTCGGGACAGGGCGACGACCAGGACGCCAGACACCGCCTCCCCCGCCCCTGGCGAGGCGAGCCCCTCCGCGGAGGCAACCGCTGCGAGCACTACCACGGCCGCAACCTCACCCGCCGCCGCGACCCAACAGGCAACAGCGGCGGCGGCGGGGGCGAACACCCCTCCGCCGGCAGCAGCGACCTCGCCGGCGGTCAGCAAAGAAGTTTGCGTCGTCCAGGTCACCGGGTCGCAGCAGGGCAGCATCACGGACCGGGCGAATCGCAGCGCCGTGGAGACGGACTACTGGGTCTACACAGCCGACCGGATCAACCAGGCCGGCGGCCCTATCGGCGCGCTCCTGCTGCTGCATTGCGGCGGTCGCCTCGCCAACGGCGAGGTCACCGTCACGATCGCGCCGTCACCCGACTCGACCTATGCCGACGTGCCCTTCGGCCCCAGGAGCTATGTGATCGCCCCAGGCGGGCTCTTCGACGACGACCCGGCCCGCGGCCAGTTCAGCGCTCTCCTGACAGTTGGCACGACCATCTACGAGGTCAACGAGCCCGGGCGGCTGACGATCGACTCCTTCACCACGGGCCTCATCTCCGGCAGCTTCTCGTTCAACGCCACCGAGGCCTCGCTGGACGACGACGAAAACCTCAAGAAGGTCTCCGTCCAGGGGACCTTCGACATCCCCTGCGCCGGCAGCCAGTGCAAGAAGTAGGCGTGAGGACCGCGGATTCATAGGCGCGCGCTCCCGGTCAACGCGCCCCTAAAGGGACCCGCCGTCGCCGCTCACCACCGTCCAGGCGCGTATGCTTGTCCGATGACCGTCCACCGCCCGCCACGGCGAACCAAGGCCGACGCCGTCTATGAGTCGCTCCAGAACGGCATCATGTCGGGACGGGTCGAGCCCGGCCAACACCTCCGGCAGGAAGAGGTGGCGGCCCAATGGGGCGTCTCCCAGACACCGGTGCGGGAGGCCTTCCGCCGCCTCGAAGCCGAGGGACTGGTCGAGTACAGCGCCAACCGCGGGGTGATCGTCCGCGGGATACCGTGGACGCCGCCACCGCAGCCGATCGACGCCATCGCCCAGCGCTGGTCAGAGCTGGTGCACGACCC
>JBJXGC010000327.1:0-39604 GCA_046154545.1 Dehalococcoidia bacterium | reverse complement strand
GCTGGACGGTTTCATCGACCGTGCCCGGGAGTTTGGTGGGGCTGTCAGCGGTCGACCGGGCGATGGCGACGATGTCGTAGCCCTCGCGGGCCATGTCGATAGAGAGCTGTTTGCCGATACCGCGGCTTGCGCCGGTGATGACTGCGACGGGACGGGACATGGGAGGTGCTCCGTGTGGAAGGTGCCGGGAGTGTACCCGCAACGGGACGGGCAGGCGAAACGCAAGGATGGGGTTGAGAGGTCTGCGGTGCCCGACATCGATGAGACGCAAAGGATCGAGAGGTACAAAGGGCGACTGAGCATTCCGCCAGGGCCACGGTGGGTGGCGTGCTCGTCCGGTGGTCCATGCTCCTTTCGGCCCCGCGTGGCCCCTCCAGGCGCCGGTATTGAGCGGCCTCCCGGCCCCTTCCAGCACGAAGGCGAACGGTCAGCCGGCCGGAGCGATGGCCTCGCGCAGGGCGGCCTGCGAGAAGCCCAGCGCCCCGTAGAACATGGGGCTGACAGAGCCAGAGTCGATCGTGCCGAGGGCGAGCGTAGGCGCGTCGATCAGGGAGCCACCCGCCGCGCCGACCGACCGCGCAGTCGCGTTGATGGCGTCGCGGGCGCCGGAACCGAACATGACCTGGTTGCTGTGGGCCGTGTCGCCCTCGCCCTGGGCGAGCATGAGCGCGGCCTCGACGGCGGCGCGACCGGGGACCGCTGCGTTCCCGCCCTCCGAGAGGATGATGAGGGCCGCGGCCAGGAGGTGCTCCGCCGCGACGATGGCGACGTTCGCGCGCGCACAGAGGGCCTGGGCTTCGCCGAGCGCCCGCTCGGCATCGGGGGCGAGGCGGATCTCCTGGCTCATGGCGCGCGCACCTCGACGCCCTTGCCCTCGGCTGAGGGGGCGAAATCGAGGATCTCGAGCTTCAGTTGTTCGCTCCCCCATTCGCGGCTGAGCGAGTAGACGATGTCGATCTCCTCGGGCAGTGGATTGTCGGCCTGGCGGAAGGCGATGGCGGGCCAGGTCAGGGGGCCATCCTTCACCGTCAGGTTGATGTGATCGCGGTCGGCACCCACGAGTTTCGAGCGCATGACACGGACGCCGCGGCTGAGGAGGACGGGCTTCGGGTTGCCGTTGCCACAGGGCTCGAACCGCATGAGCCCTTTCACTTCGAGGCCCGTGAGCGCGCTCAGCGGCGTCTCGGCGTCGATGTCGAAGACACGCTGGAGCAACTCGCCCCTGAGCTCCTCGGCGGCCGTATTGATCAGGCGCCCGCGGAGGAGGTCGAGGTTCTCGTTGCGGACCGTGAATCCAGCGGCGGCCCGGTGCCCACCATGGCGGACGAGCAGATCCTTCTCTTTGCGGATCGCCTTGGTGATGTCGAACGCGGGGATACTGCGGGCGCTCGCCCGGCTCGTCTCGGGGCCGCGTTCGTAGACGATGGCGGGCCGGTGGCGGCGTTCGGCCAGCCGTGAGGCCACCAGCCCGACGATCCCGGCGGAGATTTCGCCGGAACCGATCATGATGAGCGGATCGTCGGCGGCGCCCGCGAGCTCTTCGGCGAGAGCGAAGGCGTCGATAGTCATCTGCTGGCGCTGCCTGTTCAGGAGGTCGAGCTGTTCGGCAAGGGGCCGGGCGGCCGTCATGTCGGGGGCGAGCATCAGGTCGAGGGCGATGCTGGCGTGCTTGATCCTCCCGGCGGCGTTCATCCGTGGCCCGATCGCAAAGCCCAGCGTCTCGGCGTTGAAGCGGTCGGGCGATGTTTGGGAGACGGCGGCGAGCGCGGCCAGACCCGGGCGCAGCCCTTGCTGCATACGGCCGATGCCCGCCGTGACGATGCGCCGATTCTCGTCTTCGAGTGGCGCAACATCGACCACCGTCCCCAATGCCACGAGGTCGAGGAATTCGTCGTCGTCGAGCTTGCGACCCTCGGCTTCGTAGAGCACCTGGAGGAAACGGTAGGCGACACCGACGGCTGCCAGCTCAGTGAACGGGTAGGGCGAATCGAGCCGTTTGGGGTTGACCGCCGCGACGGCCGCCGGCATTACCTCTGGCACGGTGTGGTGGTCGAGGATGAGCACGTCGAGGCCGAGTTCGTTCGCGAGGGCCACCTCCTCGACGGAGCTGATGCCGCAGTCGGCGGTGACCAGGAGCGAGGCGCCCCGGGTCCTGAGCGTCCGGACAGCCTCTTTGTTGAGGCCATAGCCCTCGCTGAAGCGGTCGGGGATGTAGTTCACGGTCCGGGCGCCGAGCGGTCGCAGCCCGAAGTGGAGCACCGCGATCGAGGTGACGCCATCGACGTCGAAGTCGCCGTAGAGGGCGATCGTCTCCTTCTCGCGGATGGCTCGCTGCGTGCGGGCGACCGCCTCGGCCATGCCCGGGAGGAGGAGGGCGTCGTACTCGGCGCCGAGGTGCGGTTTGTAGAAGAGGTCGGCCTGGGCGCGCGTCGTGATGCCGCGAGCGGCGAGCACGGTGGCGACGATCGGCGGGAAGTTCGGGATGCCCTTCTGATGGGCGTAGGCGTCGCGCAGGCGCCAGCGCGTGCCCGGGCGGGCCATGGTTGCGGCGCTCACCGCGGGCCCGGCAGGTAGCGCCGGAAGATCAGGCTGGCGTTGTGTCCGCCGAAACCCAGCGAGTTGCTCATGACGGCATCGACGGTCGCGGAACGGGCGGTGTTGGGCACATAGTCGAGGTCGCAGTCGGGGTCAGGCGTTTCGTAGTTGATGGTTGGAGGGATGATCCCCTCCTGGATGGTCATGACGGCAACGCAGGCCTCGATCGCGCCGGCGGCACCGAGGAGGTGGCCGGTCATCGATTTGCTCGAACTGATGGGCATGGCGTAGGCGTGTTCGCCAAAGGCCCGCTTGATGGCGACGGTTTCGAGCCTGTCATTCAGCGGTGTCGAGGTGCCGTGGGCGTTGAGGTAGTCGATCTCGTCGGGTTCCAGGCCGGCGTGGGCGAGGGCGATGGCCATCGCGCGGGCGGCGCCTTCGCCGTGCTCACCGGGCTGGGTGATGTGGAAGGCGTCGCTGGTGGCGCCGTAGCCAGCCAGCTCGGCGAGGATCCGGGCGCCGCGGGCGAGCGCGTGCTCCTCGGATTCGAGGAGGAGGACGCCAGCGCCTTCGGCGATGATGAAGCCGTTGCGGCGGGCATCGAAGGGACGGGAGGCGCGGCCGGGGTCGTCGTTGCTCGAGCCGAGGGCGCGGGCGGCCGAGTAGCCGGCGACGGTGAGGGGGGTGATGGGCGCCTCGGCGCCACCGGCGAGGGCGGCGTCCGCATCGCCGCGGCGGATGATGTTCGCCGCTTCGCCGATGCTGTCGGCGCCGCTGGCGCAGGCGCTGACGAGGCTGTAGTTCACGGCCTTCGTCCCGAACTTGATGCTGACGTTCGCACAGGCCATGTCGGAGAGCATCATCGGGACGACGAACGGGCTGACCCGGCCAGGCCCCTTCTCGCGGAGGGCATCGTATTCAGCGAGCAGGGTCATGACGCCGCCGTGGGCCGTCCCGATAACCGTCGCGACGCGCGTGCCCTCCCCGGGATCGATGGCGAAGTCACCGTGCTTGAGCGCTTCCTGAGCGGCGACGAGGGCGAACTGGCTGAAGCGGTCGGTGCGGCGCGCCTCTTTGCGGTCCATGTACTTCGTTGGGTCGAAGTCCTTCACCTCGCCGGCGACCTGGGAGTCGTAGCCTGAGGGGTCGAAGAGGGAGATACGCCCGGTGCCCGAACGCCCGGCGATGAGGGCGTCCCAGTTCTCGCAAACGGTATGGCCGAGTGGGGAGATCATCCCCAGGCCGGTGATAACGACACGGGTCACGGCAGCTCCGGTGGAACCGCTAAGGTTCGTTCGCAGTATATCCGGTGGCGAGCCTGGGGTGCGAGGGCACGACATTGATGAGACGCAAAGGATCAAAGGTACAAAGGGCGAAGGAGGGTTCGGCCAGAGCATCGCCAGGACGGCAGGGCCGGTAACCCCCGGTCAGGCCTCTTCGGCCCGGTGCAAGCCGGATCACGGAGCGCGAAGTTCCTTCACGACTTTCGGCAGACGGTCGGCGAGTTCGCTGGCGAGGAGGCCGCTATCGCCGTATTCCAGGCGGAGGGCCTCGCCTGTGGCGCCGTGGACATAGACGCCGAGGCAGGCAGCGTCGAACGGCGGGAGGCCCTGGGCGAGATAGGCGCCGACGATGCCGGCGAGGATGTCGCCGCTGCCGGCGGTCGCGAGGAGAGGGTTGGCGAAGGGGCTGAGGCCGGCCCGGCCATCGGGGGAGGCGACCACGCTGTGGGCGCCCTTGAGCACGACGACACAGCCGTACCTGGCGGCGGCCTCTTTGGCGATGGCGAGGCGTCGCGACTGGACGTCGGCGACGGTGGTTGACATGAGGCGCGCCATCTCCCCCGGATGCGGCGTGAGGACGGCCTTCGGCGGGACGCGGCCCGGACCGTCGTCCATTTCGGCGATGGCGTTGAGGGCATCGGCATCGAGCACGGCGCCGTAGGTGAGGCCCGCGAGGTCCGGCAGGGCAGCCCAGGTGAAGGCGCGCGTCTCGCCGTCGTTGCCCATGCCCGGGCCGAAAACGGCGGCGCTGAAGGCGGGCCATTCGTTACGAAGGACGAGCGCGGTCTCTCCTGGCAGGCCGCCAGATTCGCTGGAACCCTGGGGCAGCCAGGTGGCCTCGGCGAGGGCAGGCGCGAGCGCGAACACGAGGTCTGCCGGGCAGGCGACGGTGACGAGGCCGGCGCCGGCACGATAGGCGGCGGTGGCTGCCAGGCGTGGGGCGCTGACGTAGCGCTGCGAACCGCCCACCACCAACACCCGGCCGAAGGTGCCCTTGTTGGCGTCTTCAGGCCGCTTGGGGAGCGCCGTGCGGGCCCAACGGGACGTGAGCAGTTCGAGTCCGACTGACTCCTGGGCGTCTTTCGGGATGCCAATGTCGATCACCTGGACGCGGCCGACGACGCCGCTGGCCGGGGCCTGGTACATCCCAACCTTCGGGAACCCGAAGGTCACCGTGAGGTCCGGTGGCACCGTGAGCGGGTCCACAAGCCCGGAGTCGGCATCGACGCCAGTGGGCAGGTCGACGGCGATGAGCTTGGGTGGGGTGTAGCCAGCGCGAGCCTCGCGCAGCTTCTGGAGGGCGACGGCGATGGGCTCCCCGGGGTCGAGGGGGCGAGCCTGACCGATGCCGAGGAGGGCGTCGATGACGAGGTCGGCGGTGGTCATACCTTCGGAAATGCGGCTGAAGCCCTCGTCGTCTTCGCCGGCGATGATGGCCAGCTCGCGCGGGGCAAGCTCCTCAATGAGGGTGTTGTCGCGGCGCTTGCGGGGGATGGCGATGACGACGTCAGCGCCCCAATCGAGCAGGTGGCGGGCGGCGACGATGCCATCGCCGCCGTTGTTGCCGGGGCCCACGAGGACGAAGATGCGGCGGCCTTCGAGGGTGCCGAGGAGCATCCAGGCCTCCTGGGCGACGGCGAGGCCGGCTTCCTCCATGAGCTGGCGTTCGCTGACGCCTGCCGCAACGGCGGCCGCTTCGAGGGCGCGCATTTCGGCGCTGGTGACGAGCTTCATCTGAGGCCTTTCTCGGCGATCAGGGCGAGGGCGGCCTCGCCCCGGCGGGGGGTGTCTTCCAGTTCGGTGAGCGCCCGTTCGCCGACGACGACGGCCATGGCGAAGTCCCTCGAGTGGGTGAGGCTGACCTCGAGGCCGCGCAGTTCGATGCGCTCGGCCCGGCCGGCGCCACGGTTATAGAGGAAGACGAGCGGCTTCCCGCGGCGGTTGGGGAGGACTTCGATGTCCTTCCAGCCGACGCCGCGCACTCCCGTGCCGAGGGCCTTCATCACGGCCTCTTTGGCGGCGAAGCGGACGGCGAGCTCGGGGACGCGGCCGCGGCAGTGGGCGATCTCGTCGGGCGTGAAGATGCGGCTGAGGAAGCGGTCGCCATGGCGGGCGATGACGTCGGCGACGCGGTCGATCTCGATGATGTCGGTGCCGACAGCGAACTTGGTGGGCATGGGGAGAGATGGTACGGGAGGGCGGTGCTTGGCGCGCGGCGCCCCGGGCGGGTCACGAGAGCGGCTCTGCCTGTCCCGTCCCCTGAGCCACCCGGATGGCTCGACTTGCGTAAGATCTCGTACCCGGGACCGATCCGGCCTAGACTCCCGCGTATGCGAGTCAGGATCGTTTGGGCGCTAACGGTGGTCCCCTTGGTCGCCGCCTGCGGCAACAGCGCTGACAGCGGCCCAGCGCCGACCCCGGCTCCGTTCCGCTGCTCCCTTGATGATGTCAATTCCGCAGCCGCGGGAACGGTGCGAGTCGAGTCTGAGAGCGGAGTTGCGTCGGGATTCGTCATACCGTCCGGTGACATCGTCACCAACCGACACGTCACCGCCGGTGCTGCTCGCGTCGTGCTGCAACTCGCTGACGGGAGCGCCGAGGCTGGCGACGTCATATCCGAAAGCGCGACCCTCGATCTTGCGCTCATCCGCCCCGCGAACCCGCGCCCCGGACTCGGCCTCCGCTGGGCCGACGCTGGTTCGATAGGGCCCGGCATGACGGTCTACGGCATCGGCTTTCCGCTCGGCTCAAGCGGCCGGCCCTCGCTGTCGAAGGGCTCTGTTTCGCGATTGCTCACGCTCGAAGGCGTCGAGTTCGTTCAAACTGACGCGGCCCTCAATCCAGGGAACAGTGGCGGCCCGCTGGTTGACGAGTGCGGGCGTGTAGTTGGTGTGGTCACGGCCAAGGTCAGTGCCGCCGAGGGTATTGCGCTGGCGATTAACCGCGCTGTGGCCGAACCTGAAGTGGCCCGCCTCTCGACCCTTCCGCCGCGCGCGAGTTCAACCGCCGTCGCTGCGCCGCCGCCCTCGCCGACCCAGACTGCCCCAACTGCCACCCAATCTGCAGTCATCGTGACGCCCTCGCCGACCCAGACTGCCCCAACTGCCACCCGATCGGCAGTCATCGTGACGCCGTCGCCAACGCGCGCTCCCTCACCAACCCGTCTACCCACTGAAATCCCGACATCGGCACCTACCCCGGTTCCGACGGTTCTGACACGGGATGGTTGCGACCCGGCCTACCCAACAGTGTGCATCCCGTCGCCTCCGCCCGACCTCGACTGTCAGGACATTCCGTTCGCGAACTTCCGCGCCCTGCCGCCCGACCCGCATCGCTTGGATCCAGACGGCGACGGGATCGGCTGCGAGAGCCGTTAGCGGGAGCTACAGCGATGAGCCGGAACATGAAATGAGTAAGGACGATTTTGGCGTTCACCTTGCGGAGATGCTGGGGGACCCGGAGTTTCGGGCCGCATACGAGACCGTGCTGCCGGCCTATGAGTTGCCAGCGCTCGTGATCCAGGTCCGGGACACGCTTCAGCTCACCCAGAAGGAACTGGCGGCCATGGCCGGGCTCACGCAACCACAGGTCGCCCGCATGGAGTGGCGGACATCTTCGAAAGCTGAGTCAGGCCCCGTACCCGCCTTCGCGCAGCCGCCTCCAGACCTCACCGCTGCGGGCATACCGGTCCATCAAGAACGGGTAGACCGCCTTCATGTTAAAGAGGCGCTCCATGCAGATCTGGGCGAGGTAGCGGTCCAGCACGGCGGGCTGTTCGTCCGGGTTCACGAGGTCCAGCTCCAGGCCGGCTTCGAATCCCCCGACGGCCGCCGGCAGCCCGGCGGGCGGGTGGGCCACGATCCCTTTCTCCGCCAGCCCCTCAATGGCCGCACGAAGCCGTGCCCGGAACGCCGCCGAGACCCCAGCTCCGCCCTGGTCGAGGTGCGCTTCGCGCGGTGAGCCGTCAGCCAGGGCCACGACGACCGCCGTGACGTGATCGACCCGGAAGGAGTCGTCGCCCGCCGCCTTCGACGGTGGCAGGCCCACGCAGAGCACGCCAAGGAGTGCTACTTCCAGCGCGTCAAGGCCATCGGCGTCAATCACCATCGGCTCTAAGCGTAGGTGCGGCGCCCACTTCGATACAGGTGGTTCAGGGTTTTGCGGCGACTCCAGAGAGGAAACGACGCGGTCCTTCGCGCGTGAACCCCGGTGACCGCAAACCTCGCGGTTCATGGCTGCGCAAGACCATGAACCCCACCCCACAGGCGGCCGTGCTGGTTCGCCGCCAGGATGCCGGGATCGCCCGGAAGGCGCCAAAGGTGACCCACACGGCTCCTCGCCTACACCCTCGGCGGTATCTGGCGAACCTGGCATCCTGGTGTCCTGGCGGTGCAGCCATCGCCGCATCGCCAACGGCGCGGTCGTGATACTATCCGGCCGTCGTATCAGGGAATGTCCTATTAGGGAATATATT
The DNA here is from genome assembly GCA_046154545.1 of Dehalococcoidia bacterium. GTDB lineage: Bacteria > Chloroflexota > Dehalococcoidia > Tepidiformales > Tepidiformaceae > JBJXGC01. The sequence continues at coordinate 31,312 of JBJXGC010000327.1, read as the reverse complement.
GAGGATCATAACTATTCGTAATTGACAGACCCCTGACGGAGTCTCGGGCCGAGGGCCATCGCCCGCACTGCTACCTGGAGGACGCTCGTTTGAAGGCAAGATTCGCACTACCCGCGGCCCTGGTCATCGCGATCGCCGCGGTCGTCATTTTCCGTGGCCAGTCCGCCACCCCGGTCGCCCGGTCCGGCGACCCGACGAACGACGTCCTCGCTCGCGCCAGGGACATAGAGCTCGGCAATGTGGTGCCGAAGAAGTACGAACAGCGCGTCTCCTCGGCCCCGGTGCGGGCCGTCCTCGAGGCGACCGGCGAGACCCCACTCCGCACCGCCCGCTCCGGCCCGATCGCGCCGGCAAGCCCGCCCCGGAGAAGCGACCGCCGCGATGACCGCAACTCCGCCTTCTGCAGCAACGTGTTCAGGGGCCGCGGCGATATTCCCGACAACGTCCGCGTCAACCAGGACTGCTCGCTCCGGCGCCAGGCGGAAGAAGTGGTCGCCGTTAACCCCACCAACCCGAACAACCTCATTGCCGGCCAGAACGATAGCCGCATCGGCTTCAACCATTGCGGCTACGACTGGTCCTTCGACGGCGGCAAGACCTGGGGCGACCAGGTCCCGCCCTTCTGGAACTTCCTCCTCGAAGATGGGCACACCGCCGACGCCTGCGCCGACCCCACGGTCTCTTTCGACGCGAATGGCAACGCCTACATCGCGGGCATCCTCTTCAACGTCCTCGGCGCCGCGAACGCACTCGTCGTCATGAAGTCGAACGCGGGCATCGGCGGCGCCTACTTCCATTCGCCCGCGCCGCTGCCGTTCCAAACCTCGCTGACCACACCGGTCGGCGTCGTGGCGAGCGACCCCGGCCCAACGATCTTCCACGACAAAGAGTTCATCGTGGCCGATGCCCGCACCGGCAGCCCGAAGCGGAACAACGTCTACGTCACCTGGACCCGGTTCGACGTGGACACGGGCGCGGGCGTGGGCGGCCACAGCCCGATCTACTTCAGCCAATCGACCGACGGCGGCGCCACCTGGTCCCCGGGCATCCCCATTAGCGGCGCCAACGCCGCCATCTGCACGGGTGGCTTCAGCGGCACGGCCAACCCCGATTCCTGCGACCAGGACCAAGGGTCGGACCCGATCGTTGGCCCGGACGGCACCGTCTACGTCTCCTTCATCAACGGGAACATCCCCGGAAACGGCATCAGCCAGCATCTCCTGGTGAAGTGCGCCCCCACGAACGACTGCGCGAACCCGGCCAGCTGGAGCATGCCTGCACGGATCAGCACCGACATTGGCACCCAACCGATCGGGCCCAGCGCCGAGGGGTGCCCCGCCGGCCGTCAGTGCCTGCCTCCCAACGGCTACCGCATCAACGACTTTGGCGCCGTCTCGATCGACGCCGCCGGACGGCTCTATTTCGCCTGGGCAGACTTCCGCAACGGTGGCGGCACGTGCGCACCCCTCAGCCCCGCGGCTGCGGCCACTCCGCCCTGCGATAACGACATCTTCTATTCCTTCTCAACTGACGGCGGGGCCACCTGGGCCGACCCCATCAACGTCGCGCCCGCCTCGCTCGTTGGGAAGTCTGCGCAATGGCAGCCGTGGGCGGCCGTCTCCGAGGACGGCGTGCTCTACATCGGCTACTACGACCGCTCATACGGCAACTGTGAGATGACCGGCTGTAACGATATCACCCTCGCCTCGGTCCAGCGGCCGACCCAGGCGAACCGCCGCATCTCCCGCCAGCGCATCACGACCGCGTCGATGCCAAACCTGACGACCGCCACCAACCCCGTCCAGGCGGGCTTCCTCGGGGACTACATGTGGGTCACCGTCGATCCGTCAGGCAAAGTCCTGCTCGTCTGGGGCGACACCCGCGGCATGGGCGATGGCTTCCCGGAGGAGGACATCTACTTCGCCAGCCTCAGGCCGGCGCGTCCCGGCGATAGGGATGAACGGGGGAGGGGGCTCACCGCCGCCGACGAATAGGCGTTGCCCAGCGGGCGCCGCTCCCATGTCCCGGGACGGCGCGCCGCCGCACGGATTAGTGGGATCGCCCTTAGGGGGACCCCATCGGCTTCATCTTCCCGGGGAAGGGGGTGGCGCGCGCCCGCTGGAGCTGCGCCGAGTCCTCCCCGTCGGCGAAGCGTGAAAGGGGCTGGCGCGCACCGGGGGTGGCGCCTGGCGGCGCCGCCGGGCTCTCTTTGACAGTCGGCGCTGCCCCGGGCAGCCCGTCGGCCAATCGCGAAACGGGCTGGACCGGTAGGGCTGGCGGCTCAACGGCCTGCTGCACGGAGGCAGGTGCCGCTGGCGCCGGTTCGGTTGAGATGTCGCCCGCCGGGGCCACGGCGCCCGCGTCGAACTCTGTCGCGGCGGTGGCTGGGCGTGTCCCATGGTCGTCTGTGCTCACCTGCGCGGGCTCCGGCGGCTGGCGGTCGCGGGCGCAACCACTATCGAGGTCCTGCGTAGCGGCGAGCTGACCTGCCTGCGGCCCGCCCAGGCCCGTTTCCGCCTCGCCCGGCGCGTCCGCCGAGCCTCGACCCAACCCGAAGGCAATCCCCGCCGCCGCCAGGAGAGAAGCCGCTCCCGATCCGGTGATGACCAACGTCCGCGTGTGCATCATCCGAGTTTGCCACAGGGCCATAGCCCTCGCACCACCGGATGTCCGGCCTTTACGCGGGATGTGCGCTGCTGCGGACGCCCCGGCTTGGCCGTAGACTGGCCGGCATGACCGAGATTCGCCACCACACCATCGAGACCAACGGCATCCGCATGCACGTCGCCGAGGCCGGGGAGGGCTTCCCCGTCGTCATGTGCCACGGCTTCCCCGAGCTCTGGTACTCCTGGCGCCATCAGATCACCTTCCTCGCCGAACACGGCTTCCGGGCCATCGCCCCCGATATGCGTGGCTACGGCGGGACGGATGCCCCCGCCGACGCGAGCGAGTACCGAACGAGCGTCATCTGCGCCGACATCGCGGGGCTGCTCGATGCCCTCGGCCTGGAGAAGGCGGTCATCGCCGGGCACGACTGGGGCGGCTACCATATCTGGCAGTTCGGGCTGCGTTATCCGGAGCGCACCGAGCGCCTGATCGGGCTGAACACGCCGTACAGCGCACCGCCCGCGGATGTGCCGACGACGGAGTTGCTCCACGCCGCCTTTGGCGAAGGCGACCGCGGCTACTACATGCTCTATTTCCAAAAGCCCGGCCAGGCCGAAGCGGAGCTCAACCCCAACCCCCGGCCGTTCCTGCGCGACATGTTCCATCGCGCCTCCCACGCCCAGAACCTCTGGACGTTCGCGACCCTCGGCGGTGATGGGTCGGGCGTGACGAAGAACCTGCTGCCCGGCGGCTCCTTGCTCAACGAGGCGGAACTCGATGTCTACGCCAGCGCCTTCGAGCGCACCGGCTTCACCGGCGGGCTGAACTGGTACCGCGCCATCGACGCCACCTGGGCTGAGGTGCGGGCCCTCCCGGACCACCACATCCGCGTCCCCGCGATGATGATCACGGCCGAGAACGACCTCATCCTCACGCCCGCCCAGGCCGAGCCGATGCGGGAATGGATCCCGGACCTGCGGATCGAGAACATCCGCGACTGCGCCCACTGGACCCAGCAGGAGAAGCCGGACGAGGTGAACGCCCTGATGCTCGACTACCTGCGCGACCTGGCGAAGTGAGGCGCCCGGCACCCCGGGCGGCCTACAACGCGGGAGGCCGGCGAGAGTAGTCCGTGGCTATGCGAGCGGCCGCGACTGGCCGATGGTCAGGGTATGGCCTGTCCCTACTGTGCGGCGAAGCTTTCGCCCGGGTTGCTCTTTTGTTTGTCCTGCGGCCGCTACTGCGAAGGCAACGACGCACCCCGGCAGGAGGCGGCGGTCATCCACGAAGCCGCGGCCCGGGCCTCGTTGCGGGAACGCTGGGTCGAACCGGCCGGCTACATCGCGCGCTTCATCGCCTACGTGGTCGATACCGTCATCGGCGTTGGCGCCCTCCTCGCCCTGCTCGCCGCCTTTGCCTTGACGAACGGCCGCACTGCGGGCTTCGATGACCTGACCTGGGCGGCCGGGCGAATGTGGTTGCCCGCGTTCCTTGTGGAGGTCGGCTACTTCGCCCTCTTCGAGGCCTCGAACCTCCGGGCGACGCCGGGCAAGCTGCTCACCGGCCTCGCCGTCACCGATGGCGACGGTGACCAGCTCGGCCTGATCCACGCGCTCGCCCGGGCCGTGGCGAAGACCCTCATGGTCGGCGTCGTGCCCTTCGTCATCTTCATCGCCTTCTTCACGAGCAAGCGGCAGACCCTCTACGACCTCATCACCGGGACGGTCGTCGTGGAGCGTGAGGCTTCGTGAGGAGGTCACGGCCGGCTCTACCGCTCGGCAAGGAAGCTCGCCAGCGCCCGGTACACCGCAACGTTATTGGCGAGGCCGGAGTGGCTGCCGCTGACCGCGGCCTCCCTCGCGCCCGCCAGCCTGCTCGCCGCTGGTGGGACGATCGGGTCTTCGCGCGAATAGACCGAGAGGACGCGCGTCGCCGCGTCCAGCGGCGTCTTCAGGTCGCGGACGTAGTCACAGCCACAGCCCGGGAAGGTGCACTCGGGCGCGAGCCGTGCCCGGACGCGGACGCCAGCCTGGACCACGAACTCGGCCGCCGGGGTATCTTCCGGGCGGAAGGCCCCCCGTCCAAGCATCTCCACCACCGCCATTGGTGCGCCGAGCAAGGCCAGGTGGCTCACCCGCCTCCCCAGGGCTGCCGCCACGGCCCGTCCGAGGAGGCCGCCGCGGCTGTGGCCGATGATGGCGACAGGACGGCCGCGCTGCTCCCCCACCCGTTCGAGTTCGTCCTGGCCGGCCCGCCGCGCGATGTCGGCGCAGCCAGCGTTGAAGGCGATGCGCGATATCACCGGACGGTAGCCGATCCGCGCGAGCCAGCCGTGAAGGGGCGCGAGGTAGAAGTCGTTCCCGAAGAGGCCAGGGAAGACGAGGACGGGCCGCCCATCGCCGCGCGGCACGCCCGCGCCCCAGAAGAGCGGGTCAGCGGTTAGGCGCGCGAGTTCGAGGGGTGCGCGGGCTTCGCCTTCGACGCCACGCTGTCGTCCCATGGCAAAATGCTAGCATGGCGCGGGCCGGCGGTAGCCGCGGCCGTCACCGCCGCTGGATTCCGGACAAAGGGCCGGGGTGTTTGGATCACGCCAGCTCGCGTGTCCAGGGGACCACGCGGACACCTCACGGAACGGTTGCCGGGAACCCGGCGACCCCGAGGGTCGCGGCGGGCCGTTCAGCAGCTCGCAGCCGGGCAGCACACCGCCGACGTAAACGCCGTCAGCCAGCGGAGCGTGTCCTCGTCCAGGCAATAGCACTGCTCGCCCTCGATTGTGCCGCGGACGATGCCCGCGTCCTTGAGGACCTTCAGGTGCTGAGAAACGGTGGACTGGGCGAGGGGCAGGACATCGACGAGGTCGCCGGTCATGCAGGCGCTCCGCCGCGCCAGCTCCGTGACGATGCGGATACGCGCCGGGTTGCCGAGGGCGCGGAAGATCTCCGCCGCTCGCTCTTCTTCGCTGGTCAGGGTCTCAATTGTTTTCACGGAAGGTATTGACTCCGCGTCCATTGTATCGTAATTTTGCGATACGGCGCAATCGTAAAAATACGATACAGAGCCACAAGGAGTCCACCAATGACCACCCGCACCGATGACGAGATCCGATCGAGCGTCTCCCGAGCCTACGGCAACCGTGTGAGGCCCGTCCTCGAAGCGGCCAACGCCCCGGCCACTGCCGAAGGCGCCGCCTGTTGCGGCCCCGACTGTTGCAGCACCGAGGCAGTGGCGCCGTTGAAGACCATCCAGCTCATCGACATTACCCCCACCGCAACCGCCGAGGCCTGCTGCGACATCACCGCCGGGAACGACTGCTGCGGCCCGGATGCCGAATCCGAGGTCCAGATCGTCCAGATCGCGAAGCTCTACGCCCGGGAGTCCATCGCCGACCTCCCTTCGACGGTGACGGACGTCGCCTTCGGCTGTGGCAACCCGACCGCCATCGCCGCTCTCCAGCCCGGCGAGACTGTCCTCGATCTCGGCTCCGGTGGCGGCATCGACTGCTTCCTCGCGGCGAAGATGGTCGGTGAGACGGGCCGCGTCTTCGGCGTTGATATGACCCCCGAGATGGTCGCCCTCGCCCGCAAGAACGCCGGCAAAGTCGGCGCCACCAACGTCGAGTTCCGGCTTGGCGAGATCGAGCACCTGCCCATCGACGCCAACACGGTCGATGTCATCATCTCCAACTGTGTGATCAACCTCTCGCCCGACAAGGATCAGGTCTTTCGTGAGGCCTTCCGCGCGCTCAAGCCCGGTGGCCGGCTCCAGGTCTCCGACGTCGTCTGGACGAAGCCCGTCCCTCAGGAAGTGAAGGACGACCTGGAGAAGTGGGCCGGCTGCATCGCCGGTGCACTCCTCGAATCGGAGTACCTGGAGAAGATCGGCGCCGCCGGCTTCGACGGCGTCACCTCCGTCGCGACGGAGTACCCGGGCGGCAAGGGTATCGCCAGCGCCAACGTCGTCGCCTACAAGCCGCGCGCCTGAGCGAGGGTAGCGAATGACCGGGCTCCGGCCGCAGTCGCGCCGGGGACCGGTTGGTATACTCATGCCATGGCCGCCGTTACACCGGTAGACATTGGTACGCTGATCACTCGCACGCCTGGGGTCAAAGGGGGTCGGCCGTGCCTCGCTGATACGGGGATGAGCGTCCAGCGCCTCGCGGTGCTCTATCACGATGGCATGGCGCCTGAGGAGATCAGCAGCGAGTACCCCGGGGTCGCCCTCGAACTCGTTTACGCTGGGATCACCTATTACCTGGCCAATCGGGAAGAGATCGACGGCTACCTGGAGGACGACGCCCGCGCCTACGAAGAGGCCCGCGCGGAAATGGGCCCGAGCCCCCTCGTCCGCAAGTACCTGGGCCGGTGATCCGCCTCTACTTCGACGAAGATTCGAGGCGGATGCAGTTGTGGCGGCGCTGCGTGATGCGGAGCTCGACGTGCTGACGGCGCATGAGGCGGGTATGCGCGGGAGGCCTGACTAGGATCACCTCCAGCTTGCACGCGACGACGGCCGAACGCTCGTCACCGCGAACGCTGGCGACTTTCAACGTCTTCACGCGTCCGCGCTCCGGGATCGCGAACACCATGCCGGCATCATCGTCATAAGGGCATCATCGTCATAAGACAGCAACGTTTGGGCGTGGGCGAAGTGGTCCGCCGAATCAGCCTCCTCGCGCACCTCGCCGAGCCTGAGGACATGGCCGACCGCCTCGAATTCCTCAGCGACTGGGGCTGAACCAGGGATTGGCCGCCCATGCGGCGGCGGGGAACGGTCGCTACACTGATCCCATGGCCGCCGTCACACCGGTAGACATTGGTACCCTGATCGAGACCCGCCCCGGCTTTCGCGGGGGCCGCCCCGTAATCACCGGCACCGGCACCCATGTGCACGCGCTCGCCGCCCTGTATCGCGACCGGATGTCTGCCGACGAGATTGCGGACGAGTACGAGCATCTGCCCCGTAGTCACGTCTTCGCCGCCATCGCCTACTACCTTGCGAATAGTGAAGAGATCGCAGGCTACCTGGCCGAGGAAGCGCGAGCCTACGAACAAGGGCGCGCGGAGATGGGGCCCAGCCCGCTCGTGCGAAAATACCTTGGCCGGTGATCCGCCCGTATTTGGACGAAGACTTGATGGACCGGGCCGTGCGGAAAGGACTCCTCCGGGCTGGCCTGAACGTCGTCGTGTCGTGGGAGGTCGGGATGAAGTCCCGCTCCGACCCGGACCACCTGGCGTTCGCAGCCGCGCGCGATGAAGTGCTGGTCTCGTGCAACATCGGGGACTCCATGCGTCTCCACACGACCTGGCTGCGGGACGGGACGTCACCACGCGGGTATCGTCCTTGTCGAACAGCGTGCGCTCGGCGTGGGCGAAGTCGTCGGCCGCCTCAGCCTCCTCGCGCACCTCGCGGAGCCTGAGGACATGGCCGACCGCCTCGAATTCCTCAACGACTGGGGCTGAGCCCCAAGCCACGTCCAACGGAGCCGCGCCTGACCCCGTAGACTCGCCTCCATGAAGACCGACCTGCTCCTGAACCCTATGGGCGCCGACTACGCCGGCATGAGGGCCGCCGCCCTCGCCGCCGCCGCCGCGGGGTTCGACGGCCTCTGGACCTGGGACCACCTCCGCGACACGGACGGCCCCGGGCCAACGCCCGAGGCCTGGACCGTACTCTCCGCCCTGGCCGAGGCGGTGCCTCGGCTGATGATCGGCCCGCTCGTCCTGAACGTCATCAACCGCCACCCGGCCGTCCTCGCGAACATGGCCGCGACCCTCCAGCAGGTGAGCGGCGGGCGGCTCCTCCTCGGCATCGGCGCCGGCGGCGGCCAATCGACGCCCTACGTCCGCGAGCAGGAGATGATCGGCAATGCGGTCGGCAGCGATCGCGTCCGCGCCGACCGGGTGGTCGAGGCCATTGCCGTCATGCGCCACCTCTGGGCCGGGGATGGCCCGGACTTCGCCGGGCGCTTCTACCAGCTCAAGCGGCCGTCCGGCTTCCTGCGGCCGAACCCGCCGCCGCCCGTGATCGTCGGTGCCTTCGGGCCGCGCATGGCCCGGATCGCCGGCCAGAGCGGCGACGGCCTGAACACCCAGGCCGGCCACCCGGAGCTGGAACGGATGCTCTCCGTCGCCCGGGACGCGTACGCCCGCTCGGGGCGGGATCCGGGGCGCTTCCTGGTCACGGTCTTCGCCGGCCTAAGCGAACGCTGGCTGCGGCCCGGGTCGCGCGAACGCGAGCGCCTGGAGCGGCTGAACATCGACCGCCTCATTCTCCTCGCTTCGCCGCCGTTTGACCCTTCAGCGATCAGTGAGGCCGGGAAGCTGCTCGCGGGGTAGCGGGAGCGCAGGCTCACCCCCACACTCCGTCACTCCGATACTCAGCCCACGCCGGGGTTCACCGGCGCGTCGGCGATGATCTCCGCCCGCTCCAGCTCGGCTATCTGGCCCTCGCTCATGCCCATGAGGCCGCCCAGGATCTCCCGGTTGTGTTCGCCGAAGAGCGGCGCGTACTGGCGGAGCTGCGGGTTCGCGTCCACCAGCCGCCAGCTCGCCGACGGTTGCCGCCAGGGCTGCATCCGCGGGTGGGGGAGCCGCACCCAGTAGCCCCGGGCGGCCAGGTGGGGGTCGTCGTGCAGGTCCTTCGTATCCAACACCCGCCCGGCGGGGATACCCCCGGCCTGGAGGAGCTCCATCACCACCTGCGGGTTCCGCGTGCTGGCCCAGGCCGTTATCGCGGCATCCAGTTCGTCGTGCCGGGCCTGCCGTTCGCCCACGGGCAGAGCCGCCAGCTCCGGCCGTCCGATCGTCCGGGCGAGTGCGGCCCACTCCGCATCAGACCGGACGGAGACCGCTACCCACTGCTCCTCGCCCAAGCAGCGGTAGGCGCCCTGGGGTGCGAACCGGGCCGAGCGGTTACCCCGGTGGACCGGCCCCTCGCCCCGCAGCGAAGCGGCGACGAACGCCTCGCCGATCTGACCGGCCATCGTCTCGCGCTGGGCGAGGTCGATGAACGACCCCTCGCCCGTGCGCCGCCGGTGGATGAGGGCGAGTGCCACGGCGCCGGTGGCGGCGATGCCGGCGATGGGGTCGCCGAGGGAGATGCCCGTCTTCATCGGGATGCCGTCGCCATAACCGGTGGTCGAAGCCATGCCGGCCATCTGCTCGATGATCGGCCCGAAACCGACGTTCGCCTTCTCGGCGCCAGTCTTCCCGAACCCGGCCATGCTCACGAGGATGATGTCCGGCTTCACCGCTTTCAGGACTTCGTAGCCGATCTTCAGGTTGTCCATCACGTCGGCCCGGTAGTTCTCGATGACCACGTCGCACTGCTTCACGAGGTCAAGGAAGACCTCCCGGCCGCGAGGCTGGGCGAGGTCGAGCGTCAGCGATTTCTTGTCGCGGTTGTAGTCGTTCCAGTAGTAGGAGCGGTTCCAGGGGTCGTCCGTCTCGGGGAAGGGGATGAGCGTCCGCACGTTGTCCCAGGCCCGGGGCGACTCGATCTTGATCACCTCGGCGCCCATCTCGCCGAGGATGCGGGTGGCGAACGGTCCCGCCCACATCATCGTCAGGTCGGCGACGCGGACGCCATCGAGCGGCAGCTTCTTCACGCGGTCACCCCCAGCCAGTCAGCGAGGACGGCGGCGGTGTCGGCGCCCGGGAGATGGAGGTCGCCGCCCCGCCAGGGCAGGCCGAGGAAGGGCCGGCCCGGGACGCGGGCAACCCCGGCCGGCGTCGCGACCGTGTCGAAGAACGCCCGCTCGCCCAGGCTCTCGTTCACCAGCAGGTCGGCCGGCGTCATCACCGCGCCGAACGGGATCTTTCGTTTCGGCCCGATCTCGAGGAGGTCGGACTTCGTCTTCCCGAGGAACCAGGCGGTCAGCCGGGCGTGCAGTTCGTCGTCGTTTTCGAGGCGCTGGTTCGGGTCCATGAAGCGGTCGGTCAGGAGTTCGGGGTCACCCACCACATCGAAGAAGGCCGGGATCTGGCGGGCGAGTGTGCACACCCCGCCGAAGCCGTCGGCCAGCTCGTAGATGCCCCAGACCGCCGACACATGGTTGCCCGTCCGCAGATGCGCGGGCGCGTCGAGGTACTCCGTGCGCGGCCCGAACACTTCGAGCATCCCGGCCGCGCACTCCTGCAGCGAGATATCGACCCAGTCGCCCTCGCCCTGGACGAGCGCGCCGTAATAGGTGGTGAGGGCGGCGCCGAAGGCGTTGTTGCCGCCGAGGTACTCGGCCTGGCTGCCGCCGTTCATCAGCGGCGCCCGGTCGGGCGTGCCCGTGATCGACATGATCCCGCCCATCGCGTGGGCGACGATGTTTGTGGCTTCGAAGCCCGCATACGGCCCGGTCTGGCCAAAGGCCGAGATGGAGACGACCACGAGCATCGGCTTCTCGCGGCGAAGGTCCACGGGGTCGAGGCCCACCGCGGCAAGGGCGCCCGGCTTTCCGTCCTCGATGACGATGTCGGCAGCCAGGGCGAGGCGGCGGAGGTCGGGGCCGCTCACGGCGACCCGCCGCTTGTTCGCCACGAGGTAGACCTCCTCGTCCGGCGCGAGTCGGCTCCCCGAGTCCTCCGTCCGCGCGACATCGGCGCCGTAGCCCGCCAGCCAGCGGGCGGCGTAGCCCGGGGCGATCCCGCCGCCGATTTCAAGCACGCGCACTCCGCGCAGGGGCAGGTCGGTCATTCGGTCACCCTCCCGGAGGGAGGATTCTGCCCTACGCAGGCGGTGGGGTCACGAAGCGGCTGTGGGCTGCGGCGGGAAGATGGCGGCAACGGGGATGTTCAGCCCGGGCAGCAGCTCTTCGCCGCTCAGGGTGCCTGTGTCGTCGAGGACATCAGCGGTCCCGTTCGCCCGGTAGACGTGGACCGTGCGCGTGACCGGGTAGGCAACCCAGACGAGGCCAACGCCGGCCGCGAGGTACTCGCGCACCTTCCTCTCCACGTCCTCGGCCTGGTCGTGTCGTGAGACGGCTTCGGCCACGAGGTCCGGCGTGATCTCCAGATAGCCCGTATCCGGGAGGAGGCCGCCGGGGAGGCGCGCCGCCCTGATATAGGCCGCGTCGGCGCTGCGGAGGTGGTTCGGGTCGGAGGGCCAGATGCGGAGCAGCGTGTCGGGAGGAAAGGCGAAACCCAGGCCGCTCTGCAAAGCAAACGTGTTGAGGCCGCCGAAGAACTGGCCTCCCGTCCAGCTTGCGCGAACGCTGACGGATTTCTCCCTGACTTCGCCGTGCACGAGTTCGTAGTTGCCGCGTTCGGCGATGGTGAGGAACTCTTCCGCGGTGACGCGCGGTGGTGCTTCGATCGTGCTCATAGGCCGGCCTTCCTTCGCGCTCGTTCGAACCAGTACACCGGAGCGCCGATATGGCCCGGAACGTTCGATTCTTGGCGCCCGTGGCGTCTTGGCGGTGTTCCGAAGTAACGCGTCCGCCCGCTAATGCACGCCCTCCCAGTAGCGGCGCAGCATGTCGATGTGGGCGCGCGGGCTGTCGAGGCCGCAGCCCATCGTGCGGACCGAGACGTGGGTCGCCCCCGCGTTCCGCCACGCTTCGACGTGCTCGCCCCAGCGCTCTGGCCCGGCGTCATACCCGACCATCGCCTCGATCCCGAAGGACGAGCGGTCGCGGCCGGCCTTCGCCAGGTCCTCGGCGATGATCTCGAGCCCTGGCTTCACCGCCTCCGGTGAGCCGCCGAAGATGAACCCGTCCGCCACCCGGGCGGCGCGCCGGTAGGCCGGCTCGGTGAAGCCACCCATCCAGATCGGGATCTGACGGCCGGAGAGCGGCTTGATCCCCGCCCGTTCGATCCGGTGGTACTTGCCCGTGTAATCGACGACGGGCTCCGCCCAGAGCTTGCGGAGGAGCTCGATCTGCTCCTCCTGGCGGCGGCCGCGATTGTGGAAGTCCTCGCCCAGCGCGTCGTACTCGACGTAGTTCCAGCCGGTGCCGACGCCGAGGCGGAGCCGTCCGCCGCTGAGGACATCTATCTCGGCGCACTGCTTCGCGACGAGTGCCGTCTGGCGCTGGGGAAGGATGATGACGCCCGTCGTCAGCTCGATCCGCGAAGTAGCGGCCGCCCAGAATCCGAACAGCACGAAGGGCTCGTGGAAGGCGGTGTCCTCGGTGTAGGGGCCAGTCAGCCGCGGTTCGCGGCCGGCGTGCACCGCCCCGAGCACGTGGTCGTAAACGAGGATGTGGCTGTAGCCGATCGCCTCGGCCGTCTGGGCGAACTCCTTGATCGCGCCCGGGTCATCGCCGAACTCTGTCTGGGGGAAAACGACGCCGATATTCATGGGGTGCTCCTTCTCTTGCAAATCGTTGAACCGCCAGGACGCGAAGGGCGCCAAGGCCAGATTCTGGTGTTGGCTGGATCCTGAGTCCCGGGTCACGCCGTCAGGGCTGGTGCGAGCCCCAGGTCTCCCAGTGGGTCACTTCTGCCACGGGCTTGCGCTTCACCGGCCCAAAGTTCGCGGCCGGGTAGCCGAGGGGGATGAGGGCGACTGGGAGCGTCGTCTCCGCGGGGAGCTTCAGCCACTCCGTCAGCTGCGGCAGCATGCCCTGGTGGAAGGTCGACATGAGCGTGCCCAGTCCCAATCCCCGGGCCGCCAGCATCAGGTTCTGCACGGCCTGGTAGATGGAACTCCCGGCCAGCAGCCCCTGGGGCGCCGGCGAGGTGACGCTGTGGAGGCAGGGGATGATGAACACCGGCGCCGAATCGAGGTGCTCTACCACGTTGCTGACGCCGCTCATCATGAGGCGCACGGACTTGTCCGCCGAGGCGCGGCCGGATTCCACGTAGGTCTTCATCGCCGGGTTCGAGGCGAACCCTTCGCGCAGTTGGCCAGCGATCCGCTTCCGCATGGCCGCGTCGCGGATCACGACGAAGCCCCAGGGCTGCAGGTTCGAGCCGCTGGGCGCGCGCGTTGCCGCCTCGATAACCTTCGTGAGCAGCTCAACGGGCACCGGGTCCGGTTTGAAGTAGCGGATCGCCCGCTGCGTGTAGAGCGCCTCCCAGAGGTCGTTGGTCCCTGAACGGTACTCGGTCATCGTCTGCTCCTGATTGTTTGTGTCCGGACTCTACAGCCGGGGAAGGCGCGGCACACTGCCTCGTCACCAGTACTCGCGCATCAGTTCGCGAGACCAGGCTGGCTGCCGCAGCGGGCCCCGCGGGCCAAACTCCGCCATGTACGGCTTGATATCGAGGACGGGCGTCGCGTTGATCGCGTCGAGCCCCCGGACTTTGAGGACGAGTCCTTCGACCGCCATCAGTTCGCAGGTCGTGAGGCCGATCCGGTTCGGGCGCGCCTTCGCCCGCTGGGCAAGGATGCCGACCTTTGGCCAGTCGAGGCGTCCGCGCGGATGCCTCGCCTCAAAGGTCAGTTCCGATTCGTCCACGCGGTCGAAGATGAAGACCACTTCAACGTGGGAGAACTCCTCCAACCCGGCGGCCACCTCCGGCCCGAGGCGGGAGGCATCGAGGTGTATCTCCGACTCAACGGTGCCCCAATCGTCGTCAGTCGCCTCTTCACGGCCGCCGCGCACGAAGCCGATCGGCTGCATCAGGATCGGCCCCTCACTCATCGCGCCCACTCCTCAGTCATCGAAGCTGCGGTCGATCCGCCGGAAGCGCGATTGGACGAAGCCCCGGCTCTCCGGGTGGGTGAGGATGTAGAGGCGCTTTTCGCGGATGGCGCGCACGATCATCGGCGCCACATCATCGACCGTGATCACGCGGCCGGCCTGGGCGCGTCCCTCTTCGTCGCCGCTGCCGGCGGGCATCAGCTCGTTGCCACCGCCGAGGTCGGCCGGGCGGTTCCGCTGCGACTGGTTGATGTTCGTCTCGACCCGCATGGGACAGAGGACCGAGGCGCCAATCCCGTGGGGGCTCAATTCGCGGTAGAGGCACTCCATCATCGCCACCACGCCGTACTTGGCGACGCAGTAGACGCCCAGGCCGTCGTTCGCCACGAGCCCGGCGAACGAGGCCGTGCTCAGGATGTGGCCACCCTGGTCCTGGGCGATCATGCGCGGGACGAACGCCTCGACGCCGTGGATCGGCCCCCAGAGGTCGACGTCGATCACCCACTTCCAGTCTTCGTGGCGCATCTCCGCGATTGGGCCGGCGACGGCAACACCGGCGTTGTTGAAGAGCACATGGCAGCCGCCGAAGCGCTCCCAGGTACGGTCGGCCAGGGCCAGCATGTCTGGCAGCTTGCTCACGTCGGTCTTGACGCCCAGCGCTTCCACGCCCAGCGCGGTGATTTCGGGCAGGGCGCGGTCGATCGCCGCCTGTTCGATATCGGCCACGACGATCTTCATGCCCTCGCGGGCCAGCGCCTTCGCCGTTGCCAGGCCGATGCCGCTGGCGCCGCCGGTGATGACCGCAACCTTGCCGCCAAAGTCGTCCATAAAAGGGGATACCTCCGGGTGAAGTGGCCGTATCTTAGACGGGTTGCCGTCAGCCCGTGCGGCCGTGAAGAAGAGGCCTGCGGACCGGCCGTAACGATCGGCCGGCCGGTGAGACGGTACGGGATGGCAGCCGCCGCCCCGCTCACCTGTAAGGAACTCGTCGAACTCGTAACGCGCTACGTCGAGGGTGCGCTGCCCGCGCTCGAGCGTGGCCGCTTCGAAGCCCACATCCGCGAGTGCGGAAAGTGCGCCATCTACCTCGAACAGCTGCGCACAACGGTCCGCCTCACCGGCCGCCTTACAGAAGAGTCGCTCGACCCCGGCATGAGGAGGCGGCTCCTCGCCGTGTTTCGTGGCTGGCGGGCGGTAGATCGAGCGCCTGAATAGCGCTGGCTTGCAGGCTCGCTCCCCATCCCTCCAGGCCCCGGCCCGGCATCCCGCGCCGCGGGCGGTCTGGTCAGCTATCCCCATGGCTGCACCGGCGATGACCGCGCTCCTCACGATGGAGGAGTTTATGGACCTTCCCGAAGACGACGCCGGCCGGAAGATGGAGCTTTGCGACGGGAGGGTGATCTACGTGTCTCAACCGGGGGCACAGCATGGGGCGTTCGCCGGGAATGTGTACGACGCCGTGAAGCCATTTGTCCGGGCGCACGCGCTTGGCACCGTTTACTTCGATACGGGCTTCCGGATTCGCCGGCTCCGGATCGCGTGGTAAACCCCGACCTGGCGTTCGTGGCGTCAGGACGCCTCGACCCGGATCGGGACCGGACGAAGGCGGTTGGCCTGTCGCCGACGCTCGCCGTCGAGGTCGTCTCGCCGAACGACCGTGACCGCGATGTGGGCGCGAAGGTCCTGGAGTACCTCGCGGCAGGGAGCGCCCGGGTCTGGGTCGTGCGGCCCGAATCGCGGACCGTCACCGTCTATCGCGCCGATGGCAGCGCGAACATCCGGTATGAGCAGGACCTGTTGACGAGTGACGACGCGGGTTTCAGTGTTGAAGGCTTCCAGCTCCTCGTCGCCGGCGTTTTCGCGTAGGCCGCGGCCGGTTACGCCTGGCCGTCCGCCCTCGGCGTCAGGAGCGCGAAGGACCAACCGAAGCTGGTGGCCGCGCGGAGATGGGCGGCCACAAGGCCCAGATACGCAGGCCGCTCCGGCAGGCTGCCCTCGCGCCCACCCTGCCGGATGACCACGGCCCGCCCCTCGATGGCCCTTCCCCGAAGCCAGTAGCGCACGTCCGGGGTGGCCTCGAGATTGGGGATCCAGTGGGAACGGTCGCCTCGCAGGGTGGCCACCAGCAGGACCTCTCCCAGGGCCGTCGCGACCAGCGGCACCGGGTGGACGATGCCCGTCCGCCGCCCCACGATCTCCACCAGGACCAGGCCGGAGGGGCTCAGCCCGGGCGAAAAGAGCCCATGTTTGACGAGCGGCGCCATCTGCCGGTTCAGGGTGCGGAAGAACTCTCGCTCGGCGTCGCGCAGGTATTCCGGGTTCACGAACTGAGTATACGGCGGTGGGACGAGGGTCAGGCGCCGGCCACGATCGTGCCGAAGAGGTCGTACTCGGCCGTCTCGTCGATCCGGACGAGCACCCTGCTCCCGGGTGCTGCCTGGCCCCGGGCGAACACCAGCCCATCGACCTCTGGGGCCTCCCGGTAGGTGCGCCCGGCCGCCACCGGCAGCCCGTCTTCGTCTTCGCCGCTGCCCTCGACGAGCATCGGCAGTGTGCGCCCGATGAAGCGCTTCGCCTGCTTCGCGGCGACCATCTGCTGCTGGCGCATGAAGCGGTCGCGCCGCTCGTGCTTCACCTCGTCCACGACCTGGTCCGTCATGTCAAAGGCGCCCGTCCACTGCTGGAGCGAGTAGGTGAAACAGCCGGCGTGGTCGAAGCGGACGGCCTTCGCGAAGTCGAGTAGCTCCTGGAACTCCGCCTCCGTCTCGCCGGGGAAGCCGGCGATGAACGATGTCCGCAAGACGATATCCGGCATCGCCGCCCGCAGTTCCCGGATGAAGGAGAAGACCTTCTCGACGTTGTGCGGCCGTTTCATCCGCCGCAAAACGGCCTCCGAGCCGTGTTGGAGCGGCACGTCGAGGTAGTGCACGACGTTCGGGATGGCCGCCATGGACTCGATCAGTTGCGGGCTGACCCGGCTCGGGTAGGCGTACATGAGGCGCAGCCAGGTCTCTGGCCCAACCGCCTCCGAGAGCATCTGGAGGAGCCCCGGCAGACCGCTGGCCACGGGCAACCCCAGGTCCTCGCCCCAGGCCGTACTGTCCTGGGCGACGAGCACCAGCTCCTTCGCCCCGGCATCCACCAGCCGCCGCGCCTCCTTCACCAGCAGCCCGGCCGGCGCCGAGCGGAGGACACCCTTGATCTTCGGGATGACGCAGAAGGTGCAGGGGGCGTCGCAGCCATCCGAGATCTTGAGGTAGGCGCTCGGGCCGGTGACCTTCGCGTGCTGCGGGATGTCGTAGACGGCATCGACATCGACACTCAAGAGCTTGGCCACGTCCTGCCACTGGCCCACGCCGAAGACGTGGTCGATGCCGGCGACTTCGCTCCGTACTTTCTCGCCGTAGAGCTGGGTCATGCAGCCAGCCACGATCAGGGTCTGGCCCGGGCGCTTGTTGGCGGCCAGCTCATGCACGGCCTCCATTGATTGGGCCTGGCTCTGCTCGATGAAGCCACAGGTGTTGACGATGATCGCGTCCGCGTCGCCCGGCTGGATGACGGGCAGCAGCTCGCCGCCCGTGAGCAGCCGTTCGAGGTGCTCGCTATCGACATCGTTCTTCGGACAACCAAGCGTGACCAGGTGATAGGTCTTGGGGACCGTCATTTATGGACCATCACTGACGAAGATGAACACGGTCTGGCCGGTCGGCAGCGGTTCGCCCGCGGCGGGCGCCTGGTTAAAGACGGTGCCCCTGGCGGCGGCGTCCTTCTTCCGGCTCTCCGAGACCGTGTAGCCGGCCGCTTCGATCTCGGCCCGGGCGGCTGCCAGCTGTTGTCCCAGGACGTCCGGTACAGTGCCCGGCTCACCGGCCGGGCGGGTCGCGGCGGGGGCCGTCCCGAAGCCTCCACTCGCGCCAGCGGTGCCCGTCGCTGCGGCGCCGCCAGCGCCGCCCGGGGTGCTCTCGCTCCCCAGCCGCGAAATGATGAAAGCCACCAGGATGACGGCGAGCACCGCCCCGGCGGCCACCACCATGACGGTGATGCTGCGCGCCTGGGCAGCCGGGTTGGTGTCCATCCGCCGCGTCGGCACGGGGACCGCGATGTCGATCCCGATCGTCGGTTCGCGGCCCGCCGCAGGCCCCGGTGTTCCGCCCCGGCGGGGCGGTGGCGTCGAGAGGCCGATGACCGGCTCGTCGTAAATGTCGCCAGGAGCGGGTGCCCGCGGCTCGGGCCGCGCCGGGGCGGCAAACGGCGCCCCGCCCGGGCGTTCCCGGCTGAACGGCTCGGACCGCGCCGGCTCCCGCCGCCAGGTCGGCCGCGAAGCGCTGGTCGCCGGGATAGACGGCTGAGCGCCTGGCCGGCCGTTCGCCGAGGCTGCCGCCTCATCCCGCGGGAAGAGCGCCAGCATCTCCTGCGGGTCAAGTCCGAGGTATTGCGAGTAGGAACGCAGAAATCCGCGCGCGTAGACAGGCGCCGGAATGACCTCGAACTGCTCCGCTTCCAGCGCTTCGAGATACCGGCGGGAGATCCGCGTGTCGCGTTCCGCATCCTCAAGGGTGAGCCCCCGGGCCTCGCGCACCCGGACAAGCCGTGACCCCAGTTCGCCCATGCACTAAACCTCTTGGGGTAACGCTCAACCTACCACGCCCAGCGTCTAGACGCCTGAAAGGCCGTTCGCGCCCTCACTTCCCGTAGCCGCGGCCCTCCTGGGCCGCTGGATTCCGTACGGCGCCCGGCCCACACTGCGTCCGCTCCCCTTGCATCCCCCGCGCGGTGAACAGCCACCGGGCGATAGCTGCGCCAACTCCCGTCACGCCGCCGCGCAAGCGCTGTGCGGCCACGGAGGGCCGTGTGGATGGGTGCTGACAACGGAGCCGTACGCGGGAATCGGGGAAGGCCGCCCTCAGGCGCGGAGGACGTATCCGTAGGCCCGGACCGACCGGAGGAGCGTCCGGTCGGCCCCAATGCTCTGGGCCTTCTTCCGGATGCGGAGGATCGTGCACCGCAGGTTTCCCTCGGAGAGGACGCCCCCGTGGGAGCCCGCCCGCCGGCAGATCTCGTCCGACCGCACCGCCGATCCGATCGCGCCCGAGAGCACCTCGAGCACGTCGCGCTCCGTCCGCGAAAGCGCGGTGACCAGCCCGCCCCGGCGCAACTCTGGAGGGTTCGGCCGGAATTCGGTGTCGGCGAAGACGGTTTGTGTGAAGGAGTGATGGGCCGACGCCGCCCGTGCTTGCCGCGCGTGTGCCGCAATCGCGAAGATCGCTTCTCCGAGCTCGCGGTCGCCAGCGCCGTCGATGACGCAGTCGAACGCCCCGGCTTCCCGGTAAATCGCCGCGTCCGTACCTGGTGACATGACTGCCAACACCGGCAGGTCGAGCGTCGCCGCCAGGCGGCGGACGATTTCTACGTCCTCGGCCCGGGCGCCGCTCGCTACCACTGCGAAATCGACGTATGGCACCACCGCTGACAGCCGCCCGGACAGGCTCTCGGGAAGCGCTTCGACCACGAATACGCCAAGGTCGGCGCAGGCGTGGAGCAGCTGGGCCCGGAGCGCCGGCCGGAGATACACGATAAGCGCCATCAGGCTCTCTGTGCCCGTAGGGGACGCAGCCTGTTCATATGCCGGTGCTAGCGACGTCGTCATGAGCCGCACGGTAGATGACAGAAGTTGAGGCGCGGTGGCAGGATGGTGGACATCACCGGTCCGCGCCCGCGACGGCCTCCCGCCCGTCCGATACGCGCGAGGAAAGGTCCGCCGCCCGCTGGCGGGCGTCATCGGGTGGGCTGCGTAAAGAAAACTGAAAGGGAAGATCGGAGGTCTCACCCTCAACCGTAGCTTAACGCTGTTGACACCCCATTCCCAGATGGGTATGTTGGCGTCCGTGAACGACACGCGGTGGCTGGGGGCATCCGGGGCGCGGTCAGGTGCGCCTTAACACAAACCAGTAACAAACCACTCATAATAGCGCGTTGGGACGGGCCGCCACCTGGCGCTGTGCCCGATCGCTGCGCCCCGGGGCATCCGCACCCGCGGATAACCCTGACCGGCGGAAAGGAGCAACAAATGGCCTGGCCGACTGAGTTCGTTGTCACCGGGCGCGAGCAGCTCCTTGCCGCGTCGATCGCCGCCCTCATCCGTGAGGCCCACCCTGGGGTCGCCGTCCGGGTCGTCGCCGCTCACCCGGACGCTGGCAACGGCTTGCGCGTGCTCCTTTCCGAAACGGGCCGCTGGCTCCACCTGGCGGTAGCCGACGGTCCCGACGCAGACACCGTGCAGGCGCTCGCTGACGGCGCGGCCACCGTGGTCACCCTGTCGAGCGACCAAACCGAGTTCCATCAGGCGCTTGTGGCCCTCTCCGGACCAGCCAGCGACGACCTCGGGTCCCGGACGCTGCGCTGGATGGCCGAACGCACTGCCGGCCTGCTCCGCCACCCAAACGGGACGCCCCATCCCGGAAAGACGGCGCTGACCGGCCGCGAGCGCGCCGTCCTCCGCCTCCTCGCGGAGGGCCTCTCCACCGAGGAACTCGCCCGCGCGCTCGAAATCTCCAGCAACACCGTCCGCTCGCACGTCCGCTCCCTCTCGATGAAACTCGAGGTGTCCGGGCGGGCTCGAGTGCTCGCCGCCGCCCGCGCCCAGGGGTTCCCAGAGGCCTTCGCCGTGGCACGCGCGGCGCGGGCCGGCGAGCCCGCCTAGGAGGATGCAATGTTCGTACTGGTCGTAGAGGATGACGAAGACTACGCCGAGATCATCTCGTTTACGCTCAAGCGCGACAACCACGAGGTGGCGATCGTGGACAACGAGGCGGCCGCCTTGAAGCTCGCGGCCCACCGTCCCCCTGACCTCGCCGTCCTCGACGTCATGCTCGGTAGCGAGTCTGGCCTGCAGGTCTGTGCCCGGCTTCGCGAGCTTCTTCCCACCATCGCCGTCCTCTTCCTCTCCTCGCTCGACCGCTCGAGCGACATCATCGCCGGCCTCGATGCCGGCGGCGACGACTACCTCACCAAACCGTTCTCCCCTGGCGAGCTTATCGCCCGCGTACGGGCGATAGGCCGCAGGGTCCGTATCGACCCCCAGGCGGGGCATCACCGTGAGGGCGAAAAGGTGGCGGCCCACGGTCTTGAGGTGGATTTCGGAAAGCAGATCGCCCTCTACCACGGTGCCAGTCTCGATTGCACCCCGATCGAGGCCGAGATCCTCGGCCAGCTCGTGCGGTATCCCGGGCAACCGCTCTCCTACGGCTTCCTTACCCAACAGGTTTGGGGCTACGACAACGTCGATGACCCCGTGCTGCTGAAGGGGCACATAAGCTCTATCCGCCGCAAACTCAAGGCCGTCGGCGGGCGTGACGATATGGTCCGGACGGTGTACGGCGTTGGCTACAGCTTCTCACCCGCCTGACCGTCAGCCTCGCCCGCGAGAGGAGCGCCAATGAAGCTCGCAATCGTCGAAGCCGACCGCGTGCTGGGCGATGTCCTCTCCTTTGTGGCGAAGCGCCGCGGCCACCAGGCCCTCTGCGTGACGAGCCTCGACCGCCTGCTCGATCGCCTGCCCTTCGAGCCTAACGTGATTATCGCGAGCCTCGATGCCAACGACCCCCCTGCCCCGGGCTGGATGGCCCCGATCATCGGCGCCTATCCCGATGCCGACGTCATCGTCACGCTCGAGCGCCCCTCCGATCCGCTGCCAGCCCGCCTCATCCGCGAAGGCGTGCGCGAAGTGGTCCGGGCACCCTATAACCCGGTGGAACTTGTCCTCGCGGCCGAGGGCTGGCGCGCAACCCGCGCGAAGTCGCAGAGCGCCTCCGAACCGATCCGCGTGGCCGACCTCTCCGTCGCGCTCGAAGAGTGCCGGGCCGAGAAGAACGGCGCGACCCTCGAACTCACCAACCTCGAGCTGCGCCTCCTCTTCTGCCTGTGCGAACACTCGCCGCGCCTGACGCCGATGGAACGGCTCCTCTCCTTCGGCTGGCAGTCGCTCGATGAGCCCTCTCCGGGGCTGGTGAAGACGCATATCTCCCACATTCGCCGGAAGCTCGAAGCGGCCGGTGGCGTCCCTCTCGAGATTCGGTCACGGCCAAGCGTTGGGTACGCCCTCGCGCCCGGGAGCTCTCCGGCGGACTGACGTACCCACCCCGTCCCCGTCCCCGTCCACCCGATTGGTCCGCGTTTGCCACTCACTGGAGTCACGGCGGCGCCGATAGTTGTGGCAACCGATGATTCACAGGAGCAACGCCATGGCCTTCGGATTCGGACGGATTCTTCGTGCACTCGCTCCGGACGTCTGCCAGATGTGCGAAGGCGGCAGCGGCCTGACGCGTGACGCCAACCGCCCCGTGTTGCGCCGCTGCGCCAGCTGCGACGGGACCGGCATCGCCGCCGGCGAGTCCCTTGCCGAAATGCAACACCGCCTCGATGCGGCCCTCTTCCAGCGGCGCCAGGCCCCCGTGGAGGCTCCTCGGAAAGCGGCCTGACCGCGCACCCGGCGACTCAGGGTTCGCGGTCGTGGGGTCCGTCTGAGTTCGCCCCTCGCCTGCGCCGCGCACGCGGCCTCCGCGTCAATGCGTCCCACGCCGCCGCCAGGAGAGAGGCCTGCGGTTGCTTCGGCGGTGGCGGCGGCGCCGCAGCCGCCAATGCCTGCCGGAGACGGCCGTCGAGGCTGGTAATCAGCTGCCGTAGCTCGGCCCGCTCCTCGAGCCCCCGGGCGGCTTCGGCCTCGATCGCCGCCACGTTCCGCTGCGCTGCTTCCCCCGCGGCGACAGCCTCGTCCCGCCGCGCTCGCGCCGCCGCGAGCTCCGCCTCCAGCCGGGCCCGCTCCCTCGCGCCTTCGGCGAGGTCCCGGGAGAGCGCGAACACCCGCTCGCCGGCCTCCCGCAGGAGTTCAGCTTCGCGGGCCGTCAGCGCCGCAAGCGCCGCCTGCCCGTCATCGTCCGCGGGCGGAGTCGCGGGCTCAGTCATCCGAATCCGGCATGGGGGGCGCCTCTCATGCCACGAATCATACGTTGGCCTCCCGATCGCGGCTGCCCTGGCTGGCCGGTAATGCCCGAACGGGAGCATGCACCCGGCCTCCACTGAACCTCAACAGAGGATCAACTTGGGGCTGGCAGGCTAAGTATCAACGCTGGTGCGAGCTGGGACGACAGGGTCCGGCGAGCACTAACGGCGATACCCCGTTGCTGGGCACCGTGGAGTTGGAACGACGCGTTCAGGTTGAAGTGGAGGAAACAATGGCCCAGTCCGTAATCGCCAGGCGGCCGCAGGCTCGGGAGCGTCACGTTGACGACCGTGCTTCAGCCATCAAGACCGTGCCAATGCCCGCCTGGAAGCGCGCTATCGATGTTGCTGGTGCGTCGGTACTCGTCGTTATCCTCTCGCCCGTCTTGCTCGCGATCGCAATCGCCATCATGGTCGATAGCCGCGGCGGGCCAATCTTCCGTCAGGTTCGCGTTGGCCGCGGTGGCGAGCTCTTTCGTTGCTGGAAGTTCCGTTCCATGCATCGCGGCGCCGACCGCCTTCTCCCCGGCCTGATGGCCCAGAACGAAGCTTCCGGCTTTATCTTCAAGATGAAGGACGACCCCCGCCGCACCCGCGTCGGACGGCTGCTTCGCCGCACAAGCCTCGATGAGCTGCCTCAACTCTGGAACATCCTTCGCGGCGATATGAGCCTCGTCGGCCCCCGGCCCCCAACGGTGTCCGAGGTGCTTCGCTACGAAGACGGCGATCTTGAGCGTCTCGCGGCCGTACCGGGCATCACAGGATTGTGGCAGGTAACGTTACGTGGGCAACATAACTTCGCGGATATGGTCGAACTTGACGTCCGCTACGCCAGCAACATCACCTTTTGGCACGATCTCCGGATCCTCGCCAAGACGATCCCGACCGTGCTCTTCGGTCATGGCTCATACTAGAGGCGCATTAATCTGCCCCTTCGGGGTCTACGCGGCGCCTCCTCAGATGACGAAGGAAGGTATATGAAAATCCTCGTCGCCGGCGGCGCCGGTTTCATCGGCTCTAACCTCTGCTCCAACCTGCTTGAGGCTGGGCACGAAGTTGTCTGCCTCGACAACCTCGCCACTGGCCGGCTCGTGAACATCGACAGCCTTCACGAGAGCCCACGCTTCACCTTCGTCGAGCACGATATCGTTGAGGCCTTCCCGGACCTGCCCCGCTGCGACCGCATTTACAACCTCGCCAGCCCGGCAAGCCCCCCCGGCTATCAGCGTCACCCCATCGAGACCCTGCGCACGAACGCCGAAGGCGGCCGCCGTCTGCTGGAGCTCGCCGCCGCCTGGCGCGCACGCTACGTCGTCGCCAGCACGTCCGAAGTCTACGGCGACCCCCTCGAGCATCCCCAGCGGGAGTCGTACCGCGGCAACGTCAGCTCCATCGGCCCGCGTTCCATGTACGACGAAGCCAAGCGGTACGGCGAGGCGCTCACCATGGCCTACATCAACGCCCGCTCTGTCGATGCACGGATCGTCAGGATCTTCAACACCTACGGCCCCAATTCTGACCCCGAGGACGGCCGCGTCGTCCCCAACCTCATCACCCAGGCCATCGCCGGGCGCCCGCTTACGATCTATGGCGACGGCTTCCAGACGCGTTCACTCTGCTACGTCTCGGACCTCGTAGCGGGCCTCCAGGCCGCCATCGAGACGCCCGGGACCACCGGCGACGTCTTCAACCTCGGGAACCCCGAGGAACACACCATCACCGAGTTCGCCGTCCTCATCCGCGAGCTGGCCGCCAGCCCCTCCGAACTCACGTACGTGGATGGGCCGGTCGGCGACGACCCCCAACGCCGCCGGCCGGACATCTCGCACGCCCGCGAGTGCCTTGGCTGGGCGCCAACAGTCGGACTCCGCGATGGGCTCGAACGGACGATCGCCTACTTCCGGGCGGAGCGGTTGGCGCCGGTGGGCTCAACTCCGTAAAGAGAGCGGACGATGATCACGATGTATGACAGCGAAGGGTCCCCAACCGGCGGCTCCTCAACGTTGTCTCCACCCAATCTCGTTACGATTCGGTAACAAACCGTGGCGCGGCCGGGCCGGCCGAGGAGGCACAGTTGATTCCACGCAAGCTGGTTGAGGCAGTCTTCCGCCGCTGGTGGGTGGTCGCCCTCCCGGTCGTCCTCGCCCCAATCCTCGTCGTCATGCTCACTCGCAAAGAGCCCGAGTATCAGTCGACCTCCACCGTCTGGGTGGCTCGCCCCGATTCGATCGACGGCGGCACCCTCGGCCGAGCGTCGAATCCGTACATCACCGCCGCCCAGGCCCAGACGCAGGTGATGTACGACCTGCTGAGCACACGATCGTTCCGCCAGACCGTCGCCGCGAACGCTGGCCTTGGAGCTGAATCGGAGCTTCTCGTCGCCAAGCACGTGTCGGTCAGCGCCATTGGCGTCAGCCTGATCTCCATCCAGGCGACCACGCCGTCGCCCGAGATCGCCCAGCGTCTGGTGACCGCCGTCACGCAGGAGTACCTGACCCGTGCCGTGGCGGAGTCGCAGCGCCAAACGGAAATCGCCATCACCTACTTCACGGCGCAGCTCGCGTTGGCGAAGGATGAACTCGATATCCGCCGCGCCGACCTGTCGGGCTACCTCGCCACCCATCCAACCGCGCCCGACAGCAAGACGGACCTCACCTACCCGCGCCTGCTCGACTCCGTCGCCTCTCAGACGCAGATCGTGGATGGGTTGAATACCGACCTGCAAACGGCCCAGCGCACGCTCCTCACCGCCAATCAGGGCGTTGAAGCGGCCTTCACCGTCCAGGATGAGGCACGGCTACCCCTCGCGCCGGTGCCCGTGTCCATCACCAAGCGCCTCGGCTATCCGGTCGTCGGACTGGGGTTCGGGCTCGCCCTTGCCGCCTGCTATCTCTACCTCGTCTTCCGCAGCGACCACTCCATCCGCTCCTCGGAGGATCTGGTCGGCCTCCCCGTGCAACTCCTGGCCTACGTCCCAGAGTTGAACGGCAGCCGTGGCTTCCTGGGTAAGCTCAATCCCATCGCCTGGCTCACCCGCGCCCGCCGTTCCGATTACGCCCGCGCCGTAGCGGCGTCCATCAGCACCATGCCCGCCCAGGACGGTACCGCCTCATGAACGCGATCGACGAACGGACCCGCGGCAAGCTGCAGGAAGCGCTGCGCGAGATTCATGTGATGGCCGAACTCGATGGCGGCTTTGGTGTGGGCGTGGAGGAAGGCGATCAGGACGAATTCGCCACCATGGGCCGGCCCGCCCCGCTCGCCATCGGCGTCACAAGCCCCGGCTACGGCGATGGGAAGACGACCATCGCCATCGCCCTGGCGTCCTCGCTCTCACGAGACTTCGGCGCCAGGGCGACGCTCATCGACGCCGACTTCGCGACCCACTCCGTCGATAAGGAGTACGGCCTCGAAGGCCAATCGGGCTTCGCCGAGCTCCTCAACGGCTCATCGCGGCTGAACGACGTGTTCTATCCCGTGAGCGCGACCATGCGCGTCATCCCCGCCGGCGGCCACACCCTCGAGCCCAACCGGGCTGCCCGGTCTGACCGGCTTGCCGACGTTATCGGCCAGCTCAAGCGCTCAAACCGCTATGTCATCCTCGACCTCCCGGCTGCCCTCCGGTCGATGACGACGCCCGCGCTTGCGCAGCGTTGCGACGGTGTCATCGTCGTCGTCCGCCACGGCCGCACCAACCGCCAGGACCTCGAGCGCACGCTCCACCTCCTCAAGGATGCCCGCATCCTGGGCGTCGTCGTGAACCGCCGCAGATCGAGTGTCCCCGCCTGGGTGGAACGCATCCTCGAAATGCGACAGTAGGGGCGTCAGCGATGCTGTTCCTCTGGCTCCTGGTGCTGTTTGCATGGATCTTCAGCCGCAAGGCAGCACGGCGCTTCGTGCCGAATGACTCCATCGTGATCTTCGGCCTCGTCGCCATCTCGGCAGTCATGCTCCTTCGCATGGGCGAGCTGGGATGACGTCTTCAGCAGCTGCCCTCCGCCGCCACCGCCGCCCGGGCATCGCCTTGCCGTGGTGGGCCCTGACTGGCGGAGCCTTCGCCGCGCTCGGCGCCAGCGCCGCCGTGCTGGTGGCCGTACTCGGCTTCTGGGCGTTGCTCGTGCCCCTGTACGCCGCCCTTCTCGGCCTCGCGATCTTCGCTCCCCGCAAGTCCGCGCTCTTGCTCCTGTTTCTCGGCCTGGCCTTCGAGCCAGCCGCCATCGACCAGACGAAGCCGATCAGCGTCGCGCTCTTCGAAATGGCGCCGGCCCTGGAAGGGATCTTCCCGGTCACCATCTCCCCCTTCGAGCTCTTCCTGACGTTTACCGCCATCTCCTTCGCGTTCCGGAAGAACACAGCCCAGGGTCTCCAACCGTTGCCGATGCTCGTCTGGGCAATCCCCATCGTCATGGCCGCCGGCCTCGCCTATGGGCTGAGCCAGGGCGGAGATTCAACCCTCGCCTACCACGAAATGCGCGGCCTCATCTATTCATCTCTCGCCTTCATCATCGCCCGCAAGATGATGGGAGTGGACGGCTGGACTGTTGCCCGCGTCGCCATGCTCGCGAGCACCACGCTCGCCCTCATCGTCACCGTCCGCTACCAGGTCTATATCAAGGATGGCAATTCTCCGGTCCCGGTCGAGGCAGCGTTCGCCCACGAAGATGCGGTGTTTCTCGGATTGGCGTTCGTGGCCGGCTGCCTGCTCATGATTCGGACGCAGAAGCCCCGCCGCCGCTGGCTCTTCCTCCTCCACAACCTCATCGTGCTCTTTGCCCTGCTCGCCACCGGCCGCCGCGCCGGCACACTCGTCCTCATCGTAGGGATGCTCTTCACCTTCGCCTTCCTGCTGCCCCGGAAGCCCGCCCTCGTACTCATGGCCTCACTCCCCCTCTTTGTCCTCGGCGCCCTCTACCTGGGGGCCTATTGGAACAAGACGTATGGAGCCGCCGCGCAGCCGGCCCGTGCTGTCCGGTCCCAGATCGATCCGGACGCAAGGGACGACAGCTCCGACCAGTACCGCGTGAATGAGCGGTTTAACGTCGAACAGACGCTCTACCTTGGCGAAATCTTCGGCGTTGGCTTTGGCCGTCCGTTCGTCTCGTTCTATCCACTCCCGGACCTCACCAGTTTCTGGCCACTACAGAACTATACGCCCCACCAGAATATCCTCTGGCTCTGGTTGAAGATGGGGATCGTCGGCATTAGTGCCTTCCTGACCCTCTGGGTCCTCGCCCTTCGCCAGTGTTTCCTGAACATGCGCGGCTTCGCCCGCGCACCTGTTCTCCCCGTCGTGCCGATGATCACGGCCGCCGGTTTGGCCTGCTACCTCGCCTATGGCAAGGTCGATCTCGCCTTCGTCAGTACGCGAAGCTGCGGCCTGCTCGCCGTGCTTATGGCGGTCGCTCTCTCCCTCAAGGCTGCCGAATCCCTGCACAAGAAGGCTATCGACGAATGAGGACGCTCTCGTTGCACCCGCTCCCCGTTCGGCACCAGGGCTTCGTGTCGTGACGACGATCGACGTCATCATCGCCACTCACAATCGGCACGAACGCCTCCTCCGTTCTCTCGATGCGCTGGCCAGGCAGTCGCATCCACCGTCCGGCATCATCGTCGTCGATGACGGGAGCGAGCCCGCCGTCGAAGCCTTCGTCGACGGCCGCCGGCCGGGACTAGCGAACGTCCGCGTCGTCCGCACCCCCCGCAATTCGGGGCCCGCCTTCGCCCGCAACCTGGGCGTGAGCCTGAGCAGCGCCGACTTCATCTGCTTTGTCGATGACGACGTGGACGCGGAAGAGCGGCTGCTCGAACGGCATCTTGTCCAGCTCGGTGACGGTAGCAACCACGTCGTCAGCATCGGGCCGCTCCTGGCTCCCCACGATTGGGAGCCGACCCCGTGGAACTTCTGGGAGGCCCAGACCCTTGCCGCCGAGTACCGAAAGATGGAACTGGGTTTCTACGCACCAACCTTTCGCCAGCTCTTCACCGGGAACACCGCCCTCGGACGTCTCGACTTCGAGCGGGCTGGCGGCTTTGACGTCCGGTTTACCCGTGCCGAAGACATCGAACTCGGGATCCGCCTTGAGCGGGTGGGCTGCCGGTTCGCTTTCGACCCCGGCGCTATCGGCTGGCATTACTCCCGTCGCAGTCTCGCCAGTTGGCTCAAGATCCCCCGTGAATACGCCCGCTTCGACCGCGCGATCGACGACCTCTACCCGTCCCTCGCCTGGCTCGACCAGCTTGCTGGCGAGCGCGCCCATCGTAACCCGCTTTCGCGCGTCGCGGGGTCCGCCGCCACCCGCCTTCATGCCGGGCCGGCCGTCTCCCGCATGGCCGTAGCCGCCGCCGCCGGGCTCTGGCGGCTTCGCGCCGCTCGGCTCTCGACCCGCGCACTCAGCTTCGCCTACGAACTGGAGTATGCCCACGCCGCACGCCAGTTGCGTGCCTCCGGGGCGCCAGCTCTCGCACCTGCCGTCTGACCCCGCCCAGGCGGCGAAGGCCGCCCACCAGCCAGGAAAGGACGACTCAGCATGCTCGACGCAACCAGCAGACTCTTGATCGCCGGCATCGGTGTGCTCGGCATCTCCGTCGTCTCATTCGTCGCATACGATGGCGCGAACGAACCCGGCTCCCCGGCCGCTTCGACAGCCCGCGCCGACCGTGCCGGCGACACCGCCAAACCGGCGGTAAGCGGGGCCGACACCCCGGAACCGGCCCGGCCGGCCCGGCAGTGCGAACGCATCGCGGGTGGGACAACCAACGCCGGGGCCTTCATCGCCACCTTCGACGGCGCCCCTCCCGCGCCGCTTGGGCTCTGTGGGTTGACCGGCTGGGACCTGCAGGTCCATAGCCGAGACACCGGCACCTGGACAGAACTGGAACCGATGGAGGCCCAGCACGGCAGCGACTGCGTAGGCCCCCCGGCCGCTCACGAGAACCACACCTACGAAGGCGCCGTCTTTCAGTGCCGCGACCACCTTATGACCGCGCTCCGGGCCAGCGGCTACGGCGAGATCATGCTGACCCCGGGCCAACTCCTCGATTTCTCGGACCGCGCCGCCACGGTCAGTTTCGACATCTCGACCGAGCGCATGAGCACCCGCGATTGGTGGGACATCTGGATTTCGCCGTATGCCGACAACGTCGCTCTGCCCTTCGACGAGGGCGAGGTCGATCTTGCCGGTGCGCCCCGGAACGCCGTCCACATTAGCATCCAGCCGGCCGAAGGCACGCCGGTGCTGACGGTCTATACGGATGGCGCGGGCACCGGGTATGGCGACCGGTTCGGCACTCCATCGTCAGGCCAGGGGATCAAGGCGGGCACGAATGAAGCGGCCACCCGCCAGCCGTTTAAGCTCACGTTGAGCCGCACCCACGTCCGCCTCGAACGCCAGGCAAGCCCAACGGGCTCCGCGGTCGTCTTTTTTGACGAAGAGATCCCGGCCCTGGCCTGGGCCCAGGGCGTCGTCCAATTCGGGCACCATTCCTACAACCCGGCTAAGGACGGCGCTGGCGTCCCCGCTACCTGGCACTGGGACAACATCGCCCTGGCCCCCGCCATCCCGTTCGTGATTATTCCCGCGAACCAGCGCTACACGGAAGGCCCCCGCGAGCCCATCACCTTCGCCAGCCCGGCGCCGGCCAACGCGACACTCCGGTTCGCGGCTATCGGCACAGTTGAATTGAGCTTCGATGGAGGCCCCTTTCAGGCGGCCGAGAAACAGTGGGCCAGCGCCAACGGCGACCACCCGGAGCACTTCTCCAGCTACTGGACGCCCATCCCCGAGGGCACACGAAGTGTGAGCGTCCGGTTCACCAAGGACGCCTGGTACGAGGGCCCATACCTCGCGCGAGACTTTCACATCTGGGCCCGACCCTGAGGGCGTGGCCCAGATCGCCGGCGCATAGTCAGGAGGAAGGGCGGTCCGCCTGGTCGTCGGCCCCGGAAGCGTTCCGGCCCCGGCGCTCAGCCGCCGCGAAGAACTCCTCGATGGCTCGCTTGGTCTGAGGTTCGAGCACCGCCGGGGCTGGGCGTCCCGTGGCACGCGCCTGCCGCCGCAGCACCGGGTCCAGCGCCAGCACGACGGACATGATCAGCGCCAGGGCGATGGCCCCGTAGCCGAGCGGTTCGAA
>JBJXGC010000325.1:0-2784 GCA_046154545.1 Dehalococcoidia bacterium | reverse complement strand
GAGACGGGCCGCTCCGCCTACGATGGCCCGGCCGCGCGGCTGAGCAAGACCCCGGGCCACCACGGCGCCCCGGCGCCCCTCCTCGGAGAACACACGTTCGACGTCCTCGAGCGGATCGCTGGCCTCTCGGCGGACGAGATCGCCGACCTCATGGCCCAGGGCGTCCTCGAATAGGGACACCATACGGCCGCCATCGCCGGCCGCGGCCGCGGGCACCGGAAGGTTCCGCGCTGGTAGCCCGGCAGCTTATACTCCGCGCACTGGAGCGCAGGCAGCGATGACCGGGACAGCCGCATCCAAGACGATCGTTAGCAGGAGTACCGCGTTGGCATGGTTCCTGGTCATCGCCGCTGGCTGCGTCGAGGTTGTCTTCGCCCTCATGCTCAAGCAGTCGGACGGCTTTACGAAGCCCATGCCCACCGTCCTGGCGATGGTCTTCGGGGGGGCGAGCTTCCTCATGCTGACGCTGGCGCTGAAGACGCTGCCGGTCGGCACCGCCTACGCTGTCTGGACGGGCCTGGGCGCGGCCGGGACGGTCCTCGTCGGCATCATCGCGTTGGAAGAACCAAGCTCCGTCGGCCGCATGGTTTCCGTCGTCCTCGTCCTCGCCGGCATCGTCGGCCTGAAGCTGTACGAAGCATGAGGGGGCCCTGTGATTACCCGTGACCGGATCGTGGCGACGCTGCTCGACCTCATCGCCATCGACTCACCCTCCGGCTTCGAAGACGAGGTCGCAATCGAACTCGAGCGGAGGTTCGAGGCGCTCGGCCTGGAGTGCGTGCAGGACTCAGCCGGCAACGTCCTCGCCTGGCGAGACGGCACGGGCGAACCAATTCTCCTTTCGGCGCACATGGATACGGTCGAACCCGGGCGTGGCATCAAACCGATCTGGGATGGACCGGACACGATCCGGACCGACGGGACGACCATCCTCGGGGCCGACAACAAGGCCGGCTGCGCGGTCATCCTCGAAGTCATTCAGTCGGCGATCGAAGATGGGGCCGCCACACGGCCGATAGAGGTCGCGATCAGCCGCGGCGAAGAGGTCGGGCTGGTTGGCGCCCAGGCCATGGACTACAGCCGTCTGCGCTCGAGGGTGGCGATCGTGATAGACAGCGGCGGCCCGCCCTCATCGATCCAGGGCCAGGCCCCGTATCATTATGTTTACTCCGTGGAAGTGCATGGCAAGGCCGCCCACGCCGGGGTCGAGCCCGAGAAGGGCATCCCGGCCATCACCATCGCGGCCGAAGCCGTCCTCGGCCTGCCTCAGGGCCGGATCGACTTCGAGACCACCGGCAACGTGGGCACCATCCGCGGCGGGCTCGTCCGCAACGCCGTGCCCGAGGAGTGCGTCATCGAGGGCGAGATGCGGAGCATGGAGTTCGAGAAGGTGGAGACCCTGGTCTCGGGCGCGAAGTCACACCTGGCCGAGGTCCAATTCCGCCATCCCGGGGCACGAGTGACGAGCACCTTCCACCTCGGCTATCCCGGCTACAAGCTCGCCCCCGGTGACC
Source organism: Dehalococcoidia bacterium (assembly GCA_046154545.1). Classification (GTDB taxonomy): domain Bacteria; phylum Chloroflexota; class Dehalococcoidia; order Tepidiformales; family Tepidiformaceae; genus JBJXGC01. Next base: position 1,270 of record JBJXGC010000325.1, on the reverse strand, counting down.
CGGCCGCCGACCTGGTGTTCGGCGTGCTCCGCGACCTGGGGATGGAACCGGACCCGCATCCCGTCGGTGGTGGGACTGACGGCAACGTCTTCCGCGGCCACGGGATCGCCAGCATCGTCATCGGTCGCGGCGGCTACAACCAGCACACGAAGGACGAGTACCTGGTCGTGCCGGAGATGTTGGACTGCGCCCGCGTCGTCGAGGCGGTCGTCCGCAAGGCCGGCTGAGCCGTTAGTTGGCCGCGACGAGTTCGCCGAACGGCGACCAGAGGGCGCCGTCTTTGCTCCCGGCGATGCAGGCGGCAGCTGTGGCGTAGGCGGCGAGGCGCTGGAGTTCCCCGCGATAGAACGTCAGACCCTCCTCCCGGGCGACGAGGAGGAGCCCCACCGGCCCGCAGGGCGCCGCGGCGACGCGCGCTCCCGGAAAGGCGCCCGTGAACTCAGGTGGCGCCCACGGCTCGCCTGTGCTCATCTCGGCCGACTGGGAAAGGCCGCGAAAGACGAACGGGTCGCTCGCGCCGATGGTCGGCAGCCCGGCTGGCCCCACGAGGATGTCGTAGCCGCCACCGTCCCGGCCCCGGAGGACGGCCACGAGGTCCGAAGGGAGGAAGAGCTGGACGCCGGCGGCAACCGCCGCAAGCGCGTCACTCACCGTCGCCGCGGACGCGACAGCCCCGAGCGCCGTGGCCATGCCGGTGACGGGGTCGCTGGCGAAGCCACGAAGCGGACGCACGTCCACGTCGCCGAAGAAGCTGGCCGTCGCCCGGTCAAGCGAGGCGTCGTCTTCGGCCGAGAGGAAGAGGTCGTCCACGACCGTCCCGTCTTCATGCGACACGACGTCGAGCCGGACGATATCGACGCGATGGGCAGCGAGCGCGGCGCCAACAGCGGAGAGGGCCCCGGGCCGGTCGGTCATCCTGATACGGATCGAGCGGTAAGCGGTCATGTCTGATCTCCGTCCGCGCCGATCGTGCCCCCGCCACGTTTCCGCCGCGTTTCGCGAAGATGACGAAAGGGAGAAGAGAACTCAGGCGTACTCGGAACCGAGGCCCTCGAACAGGGCTTCAACCTCGACCACGAAGCCCGCCAACGACGACGACGGCACCGTCCCAGACGTATAGGCCGTGCCATCGCGCTCCCCGTCGAAGACTTCGATGGTGCGCGTTTCGGGGATGACGAGCCACGCCTCCTCGGCGCCGTGAGTGAGGTAGAAGCGGCAGCGTTCACGTTGCGACTCGATCGTCTGCCCGGGTGAGCGGATCTCGACGGCC
>JBJXGC010000323.1:0-51241 GCA_046154545.1 Dehalococcoidia bacterium | reverse complement strand
TACGAAGACGTCCTCCTCGCCCGCCTGATGGCCACCGAAGACGCGAAGGAGGGCCCGCGAGCCTTCGCCGAGAAGCGCAAGCCCGAATACAAGGGCCGCTGACCAGGAGGGCGCTGTGAAGGTCCTCGGGCTCAGCCTGCTGGCCGCCTCGACCGTCGCCTGGGCGGCCTGCGGCGGTGGCGCCCCGCCCCCGCCCCCACCGGGCATCGCGGCGGTGGATTCCGTACGGGACGTTGAGGACGGCGCCGCACTCCTCTCATCGACAGTCACCGTCCGCTTCGACGCGTCGTATCGCCTGGTGAAGAGCGACCTCGCGCTCGCCTCGTTCTTCGAGTTCTCGGTCCCCGACCTGCTGGCTGGCGAAGGAAAGACGACCCGGGTGCTCGTCACGCGGGCGGAACAGTCGCCGGCCGACGAGCGGGCCGTCATCCTCACGGTCGATCGCCTGGTGCCCACCGGCGCGACCTTGCGGGTCGCGAAGAAGGCGTTCCGCAAGGGGGACGAGGGTGAGTTGACGGCCACCGTGGGCAGCGGCCTCGACCCCGTCGCCGCGCTCCTCGCCTCAACCGAGCTGTCGGTGACGGACCCGGCGATCATCGAGGGCGAAGGGGACCCACCGGTGACCGCTGCCGACCGCGACCCTGACGCCATCCGCGACACGCTGGGAAAGGTCCTGGAGCGCCGGCGTGCGCCGGACGAAGTGCTCCTGGCCGCGCTCGGGCGGTACGACACCATCATCCCGGCGGAGCTGGTCCCCAGCCCCAGGCTGCGGGCGGCCCTGGCGGCCCTGACCGGGACGTTCGCCGAGCCTGCCCTGGCGTCGTTGTTCACGAACCAGAACTGCACCGGTCAGCCCGTGGCCGCGATCCTCTTCCAGGTGCCGCCCGAGTTCCCGGAGCTGTTCGCGCGCGTCACCCACCTTCCCGACGGCCGCCGCGTGATCTCGGTGAACCCGCTGATCGAGGGCGAGCCCCTGGAACGCCTGAGCGCGATCCTCGCCCACGAAGCCATCCATTGTGACGAGGCCGCGAGCCTCACCGAGGAGGTGGTGGCGACGAGCTTCGATACGCTGCTCTACCTCTCCTTCCTCGCGACGAACCCGGCGTTGGCCAGGGACGGCACGCGGCTGGCGCGCGAGTACAACATCGACGCCATCGCCCTGCTGAACAGCGGGCGGGCGTTGCCGGAGTCGGCCGGCCTGCTCCCCAGCGTGGGCGTGCGGCAGGCGCTGCCGGGCACCAGCGCCCCCTTCCGTTCGTTCACCGACTTCGTGGCAAACGCCTACGCCGGGATCGACGAACGGTCGCCGGAAGAGCCCCTCGCCACAAGCTACGTCACCCTGCTGGCGGCCGCCGCGGGCGTTGAGGCGGGGCCGGCCTTCAACCTCCGCTACCTGGACGAACTCATCGGGCGGGTCTTCGATCAGCGCCTGATGGCGGCCGCGATCGACGCGCTCGCCCTCTCGGCGGCGAAGTAGTTAGCCTGCCCCCTGGCTGAGGGCGAGCGTCTCGCGCACGAGGGCGAGGAGCCCGTCGGCAGCGAATGGCTTCTGGACGAACGCGGTGAGGGGCGTCCGGGCCGCGAACTCAGCCGGGCCCTCCGCGCTGTAGCCGCTCATCAGGATGACGGGCAGCGCCGGCCAACTCCGGGCGAGGGTACGGCGCAGCTCGATCCCGGATTCACCCGGCATGACGATATCGCTGATCACGAGGTCAGGCTGTTGTATCTCCACGTAGGACAGTGCGTCGCTGGCACTGGACGCCTGGACCACGGTGTAGCCCTGCGTGCGCAGCAGGCGCGCGAGCATCGTGCGCACGGCTTCATCGTCATCGACAACCAGGATCATCGCCGCCACGTGACCCCGCCCTCCGTCGTCGCTGGACGGCGCGCAGCCGTGTCCGTTGACAGAATAGGTCCGTTGGTGGGGCGCGCTGGTGGCTGAGGGGTCATCCGTTCGGGCCATGTGGAGGCCATTATTCTCTTTCACCGGCCGCAACGTGATGAGGGTATACCCTGATAGGTGCCCGAGTACGGCCGCCCGCTTTACCGGGGCTCATCATAACCTCGGCCGCTCCGAGAATTCCAATCTGGTTGCTCAGGGCTGCATGCCACACTAGTATCAATCGCTCGTACGGGAGTGTGAATGCGAGGATTTGGCGTCTTCGTCGGCGGGGCCGTCGTCCTGTTTCTCACCTGGCTTGCGGTTGCCGCGATAGCCTCGTACTTCGACGGGCACTTCGTGCCCGACGGTGCGGTCCCCAACTCCTGGGCGCCACCGAGCACTTGGGCGACCTGGCGGGACATCGTCATCGTCCTCTTCGCCTTCTTCTGGTTCTTCGCCGGGGTGCTCCTGTGTGCGCTCCTGGCCGTCCTCGTCTTCCTCGCCCTGCAGGTGCGGACGCTGCTCAAGCAGAACGTCGGGCCGGCCGTTGACTCATTGAAGGAATCGCTCGATAACGTCCGCGGCACCACCGAGTTCGCGGGCGAAACCATCGTCTCGCCGCTCATCCGCATGTACTCCGTGGTCAAAGGCGTCCGCACCGGCGTGGGGGCGTTGCGCTTCCTGCCCGACCGCGTGAGGGGCCGGAAGAAGAAGAAGCGGGGCTGGCCGAAATGACAACGCCAGCCCAGGGTCCCCTGGACCGCGCCGCGCCGCTACCCGATGCGGCCCCACCCACCGTTCCCCACGCCGCCCCGGCGGGGCCCGCCGATGACGAGGAGCACGGCGTCCTCGGCTGGGCCCGGGCGATCGCCTTCGGCCTCCGCGACACCGCCCACGACATGCTCGACGAGGGCAGGCGAGGGGCGGCGGCGGCCTACGACGAGGGCTGGCAGCGCTTCGATAAGAAGACCCGGGGCCGCCGGGCCGCCGCTGGCGAAGCGAAGCGCCGCCGCCGCTGAGCAGGGCCGCGCGCCCGCATCCCCACTCCTTGCTACGATGAGTGCTGGCCCCGCGCGGAGAGGTGCTGGAGTGGCCGATCAGGTACGCCTGGAAAGCGTATGCGGGCGCAAGTCCGCCGTGGGTTCGAATCCCACCCTCTCCGCCACAAACCCTGGCCGCAGGGCGCTGCGATCCAGACCGCCGTTTGACAGGAAATTAACGGCGTTGGGCACGCCGATGCGGTACGGTGGATATAGCCACCTGGCTCGAGGGGCGCCCTCCTGAAAGATCAACCCATCCTCGCCGTCGTCTTCGCCGTCGCCGCCGGGCTCGTCCTGCTCGGTTCGCCGGGCCCGTGGCTGCCTGGGATCCTCTCAGGGCCGACGGGTATGGATGGCGATGGCGAGATTACCCTCGCCCTCGGCGGCTTCGCGCTGCTCCTCGCGCTGGCGAACCTGAAGCGGCCATCGCACTGGCTCGCCGCAGGGGCCGCGGCCGCACTCGCCGCTGTCGCCAGCATCGGCCTCTACAACTGGCTGACCGGCGGCGGAATCATAGAGCCCGCCACGACCGAGGCCGACCCGGGCTGGGGACTGGGCCTGGTGACGGTCGCGGCGCTCCTGGCCGTGGCCGCTTCGCTGGCGATGGGTGGCCGCGAAGCCTGGATCCACGCCCACGCGCGCCACCGTGGCCATCGCGCCTGAGCGACCGGCCCTGCCCGGACTCCCTTACTTCACCGCCGTACTCAGCTCCTCGCCGATGGCGTCAGCGATCGTGGCCACCGCCTGGTCGATAGTCTCCGGGTCCGCAGCCGTGAAGTTCATCCGCAGCGTCGCCTTCCCGGCCTCCCCATCCGCGTAGAAGAACTTGCCCGGCACGAACGCGACGCCGCGGGCGAGCGTGCGCGCGTAGAGCCGCTCCGTGTCGAGGCCCTCCGGCCCTTCCACCCAGACGAACATCCCGCCTTCGGGTTGCGTCCACCGGAAGCCGCGGGGCATGTGCCGTTCGAGGGCGGCGAGCATCGCCCGCTGGCGCGGCCCGTAGAGGCCGATGATCTTCGGCAGGTGGCGTTCGAGGTAGCCGCCGCCCACGTACTCCGCCGCGAGGGCCTGGGTGAACGTGCTCGTGTGCAGATCGACCCCCTGGCGGGCCACGATCAGCCAGCGGTCGAGGCCCGCCGGGGCGACGCAGAAGCCGAGACGCAGCCCCGGCGCGAACGTCTTGGAGAGGGTGCTGACGTAGACCACCTGCTCCGGCGCCAGAGACTTGATCGGCGGGACCGGCGCGCCGCTGTAGCGCAGGTCGCTGTAGGGGTCGTCCTCGAGGAGCATGACGTCGTAGCGCCGCAGCAGCTCGGCCACCTGGCGGCGGCGGCCTGGCGGCAGGGTGCGGCCGGTCGGGTTCTGGAAGGTGGGGACCAGGTAGAGCAGCTTCACGGGTCGGGCCGCCAGGACAGCCTCGAGCGAGGCGGGGATGAGCCCCTCCTCGTCCGTCTCGACCTCGGCGTAGACCGGCCCATACGGATTGAACGCCTGGAGGGCGCCGAGGTAGGTGGGCGCTTCGACGGCGACGACATCACCGGGCGAGATGAGCACCTTGCCGACGGCGTCGAGGACGCCCTGGGAGCCGCTGAAGACGACCACACCATCGGGCGTTGTCTCGACGCCCCGGGCGCGCAGGTGGGGGACCAGTGCCTCGCGCAACGGTCCGAAGCCCTCGCTGGCATCGTACTGGAGGGCACGGGCGCCGTAGCGGGCGAGCACGGAATGGGTGAGCTCCTCCATCAGGTCGAGGGGGAAGCTCTCCGCCGCCGGCAGCCCGCCAGCAAGCGAGACGACGCCGGGCGAGGAGGCAACCTTGAGGATTTCGCGAATGGCGCTCGCTTCCATGCCGCGGGTGCGCGCGGCCAGCCGGTCTTCGATCTGCATCAGGGGCACGATACGGGGGGAGCCGCCATACATGCACCTGTCCTGTCCGCGCACGGGCGTCCCGAAGCTGTTGAGCGGCCTCCCGGCCGCGCTCAGCAGACTCCCGATCGGACATCCGGTCGGCTGGCGGTAGGCCACGGGATTGGGCAAGCTGTCGGGACTATGAAACTCGGACTCCAGATCCCCATGTTCACCTTCCCGGGCGGACCCGCCCAACTCGGACCAACCCTCGCGGCCATGGCGCGAACGGCGGAAGACGCCGGCTACGACTCGGTCTGGGTGATGGACCACTTCTTCCAGATCGCGATGGTCGGGCCCGCCGAGATGGATATGCTCGAGGCCTACACCACCCTCGGCTTCATCGCCGCCCACACGAAAAAGGTCACCCTGGGGACGATGGTCACGGGCGTCACCTACCGCCACCCGGGCATCCTCGTGAAGCAGGTGACGACCCTGGACGTGCTCTCCGGGGGGCGCGCCTGGCTCGGCATTGGGGCCGCCTGGTTCGACCGCGAGCACGCCGGCCTTGGTGTCCCGTTTCCACCGATCAGGGAACGGCTCGAGCGGCTGGAGGAGGCGCTCCAGATCGCAAACCAGATGTGGGGCGAAAACTACGGCGCCTTCGAGGGCAAGCACTACCAGCTCGCCGAGACGCTGAACGTCCCGGCGCCGCTGAGCCGGCCCCGCCCACGCATCCTGATCGGCGGTGGGGGCGAAAAGAAGACCCTGCGGCTGGTCGCGAAGTATGCGGACGCCTGCAACATCTCGGCCCAGAGTCCGGAGTTCATCCGCGACAAGCTCGCCGTCCTCAAACAGCACTGCGAGGCTATCGGTCGGGACTACAACGAGATCGAGAAGACGGTGATCACGCGCGTCGATCCTGGCAAGGATGGCGCGAACGTTGGCGCCGAGATCGAACGGCTCGGCAGCTACGCTGAGGCGGGCGCTGACACGGCGATCGGCATGCTCATGGGCGCCGACACCATCCGGCCGTTCGAATACATGGCAAGGGACGTGATCCCGCAGCTCGCCAAGCTGTAGCGGGCAGCCGCCCGGGCGGTTCCCCGTTCCCGCCGCCCGGGCCACACTTGGCGGGTGATCGTGATTCTGCGTGGGGCCGACGAACTCGCCATCCATCGCCGGCTGGAAGAGCTGAAGGCTGAGGCCGACGGCGGCAGCGGGATGCTCACCACGAACTTCCTGGCGATCGAGGGGCGGGATGCCAAGCCGGAGGAGATCCTCGGCCCGGCAAACACGCCGCCCTTCCTGGCCCCGAGCCGGCTCATCCTCGTCGAGCGGTTGATCGACCGCTTCGACCCGCGCCCGCCCGCCTTCCAGCCAAGGCCGATTGGGGCGTTCGCGGGCCTGCTGAAGTCGCTCCAGGAAGACGGCCTGCCGCCGACCACCATCCTCGTCTTCACGGCGGGCGAAGTGCGAGCCAGGAACGCCTTGCTGGACGGCCTCAAGAAGGTCCCGGGCACGCTCGACGAAGAGTTCGCCGAGATGAAGGGCGAGCCGCTCATCCGCTGGATCAGGGACGAAGCGAACGCCCGCGGCCTGCGCTTCCGCACCGGCCCGTTCCGCGAGCACCGGCTCTTCGACGAACAGCTGGCGAAGGCCAGCGACCCGGCCGTCCTTCTCGCCGAACTCGTTCGTTACGAGATACGCCCAGACAGCAACGAGTGGCGAAGCGACACCCTCGGGCTGACGAACGAACTCGACAAGCTCGCCGCCTATTCCATGGGCCACGAAGTGACCGTCGATACGGTGTATGAAGTCTGTTCGGGCGTCCGCCACACGACGAACTTCGTCCTCCTCGACGCCATCTTGGACGGCAACCTTGGCAAGGCCCTGGACGCGCTCGCCATCCTCCTCCGGGACGGCGTGGAAGAGCAGGCGATCCTGGGCGCCATCGGGTCGCGCTACCGGCAGATGGCGACGATTGTCGATCTCCTGGAGGAGGGCGCGTCACCCGAGGAGATCGGCAAGGCGATGGGGAACAGCGGGAAGTACCAGGGCCTGCGGGACGCCGCAATCCGCCGCGCCCGGCGGATCGGGCCAGGGGGCGTGCGGGAGGCGTTCCAGGCGATCGTCGAAGCCGACCGCGCCTACAAGAGCGGCGAAGGCGACAAGACCTTCTTCCTTGAGCTCCTCTTGATGAACCTCGCCCGGCGGCCAGCCTTGCCCGGGCGCGTCAGTCCTGCCAGATAGGGTTGTAGCAGGCGACCGGGTGGCCGCCCCGCTCCGTGGTGACAAGCGGCGGCGGGCTTTCGTTCCGGCAGACGTTCATCACCTTCCCGCAGCGGGGGATGAAGGGGCAGCGTTCGGCCGGGGCCACGAGTTCGGGGGGGCTCCCGGGGATGGCGTGGAGCTGGCGGCCCGCGCTGTCGAGGCGGGGCAGGGTGTTCAGGAGCGCATGCGTGTACGGGTGGAGCGGGCGCTTCAGCATCTCGACAACTTCACCCTGTTCGATGATCCGGCCGGCGTACATCACTGCCACTTCGTCCGCCACCTGCGACACCACCCCGAAGTCGTGGGTGATCAGGAGGATGCTGGTGCCGCGCGTCTCCTTCAGTTCGTTCAGCTGGTAGAGGATCTGGGCCTGGATCGTCACGTCGAGCGCGCTCGTGGGCTCATCGGCGATGATCACTTCCGGCCCGAGGGCAGTGGCGATACCGATCATCACCCGCTGGCACATCCCCCCCGAAAGCTGGAACGGGTAGGACTTGGCCACCCTGGCCGGATCGGAGAGGCCCACGTCGTGCAGGATCGCCACGGCCCGCTGGCGCGCCTCCTTCTTGTTGATCTGCAGGTGGCTGGTGAGCGTCTCGGCCACCTGGTCGCCGATCGTGATGACCGGGTTCAGGCCCGCCACGGGGTCCTGGAAGATGGTCGCGATGCGGCGGCCGCGAATCGTCCGCAGTTCGCGGTCAGAAGCGGCCAGGAGATCCTGTCCGCCAAACCAGACGTTGCCCGAGAGGACGTCGGCATCAGGCGAAAGGAGACGGAGGACCGACATGGCCGCCGTCGTCTTCCCGGAGCCCGACTCACCGACGAGGGCCAGCACTTTCCCGGGGGCAAGGTCGAAGGACACGCCTTCGACCGCATAGGTCGTGGATTCGCGCGAACGGTAGCGGACGGAGAGGTCGCGTACCTGGATGATCGGTTCGACCATGTGCGGTGCTGCCTGCCAAAAGGCGGAAGCCCTCCGGAGCCCCCACCTGCCAGCGAACTAGTCGCTCGGGCGGATCGATGAGATGAAGCGTCCCTGGATCTCCACGTTCTCCGGGGAGGTGTAGATCGGCGCCATCGTACTGTTCGCGGGCTGAAGCCGCACGCGGTCACCCTCATGGTAAAACCGCTTGAACGTCACCTCGCCACGGTCCTTCAACCAGACGGCGACCCGCTCACCGTTGGCAGCGGCGCGCGCCGGCTCGAGGAAGATGATGTCGCCATCGTCGATCAGGTCGTCAATCATCGACGTGCCCTTGACCCGGAGGGCGAAGACATTCGTCCGCCCACGAATCATCGACTCCGTGACCGCCACCGTCTCTTCGACATCATTCCCGAACCGCTCCGAACTGGGCACCGGGATCGGTTGGCCGGCCGCGATCGAGCCGAGGATAGGCACTTCGACGATCCGGGCGCGCCGCCCGTTGACGCCGAGCAGTTCAATCCCCCGGGCAACCTCACGGTCGCGCCGGATGAGGCCCTTCTCTTCGAGCTTGCGGAGGTTGTAGTCCACCACTGAGGTGCTGCTGATGGAGCAGCCTTCCTGGATATCGCGGATGCTCGGCGGATAGTCCTTTTCATCGGCGAACTTGCGCAGAAACTCGAGGATGTCGGACTGTTTTCCAGAAAGCTCTTTCATGCGGCCCTGTCCCATCGAACGGATGTTCGGCCAAAGATTAACTGTTTAGACAGGTTATCGTCAAACGCTGTTCGGAACGAACATGCGAGCGGAACAGGCGTGCTGAGCGCCGCACTCGCCCGCCGGCACCCGGTTGTCCGGGCGGGCGGCCCGGGTCACGATGAGTCCTCCAGAAGCTCCCAGGAGGCACCCATGACTGAGCCAGACCGTACCGCCCTCGTGATCGCCGCCCACCCCGACGACGGCGACTTCGGCTGCGCCGGGTGGACCGCCCAGCGCTCAGCCGAAGGCTGGGCCGTTGACTTCCTCGTCTGCACGAACGGCGCCAAAGGCACCGCCGACCGCGAGATGACCCGGGAGCGCCTGATCGCCCTCCGCCGCGAGGAGCAACGCGAAGCCTGCCGCAGGATGGGCGCCCGCGACGTCTACTTCCTCGACAACGAAGACGGCGAACTGACCTACGACCGGACCTTCCTGGAACAGGTGGTGCGCCACATCCGGCTGCTCCGCCCGGGTACCGTCCTCACTCACGACCCGACCGACATCATCATGCGCGACAGCTTCATCAACCACCCCGACCACCGGGCGACGGGCACGGCCGCGCTGGACGCGGTCTATCCCACGGCGCGCGACCACCTCAACTTCCCTGAACACCTGGCCGAGGGCCTGGAGACGCACAAAGTCCGCGAAGTGCTCCTCTGGAGCACGAACCAGCCGAACCACGACGTCGATATCACCGGCGAGGTCGACCAGAAGATCCACGCCCTCACGGCGCACGTCACCCAGTTCGGCAGCCGCGAGGACTTCGTGAACTTCGTGCGGGAGCGCTGGAAGGACGAATCAGGACGCTACCTTGAGCGCTTCCGGCGGATCGAACTGCAGTTCTAGGGCGGGCTGGGCACGCCATGCTCACTCAGTGGCGGGCGTCGCATGGACCGGCGGAAAGAGTTCGCTCACCTTGGTGGCGAAGCCCGGCAAGATATCTTCGCCCGTGAGCCGCGCGTCGCCGGCGAGGGAGATGGCCGTGCCATCGGGGTGATGGACGGTCACCGAGCGGGTAGCCGGGTAGACGACCCAGACGAGTAAGACGCCGGCGGCGAGGTAATCGCGGACTTTCGCTTCGACGTCCTCGGCCCGGTCGTTGGGGAGGACCACTTCGAAGGCGAGGTCGGGCGCAACGCGGCACCAACCGTTGGCGGGGAGCCCACTGGGGAGCCTTGCGGCGGACAGGTAACAACCGTCCGGCTTGACCACCCGGCCGGGCTGGAGGACGAAGATCTGAAGCCCGAAATCGGCACCGCCGCCGAAGCCACCGGCCGCGCGAATGGAAGGGCGCATGAGCCCGTTCAATTCGAAAGCCACTGCCGCCGTATAAGCACTCAAGTTTCGCTCCACGAGTTCGCCATCGGCCAATTCGAAGCGCACAGCGTCCGGCATGTCGTCCAAATCCTCCGGGGTGAACGAGCGCGGCGGGCTGGTAGGTGCTGTGGTCATCGTCCGGGCAGTATACCGCGCCCGCCCGCCCTTGCGCCCCGGGCTGACTTGCTGTCGGCTACAGCGATGGACGCCGATGCCGCCCGTCAACGCATCATCGCGCTCGCCCGCGATGAGGGCTTTCCCATCGTCCGGTTCGCCCCCGCCGCGCCGATGCTCGCGGCCCGCCACGCCGCCCTCGAACGGCACGCCCAGGGCGACCTCGCCGGCATGGGCTGGATGACGGAGGAGTGGCTCGTCCGCGCGACCGACCCCGGACGCTTCCTGGCCGGCGCTCGCACCGTCGTGATGGTCGCCCTGGGCTATCGCCCGGCGGCCCCACCGGCGCCAGGCGAAGGCGGCAGCGCCAGGGCACGGGGGAGAATCGCCGCCTACGCCCAGGGACGGGACTACCACCGCGTCTTCGAGAAGAAACTGCGGCGGCTGGCGAAGGCGATGCGGGACGAGCTGGGCGCCGCCGCCCGCCCGACCGTCGATTACGGCCCGCTCCTGGAGCGCCCCCTGGCGGCCCTCTCGGGGATGGGCTGGCTGGGGAAATCGACCATGCTGCTGGTCCCCGGGTTCGGGCCCTGGGTCTTGCTCGGCGCCATCGCGACCGACCTGCCGCTGGCGACGGATGCGCCCCTGAAGAAGAGCTGTGGGTCGTGCACGCGCTGTGTCGTCGCCTGCCCGACGGGAGCAATTTCGGCCGAAGGCAAAGTCGTCGACGCCCGGCTCTGCATCAGCTACCACACGATTGAGAACCGCGGCCCCATCCCACTCGAGCTGCGGGCGAAGTTCGGGAGCTGGATTTTCGGCTGCGACGACTGCCTCGAATCCTGCCCGGTGGGGGCGCAGGGCAACGCGACGGGCCACCCCGACTTCGCCGCCCGCGCGATCGACGACTCACATCCCGAACTGGCGCCGTTGCTCTCCATCACGGAGGACGAGTTCCGCGAACGCTTCCGCGGACGGGCGATCATGCGGGCGAAGCGGGACGGCTTCGTCCGCAACGTCTGCGTAGCCCTCGGAAACACCGGGGACGAGCGGGACCTCCCCGCCCTCGGCCGGGCGCTCGCGGCTGACCCCTCGCCTGTCGTGCGCGGGCACGCCGCCTGGGCGATCGGACAGATCGGGGCACGACGCGGCGCCGGAGAGCCCGCCCGCCGGGCGCTCGAGTCCGCCTCCGGACAGGAGCCAGCCGAGAGCGTCCGGGTCGAGATCGCGCTGGCGCGGGCCGAGCTGGGGTAGGATAGCCCCGTGGACGCCGCCGCCGCCCAGCAGTTCTGGGACCATGTCGCCCCCCTCCTGGCCAATGGCACACTGGAGCAGGGCACGATCATGGGCGGCGCCTGCGTCCGGGCGGGCGGCGAGCTCGTCGCCATGGCCCACCACAAAGGCCCCGGCCTCGTCGTCAAACTGACGCGCGAACGGGCCGCGGACCTGATCACACGGGGCGAGGGCCTGCCGTTCGCCCCGGCGGGCAAGGTGTTCAAGGAGTGGGTCCTCATCCCGGACTACCGCCCCGAACTCTGGGACGCACTGTTGGAAGAAGGCCGCACACTTGCGGCGGGGAGACATCATGGCAACCGTCGATGACCTTTCGCTGCTTGAACGCCGCCGCATCGAAGCGGGTGTGCTCGTCCCCGTCATTCGGGCCATGCAGGCCGAGTTCGGCGCCGAGGCGGTCAACCGCGTCGTCGGTCAGACCATCCGCGATATCGCCCGCGCCCAGGGGGAGGAGGTCCGCCGCCGCACGAACATCGAGACCATCGCCGACCTCAAGGACCGGATGAAGCGCGGCCCCATCGCCGAGGGTTCGCTGATCGTCGATGTCGTGGAAGACGACGATCGCCGCTTCGGCTTCAACGTCACGCGCTGCAAATTCGTCGAGATGTACGAGGAGATGGGCGCGGGCGACCTCGGCTTCCTCCTCTCCTGCAACCGCGATTTCGCCTCGTTCGAAGGCGTGGCCCCGGGGCTCGACTTCGGCCGCACGCAGACGCGGATGCAGGGCGCGGCCCATTGTGATTTCCGCTATGCGGTGAAGGACTGAGGTGGCGCGGCTGGAATCTACCCTCGCCTACCTGGAGAGCGAGTGGGCCGCTGTCCCCGCCTGGGCCGCCCAGTGGGCGGAGATGTCGGAGTTTGACCGGCAGGATCTCTGGCGCGAATGGGCCATCCGCGAAGACGCGCTCAACGAAATCGAGCAGGCCCGCGAGGATGGACAGCTATCAGCGGACCAGTGTCGTCGCGTTGAGCGATTGCTCGCGGTCATTGCGACCGATCGCCCGGCCGTGGAGCGCCTGTTCGCTGCCTGACCCAGGAACACCCGGACTCCCGATTCGAACCCCCCCGTAGCGGCGTGTTCCGGATCCTCGCAGGCCCCGCAGCCGCGGCGGGCCGCGCCTCCTGCGCTACTCGTCCGCGGATGCGACAGCGAGCATGGCGATGATGGCGCGGGGGCGCCGGATGCCCTGGTTCGAGGTGGTGGCGGTCGGCGTAGCGGTGGGCGAGGCGGTCGCCGTCGGGCTCGCCGAGCCCGAAGGGCGGGGGGTTGGCGTTGATGTTGGGAAGCCGGCCGTCGGCGTCGCGGTTGGGGCCGGGGGTGGCGCGGGCGATCCGGAGTCGTCGAACGAGCCGAAGTCCATCGTCCACTGGGCTCCGGCGCGGCCAATGCCGACCACCTTGAAGCTGGCGGAGATGCCGTTTTCGGACATCATGTTCCCGCGGTGGCCGGGAGATGCCATCCAGGCGGCGAAGACGGTTTCCGGCGAGCCGCCCATCGCGGCGATGTTCTCGCCGGTCGCGCCGCCCGGATAGCCGCACTCGTTCAGGCGGCTCAGCTGGCGCCCGAAGGAGTCGGTGTGGCTGAGCGGCTTCCCAACCTGATCCTCGGACTTCCAGGCCGCCGCCCGGTTCAAGTTCGGTGAGGGCTTGAACAGCGCCAGGCCCGCCGCGGCCCGGGCGTTGTTCAGGAGTTGCAGCATCTGCTGCTCAGCCGCGTCGAGGTCCGCGGTGCTGGTGTCGCAGTTCGTCAGGGCCGAGGCGGGCCGGGGGCCGGGCCACGTAATGCTCGCCGTGAAGGCCAGCGAGGCGAGGCCGAGCGCCGCAAGCGGCAGGGTTACACGTAGCTTCATGGTCCTGCTACCGGCCCCGGATTGGCGGGGTGACCATGGGCCGGATCGTCAACGTACCAACGTTATGCCGTGAAGCCAACCCTCCATGACCCACGGAATCTTCACGATCAGACGCGCGTCGATGACGACGGCCCCCTGCCGAGCGCGGCCGGCAGGCCGCCCGACCGGACTCTTGTGACTTGACGGCACCCGTCCCGGCGATCACGCTGCGCCTACTGTTTCGGAGGGATACCTGTGGCTGATTTCGAGTACCGCGTCGAGGGGAACATCGGCGTCATGACCTTTAACCGCCCGGAGAAGCTCAACGCCATCACCTACGAGATGCTCGCCCAGATTGAGCAGTCGCTGAAAGAAGCGGTGGCTGACGACCGGGTCCGCTCCATCGTTCTCACGGGCACGGGGCGGGCCTTCAGCGCGGGCACCGACCTCCAGCAACTCCAGAGCCAACCGCCGACGACGGCGCGGGGCGAGTCCTACGCCAGCGCCTATAACCCGGACCGACCGGCGCCATGGACGTTCGCCGCCGTCAAGAAGCCGACAATCTGCGCCGTGAATGGCGCTGCCGTCGGCCTCGGCGCCGAGTTCACCTCCCAGTGCGACCTCCGCATCGCCGGCGAATCGGCCCGTTTCGGCTGGGTCTTCGTCCACCGCGGGCTCGTGCCCGATACCGGCGCCGGTACCTGGATCCTCTCCCGGATCGTCGGGCTCCAACACGCCGCCCGGCTGCTCTACTCCGGTGACATCATCAACGCCGCGACCGCGAAGGAGATCGGCTACGTGCTCGATGTCGTCCCCGATGCGGAGCTGATGGACCGCGCGATGGCGCTCGCCCATAGCGTGTCGCGCGGCGGCCCGCTGGCCACCGGCGAAGTAAAGCGCCTCCTTTACCAGGGCCTCACCCGCGACCCAATCGAGCACGTGAAGGACAACGTCGTCACGCTGAACAAGATGTTCGCCAGCGAGGACTTCAAGGAAGGCGTCGCCTCCTTCGTCGAACACCGGGATCCGGTGTGGAAGGGGAAGTAGGCCCGCTTCCTTGTCCCGTCTCGCCCTGCGGTGGCCGGACAAGTGCTCGCCCCGTTTGATCCAGGACCGCCCGCAGGCGGCCCTCGTTGGGCTATACTCAGCACCAACGGAGGGAACTATGGCGACAATCCTCGACCCCACCGACGAACGGGTGCCCGTCCGCCGGGCGCTGACCGAGCGGCCAGAGGCGATCACCGGCACCGTCGGCCTGCTCGATATCGCGAAGCCGCGCGGCAACGTGCTCATCGACCGGCTGGAGATCCGCCTGAAGGAGCGCCTCCCCGGCGTGACCTTCAAGCGCTACACCAAGCCCACCTTCACGAAGCCCGCGCCGGACGACCTGCGCCGCAAAATCAGCGAGGAGTGCGGCTTCGTCATCGAAGCGCTCGCTGACTGAGGATCCTGCACAACGTGCAGTGTGCACGACACGACATGGTTCGAAATCCAGGGCATTCCTTCGGTCTTCATCGCCTCGAGCGAGTTCATCGACGCGGCTGAGGTGCAGTCGAAGGCGCTCGGACTCCCGGATGTGAAGCGCATCTTCGTCCCCCACCCCATCCAGGACGCGACCGACGACGAGATGCGGGCGAAGGCCGACGCGATCGTTGACGCCGTGGTGGGCGCTCTCGTCGATTAGAGCACTCACCCCCGGCCCCGTCTCCCTCCTGCCGCGGAAGACGGTGGGCGAGGGGGATTGCCCTTCCCCTGCCCCGCGGGTGCCCCGTCCTTCCGGGGCGGGCCCATCACCGCCGGCGGGCGGCGCGCTTCGGCCCGGCTTTCCCGCGCTCGAGCAGCTTGGCGTAGTGCTCATGGGCGGCGCGCCGCATGGCGGTCAGAATCTGCTCGCCAAGAATCGTGCCCGTGACCACGGTCAACAACGAGGCATCGCGTCCCCCACCGCTGGACGGTTGAGCGCCGGGCCCCAGGCTCATCTCGACCTCCATGCGGGCGAGCGGGGCCACGGCCTGCCCGTAGGGGATCAGCATCTCGATGGGGGCGCCGGGGAGGCAGTTGTCACGCATGGCGAGCGCCGCGTCGGCCAGGCGCCGGCGCGTTGCGGAGGTGGGCTCGACCTCCCACCCGAGGATGGTGAAGACGCGTTCGACCCCGGCCTCGGCGGCGAGCTGCTCGGGCGTCCGGCTGGCCGGCGGGCCATCCGGTTCGAGCAGCGCATCCGTCACCTGGCCCAGCACCGCGAGGACATCCTCGTGCGGGTCATCAATCGTCCGGAGGAGCCGGCGGATCGTTTCGACGCCGAGGCCAGCGACCTCGCGCAGGGCGCGGATGAGACGGAGGCGGCTGAGATGGGACTCGCCGTAGGTGGCCTGGTTCGGTGCCGTGCGCTCCCCGGGGTGGAGCAGGCCCTCCCGCAGGTAGAACTTGATCGAGGCCGTGGGGACGCCGGAGGCGCGGGTAAGGTCCGCCATTTTCATCGCCTGGGCCGAGAAAGGTGGAGCCGGGGCTGTTGACATGGCTACAGGATAGTCCTAGTATCGGATACTGTCACTATCGGATATGGCCAGTTCCCACTTACCAGGGCTGGCCAGCCGAGATCGGAGGAACCCTTGGCAGCAGTGGCCGTGAACGTCAGTGGTGTGCGCAAGTCGTACGGCGCCCTCGAAGCGCTCAAAGGAGTCGACCTCGAGGTGCGCAAGGGCGAGGTCTTTTCGCTGCTCGGCCCCAACGGCGCCGGTAAGACGACGCTGGTGGAGATCCTCGAGGGGTATCGTTCGCGGAGCGGGGGCGAAGCATCCGTCCTGGGCGTGGACCCGGGGAAAGGCGGCGCCGCCTGGAAAGCGCGCATCGGGATCGTGCTCCAGAGCACGGCCGTGTTCGACGCGTTGACGGTCGAGGAGCTGGTGCGCCACTTCGCCGACTTCTACCCGGCGCCGCTGGAACCGGCGCGCGTGATCGACCTCGTTGGCCTTTCGGAGAAACGCCAGGTGCGCTGTGCGAAGCTCTCCGGCGGGCAGAAGCGGCGGGTGGACCTCGCCCTCGGGATCATCGGCGACCCTGAGCTCATCTTCCTGGACGAACCGACCACGGGCCTCGACCCCGAGGGCCGGCGCCAGCTCTGGGAGGTGGTGCGGAACTTCACCGCGCTCGGGAAGACGGTGATGCTCACGACCCACTACCTGGACGAAGCCGAGGCGCTCTCGGACCGGGTCGGCGTCATCATCGGGGGCGAACTCGTGGAGACGGGCAAACCGGACGAAATCGGCGGCCGCAACCGGGCGATGGCGACCGTCCGGTTCGAAACGCCGCCCGGCGTACGAGAACGTCCGCTCCCGCCGCTTGCCGGGGTGGTGACGCAGGCCGATGGACACGTTTCGGTGCAGACCGAAGCGCCCACGGCCGTGGTCTCGGCGCTCGCCGGCTGGGCGGCGGCCGCAGGCATGGCCGAGCTGCCGGGGCTGACCGTGACCCGTCCGACGCTGGAGGAGACCTACCTCAGGATGGTTGATGCCCGGCGGACCAACCAGGAAAGAAGGAACTAGGATGGCGATCACCATGACAGCCGCTGCCCGGCCCGTCTCAGGGCTTTCCCCGCTCGTCCGGCTCAGCCTCGCCCGGACGGCGGTGGAGCTGAAGCACTTCCGACGCGTGCCCGAGCAGGTCTTCTTCACCTTCCTGCTGCCGGTGCTCTTCCTCGTGATCTTCTCGGCGGTGTTCAGTGAGAACCTCTCGCCGGTGCCCGGCCGGGAGGTCGATTTCACACAGTATTTCCTGCCCGGCATCATCGCCTCCGGGGTGGCCAGCGCCACGTTCGCCAGCCTCGCGATCTCGATCTCGATCGACCGGCAGGAGGGGTTGCTCAAGCGCCTGGCGGGCACGCCGCTGCCGAAGGGCGCCTACATCATGGGCAAGCTGGGGATGTCGGTGGTCGTCACAGTGGTGCAGACGGCCTTCATGCTCGGCCTGGCGGTGCTCGCCTTTGGCGCGGAGTTCCCCGACGGGCCGGCGCGGTGGGCGGTGTTCCTCCTCGTCCTTGCCGTCTCGGCCGCCGTGGGTGCGGCCCTTGGTATCGCTTACACGCGGGCCATCCGCAACGCCCAGAGTGCCGTCGCGATCGTCCAGCCGCCGTTCCTCATCCTTCAATTCATCTCCGGCGTCTTCTTCCGTTACACCGACCTGCCAGGCTGGCTCACGGCCATAGCGAGCGTCTTCCCGCTGCGCTGGATGGCACAGGGGTTGCGCTATGCCTTCTTGCCCGACTGGTTCGGCGAGTACGAGTATGGCGGGAGCTGGGGATGGCAGGCGCCGGTGCTGGCGCTCGTCGGCTGGCTCGTCCTCAGCGTGGCGCTCGCCCTCGTCTTCTTCCGCTGGGAGCGTGAATCGGACAACTGAACGATCCGGGGCTGCGCCCGGCCTAACTGAAAAACCGAGGTGTGAAATGGCGATTACGAAAGCAAGGATGGCCCCGGAAGTGGATGGCGACTTCGTCGTCTTCCTCATCGGGATGCGGGTCAATCGACCGTGGAAGGTGCACAAGTGGCTGCCCGTGTTCATGGCCATGCCCAGGATGCTGCGCGAACTCAGCGAACGGCCGGAGATGGGGCTGATGGGGTACCGCCTGATGCTGGCCAACCCGTTCGCGCCCCTGGTAATCCAGTACTGGCGCTCGTTCGAGCAGCTCGAAGCCTTCTCCCGGGGGAAGGAGAACACGCACTTCCCGGCCTGGATGAAGTTCAACAAGCGCGTCGGCAGCGGTGGCGACGTTGGCATCTGGCACGAGACTTACCGCGTGCGGGCTGGCGAGTACGAAGGCGTCTACAACAACATGCCTCCGACCGGCCTCGGGAAGGCCGGGCGGCTGATCCCGGCCTCAGGCCGCCATGCGACGGCGCCCGGCCGGATGGGGCTGACCGACGGGTCGGATGGACCGGCGGCGGGCGAGGGGAGCGTCTCTGCGGCGGAGGCCGGGCAGACACCCCATCCGACAACGTAGATAGATCGCGCGGGCCAGTTGTGCGAGGATCGGCCCCTTCGCCTGCCGGACGGCAGGCGAAGGGGAGGCCAGGATGAAAGTCAGCGTTGATCACGACCGCTGTGAGGGTCACGGCAAGTGCGAGACGGCCGCGCCAGAGGTCTTTCGCGTCGGCGACGACGACCTATCGATCGTCCTCATCGAAGATGTCCCTGAGCACTTGCGGGAGAAAGTGGAGATCGCCATCCGGCTCTGTCCGCGGCAGGCCATCGATTGGGTGAAGTAGCGGGCCGCCCGCTACCGGCCCCCACCCACGCGGCCAGGAGCACTCCGATGTGGCCGCCGAACGCGTTTCGCTGAACGATATCGACCGGACCGACCCGGGCCTCCACCTGCGAAACGCGGAAAACGGAGATCTCCCGGAGGCTGCGGAGTCAACCGACCTTCCATTCGGACGAGGGCCGTGGAAACGTCCGCGCCTTCTGGTCGCTCACCAACCCCGATAGTGCCGTGAGTGGGCCCGTCCAACGCCTGCGGCCGAAACCTCATCGGCGCGATCAAGCATCTCCCGGTGTCGTTTGGGCCGGCCTGAGAGCGGGCAGATCCGGAGTGACGGGTTGCGGAATGTTTGGTAGATTGTTCCCTACCGACCGGTAAGGCGGCTGGGCCTACTTGCCCTGGAGTGCTCCGAATGACCACGCTAGAAACGCTCAACCCCGCGGAGGCGAGCCTCGGCGACGAATCGATCTTCGAAGCGGGCCGATCGCACGAGCTGTTCCGTTACCTCCGGAACAACGACCCCGTGCACTGGAACCCGGGCAATGAGCACGTGAAGGGCTGGTGGGACGTCACGCGCTACGAAGACGTGGTCTATGTGTCCCGGAACACCCACATCTTCAGCTCGGAGAAGGGTATCGTGATGTACGAGCCGATTGACCCGGCCGAGGCGTTGGCCTCGTCCAATGGCAACGGCAAAATGCTGATCACGATGGACCCACCGCGCCACGTGCGGCTGCGGCGGCTGGTGAACAAAGGCTTCACGCCCCGGGCCGTAGCGGCCATGGAACCCCACATCCGAGGGATCGTGAAAGGCCTGATCGACGACATCGCGCCGAAGGGCCGGGTCGATTTCGTGACGGACGTGGCCGCACAGCTCCCGCTCGCCGTCATCTGCGAGATGATGGGCGTGCCCAAGAGCGACTGGAAGCTCATGTTCGAGCTGACGAACAAGGTCCTCGGCGGCGGCGACCCGGAGTACCAGACGGACGCGCCGGAAGAGCTGCGGGGCACGCCCGAGGGCGCCCGCATCGCGGGCAACATGGGCACCATGCAGATGTTCGCCTACTTCGCCCAGATGCTGCAGGCGCGCCGGGCGGAGCGGAAAGAGGACCTCGTGAGCCTGCTCACCGAGGCTAACGTCGATGGGGAAGCGTTAAGCGACGAGGACATCCTCTGGTTCTGCTTCCTGCTCATCCTGGCCGGCAACGAGACCACCCGAAACGCGATCTCGGGCGGACTGCTGACGCTCTGCGAGCACCCGGGCGAGCGGGAGCGGCTCCAGGCCGACCTGTCGCTCCTCCCCGTGGCCGTCGAGGAGATCATCCGCTGGGTGTCGCCCGTGCTGCACATGGCTCGGGTGGCCACGCGCGATGCTGAGATCGCGGGCGTGAAGATCGCCCAGGGCGAGCGCGTGGTGATGTGGTACCCGTCGGTGAACCGCGACGAGAAGATGTTCCCCGACGGCGAGGTGTTCAACATCACCCGGTCGCCGAACGACCACCTGGCCTTCGGGATCGGTGAGCACTTCTGCCTCGGCGCAGGCTTCGCTCGGCTGGAGCTTCGCCTCATGTTCGAGGAGCTGTTCACGAGGCTGCCGGACATCGAGCTGGATGGCCCGCCGGAGCGCCTACGTTCCACGTTCATTGGCGGGATCAAGCATCTGCCGGTGAAGTTCACGCCGAAATAGGGACACCGAAGCGGGTTCAAGGCGCGGCAAAGCTGCCCGGCGCCGGATCACCAACTTGTGAATTCCGTCACAGTATTTGTGGCCCCGCTTACGCGCGGCCGCTGCCCTCAGGGTACATACTGGTGCCATCGGAGTGATCGTCATGTCTCGTATCGCTATCAGCGGGAGTTCTGGCCTTGTCGGGAGCGCGCTGCGGGCGCGCCTGGCAGCGCAGGGCCACGAAGTCGTGCGCGTGTTGCGGGGGAACGATTCCGACCCGGCGGCGCTCTGGAATCCGGGGCAGGGCTGGTTCCGCCCGGGCGCCCTGGAGGGCTGCGACGCCGTCGTCCACCTTGCCGGCGCCTCGATTGGCGACGGGCGCTGGACGGAGAACCGCAAGAGCGCACTCCGGAGCAGCCGGATCGAAGCTACCCGTCTCCTCGTCGATCACCTGGGGACGCTGGAACGGAAGCCGGCGGTGCTCATCACCGCCTCGGCCGTCGGATTCTACGGAAGCCGCGGGGACGAGGAGCTCACCGAAGAGTCACCGGCAGGGAACGACTTCCTCGCCGGCCTGACGGTCGAGTGGGAGCGGGAGGCGGCCCGGGCAGCTACTTTCGGCATACGCACGGTCATGTCGCGATTCGGCGTCATCCTGGCAAAGGAGGGCGGAGCGCTCACCCGGATGCTGCTCCCTTTCAAACTGGGGGCGGGTGGACGGATCGGAAACGGGCGCCAGTGGATGGCCTGGGTGTCGCTGGCGGACGCCGTCAGGGCCGTCGAATACGCCATCGCCACGGACTCCATCGAGGGACCCGTCAACGTCACGGCGCCAAACCCGGTCACGAATGCCGCCTTCACGAAGGCGCTGGGCGGGGCGCTCCACCGGCCAACGCTCCTGCCGACCCCGACCTTCGGGCTGAAACTCCTGCTGGGAGGCGAAGCGGCCGAGGGGCTGCTCCTCACGAGCCAGCGGGTGCTGCCGCGAAAGCTCGAGGCGAGCGGGTTCCGCTTCGACCAGCCAGCGATCGACACGGCGCTTGCGGCCGTCCTGCGCGGCTGAAGACGCGCACCGGGGCCGGCACCGCCAGCGCGGGGAAGCCTGCTCCCCCGGGCCCCACATGGCCGTCCCACTGTCGCCCGCCCATGCTCCGATTCCGGACGCTGAGTTTGGCTAGAATGGGGAACCATGACACGCACACAGGACCTGCTCACCCACGGCCAGAGCGCCTGGCTCGACTACATCCGCCGGGGGCTCATCACCTCGGGCGAGCTCCAACGGATGGTGGACGATGGCTGGATCACGGGGGTGACCTCGAATCCGACCATCTTCGAGAAGGCGATTGCGGGTTCGGCAGATTATGACGAGGCGCTCGCGGCGCTCGCCCGGCGCGGCGGCCTGACGCCGTACGACGCCTTCGTGGAGCTGGCCGCCGAGGACATCCGGGCAGCCTGCGACATCCTCAGGCCCGTCTACGACGGCTCCAGAGCGAAGGATGGCTACGTATCCCTCGAAGTGCCGCCGGGGATCGAGAGCGACGCGGCAAAGACGGTCGCCGAGGGGAAGCGGCTGTTCGCCCTGGTCGGGCGCCCAAATGTCATGATCAAAGTGCCGGGGACGGTCGAAGGCGTACGCGCCGTGGAGGAGCTCATCGCCGAAGGGGTGAACGTGAACGTCACCCTGCTCTTCGCCCTCGACGCTTATGAGCGGACGGCGGAGGCGTACATCGCGGGCCTCGAGCGCCGCGTGGCCCGCGGGCTGCACGTCTCGGGCATCGGGAGCGTGGCCTCGTTCTTCGTCTCACGCCTGGACTCGGCCATCGACGCGATGCTCCCCGCGGGCTCTCCGTTGCGCGGCAAGGCAGCCGTGGGCAACGCCCGCCGGGCCTACGCACGCTTCAGGACGATCTTTGCGACCGAGCGCTGGGCGCGGCTGGCGGCGGCCGGGGCACAGGTGCAGCGGCCACTCTGGGCATCCACCGGTACAAAGGACCCGGCCTACTCTGACGTCCTCTACGTTGAAGAGCTGATCGCGCCCGACACGGTGAACACGATGCCCGAGGCGACCCTCCGGGCGGTACTCGACCACGCCAGCATCCGGCCGACGATCGCCGCTGGCCTGGCCGAGTCCGAGAAGCACCTGGCCGACCTGGCCGCGGCCGGGATCGACCTCGACGCGGTGACTGCGAAACTCCTGACAGACGGCCTCGCCTCGTTCGAGAAGGACTTCCTGCGGCTGCTCGACCGGGTCGAGTCTGGCATGGCCCTTGCCCGCGTGGGGAGGCCAGTGACGGGTGCTAGCCTGGGCGCGCTCGCGAGCGCCGTGGAGGCGCGCCTGGCAACGATCGAACGCGACCGGGTGGTGGAGCGCATCTGGGAGAACGACCACACGGTCTGGAAGCCGGACCCGACGGAGATCACCAACCGCCTGGAATGGCTGACGGTCGTGGCCCTGCTGCAGGATCACTCCGCCGAGCTGGAAGCCTTCGCCAGGGGCGTGGCGGCGGAAGGCTACCGGACGGCCGTGCTCCTGGGCATGGGCGGATCGAGCCTCGCCCCGGAGGTGCTCCACGCGACCTTTGGGGTGGCGCCCGGGATGCTCGACCTGAAGGTGCTCGACACCACCGACCCGCGCCAGATCGCCGACGTGGAAGCGAGCATCGACCTCGCAACGACGCTGTTCATCGTCGCGAGCAAGTCGGGCGGGACGATCGAGACGCGGAGCCAGTTCGACTACTTCTGGGAGAAGCTGCCGGACGGGGCGCATTATGTCGCGATTACCGACCCTGGCTCAGGGCTGGAACAGCTCGGCAAGGAGCGGGGCGTGCGCCGCATCTTCCGCAACCCGGCAGGGATCGGCGGGCGTTACTCAGCCCTCTCCTTCTTCGGGATGGTGCCGGCGGCGCTCATCGGCGCCGATGTGGGACGTTTCATCGGCCGGGCGCACGAGATGGTCCACGCCTGCGATCGGAGCCTGCCGGCGAAAGAGAACCCGGGCGCCTGGCTGGGCGCCGTCCTGGGCGAGGCGGCACTGGCGGGGCGGGACAAGGTGACGCTCGTCCTTCCCGAAGCGCTTTCGACCCTCGGCTACTGGGTGGAGCAACTCATCGCGGAGTCGACCGGGAAGGAGGGCCGCGGGATCGTACCAGTCGAGGGTGAGCCGCTCGGCGCGCCGGAGGTCTATGGGAACGATCGGATCTTCATCGCCATCGGCGACGACCCGAGGCTGGCGGCACTCGAAGCGGCCGGGCATCCCGTGGTTCGTCTGCCGTACAGCGACCCGTACCAGCTCGGCGCCGAGTTCTTCCGCTGGGAGTTCGCGACCGCCATCGCCGGGAACGTGCTGCAGATCAACCCCTTCGACCAGCCGAACGTCCAGGAGGCGAAGGATGTGACCGGGCGGATCCTGGACGGCGAGCAGTTCGACGACTCGTCGCTGCCGCTCCCGGAGGCGCTGGCGACGGTCGGCCCGGGCGACTACATCGCGATTAACGCCTACCTGGCCCGGAACGCCGAGACGACCGCCCGGCTGGCGGCCGTGCGCATGCGGCTGCGCGACCGGCATCGCGTCGCCACGACCGTCGGCTTCGGGCCGAGGTTCCTTCACTCGACGGGGCAGCTCCACAAGGGCGGCGCGAACAACGGCGTCTTCCTCCAGGTGGTGACCGACGACCCGGCCGACCTGGAGATCCCGGGCCAGGCGTTCGGTTTCCGGAGGCTGAAGGCGGCGCAGGCGCTGGGCGACCTCGCAAGCCTGAAGGCGCACGGCCGGCGGGTGGCGCGGCTGAGCCTGGACGAGCTGGAGGCCGGCACACAGGGGTAAGGCTCGCGGGGGCGCTGGGGATGGTGCCACAATGGATCATGCCCAACATCCTCGTCCGCAACGTGCCCGACGGCGTCCATCCGCGGCTCCTGGAGCGGGCCACCGCGAGGGGCCTGTCGCTACAGACGTACTTGCGGGCGGAACTCGCACGGCTGGCTGAGACAGAGACGCTGGAGGAAGTATTGGCCCGCATCCGCACGAACTCCGGAGGACGCTTGGGCGTGCAGGACACCCTCGACGCGTTGGATGAAGCCTGGGCCGAACGGATGACGGTACTGGCACCCGACCTTACGCCCGAGAACTAAAGCAGGGTGAGGAACTCGTTGACCGAGAGGCCTGCCTGCTTGAGGACCGCTCGAAGCATCGGTGGCGACATGTCCCGATTGTGGATGGCGACGGTCGTCCGCCGGCCGGAATCACGGTGGACGAGAAACTGATGGCTTCCCGACTGTCTGGAGACTACGAACCCGGCGCGCTCAAGGCCGCGAACAACCTGAACCGGCCGCACAACGGGCACATCGGCCATCACACCGCTTGCGCGAACATCCTCCGAAACGGCTCCGGCACGGGGAGGCCTTCCGCCAGTGAGCCTTCGACGAAGAGCGCCAGGGCCTCGCGGATATTCGCGAACGCTTCGTCCAACGTGGCGCCTTCACTGAGGCAGCCGGGCAGGTCGGGTACCTCCGCGAAATATCCTTGCTCGGTCGTTTCGAACCGATAGGTGACGCCATCCTGCCTGATCTCGAATTCAGCCACCCCGTGAGTATACAAGACTGCTCAAAGCCTCAAGCCGGGGTGAGCTGCTCCTTCGGCGTCATGGCGAGGCTGACGGGGGCGTCCACTTCGAACGGGTCCTTGAGGCCGAGTTCGTTCGCGTAGTCGCGGATGGCCGGCACGACCTCTTTGCCGAGCAGCTTGATGCAGCTCTTCGAGTCCTCGTGGTCGATCTTGCCGTCGTTACCCCAGAGCGCGAGGATGCCGACGCGGTTGTTGTCGAGGACGGTCTTGAGCTGGGTGATCACCTGGTCGGGGGTGCCCCAGACGAAGGTGTGTTCGAGGCGGCGCTGGTTAATGGGCGGGGGCATGACCATCGGCCGGCGGCCGGCGGCGATCTCGATCAGTGACTTGCGGTTCGAGCGTGAGCCGTAGCCACTGGGCGAGCCCCAGACCGGGTGGGCGAGGCCGGTGAACTCTCCGCGCATCCACATGAACTCTTTGGCGTTGCGCTCAGCCTTCTCCTCGGTCTCGGCGACATGGCACTGGAGGAGCTGGCCGAAGTTCTCGGGCCCCGGTTCGTAGCCAACGCGGCGGGCGCTCTCGATGTAGAGGTCCTTGATCTTCTGGCTGACGTCGAAGTTCGTGTTCAGGCCGAGGTAGGGGTAGCGGTGCTCGGCCGCCCAGATGACGGTCTCCTTGCTCGCCACGCCCGGGATCCAGACGCGGGGGTGAGGCTTCTGGAGCGGTGTCGCCCAGGGGTTGACGACGCGGTATTCGTAGTGCTTGCCCTCCCAGCGGAAGGGGCCCTCCTGCGTCCAGGCCTTGATCACCAGGTCATGGGCCTCCTCGAAGCGCTCGCGGTTGAAGACCGGGTTGGCGTTCGCCTGGATGTTCTCGACGCCGCCGCCACGGACGAAACCGGGCACGAGCCGGCCGCCCGAGATCATGTCGATGATCGCGAGTTCCTCGGCGAGATGGACAGGGTTGTCCCAGATGGGCAGCGGGTTGCCGAGGAGGACGATCTTCACCTTCTTGGTGATGCGGGCGAGGATGGCGGCGAAGAGGTTCACTCGCGGCGACATGCAGAACGGGGCCGTGTGGTGCTCGTTCAGCATGATGCCGTCGAAGCCCACCTCCTCGACCAGCTCGTACTCTTCGAGCCGTTCGTTGTAGAGGCGGCCGCCGTCCACGGGGTCGAAGAAGCGGTTGCTATGGAGGAGCGCGGTGACTCGCTGCTTCTTGCCGCCGCCGATATCGATCTCGTCGAGAGCGGCGCTCTCGGGGTTCCAGGCGGACATGGGCTGTTCGGTGAAGTACATCAGGTGCATGGCGGAATCTCCTTTCGAGACCTACGAGCGGCTGGCTGAGGTGAGGAAGCGGCGGACGCTGGCCGCGAGCGCTCCCGGCGCTTCGAGGTCCACCGCATGGCCGGTGTTGGGGATGACGTCGAGCGTGGCGTCGGGCAGGGCTGAGCGATAGAGCTCACCGCAGCCGGGCGGGACGACCTTGTCCTGGTCACCCCAGACGACGAGCGAGGGGCAGGCGACACCGTTGAGGAGGCGGGGCAAGGTGCGATTATGCATGTACGGCTTCCAGGCGAGGCGGGAGGTCATCTCCCGGTCGGTCTCCCAGCTCTCGAGCTGGTCGAAGTCGGGCTCGCTGCCGTAGATGGCGTCGAACGCGGTCTGGTCGGCGAAGGCGTGGCGGGCGTAGGCCTCGGTGCTCACGAGGAACTGGTCGTAGATGTAGCCCTCGCCGGGGCGCACGCCCATGGGGGCGACGAGGACGAGGGCGTCGAGCTGGGGGGCGCACATTGTCGCCATCTCGGCGGCGATCCAGCCGCCGAACCCGAGCCCGGCAAGGGCGAAGCGTTCGAGGCCGATGGCACGGGCGAGCTGGAGCTGGACGATAGCCAGGTCGCGGGCGTTGGCGAGCCATTCCCAGTCGGCGGGGTCACCGCCACCGTGGAAGCCCGGGTACCACGGATAGTAGACCGTGTAACCGGCGCTCATGAGGTCGAGGAACTCGTTGCGGGGCGGGTGGCCGTTCTCCCTTGGGAGGACGAGCAAGGGTGCCCCGCGGCCGGCCCGTTGGTACGAGACCTGGCCACCGCAGACGGTGGCGGTCTCCGTGGTCCATGTCACTGGTGAAGTGGCGTTTGTCGTCATCGGCCCATCCTGCAGGTGAGTTGGTTGCGGTGTGCGCACTCTAAGCCGGGCCGGGCTGATCCGTCACGCGCCAGACGGCGGGGATGGGTGCAATGGGCATGTGGCCAGGGGCCGAGGTTGGCGGCGCTGGCCCGTAACGAACCCGTCGCCGCACACACTCAGCCGCAAGGAAAGACGACAATGACCCCGGACGATAATGGACAAACCCTCGAACATGGAGACGCAGACGATGAAGATCGGGATGGTCGGGCTCGGCCGGATGGGCCTCGGGATGACGCGCAGGCTGCGCAAGATGGGCCACGAAGTCGTCGGCTACGACCGCAACCCTGAGGTGACGGACGTGACGTCGCTGCGGGAGATGGTGGGCCAACTGCCCGCGCCGAAAGTAGTCTGGCTGATGGTGCCTTCGGGGGCGATCACCCAATCGACCATGGAGGACGTGGCGGGCAACCTTTCGACGGGCGACATCATCATTGACGGCGGCAACAGCTACGTGAAGGACACGGTCCGCCGGGGAAAGGAGCTGGCGGGACGGGGCATCGGCTTCCTCGATGTTGGCACCTCGGGCGGCATCTGGGGCTTCGAGAACGGCTTCTGCCTCATGGCTGGCGGCGACCGCAGCGTGTTCGACCATGTCGAGCCGATCCTCAAGGCGCTGGCGCCGGAGGCTGGTTACGCGCACGTCGGCGCCTCGGGGGCCGGGCACTTTTCGAAGATGGTCCACAACGGCATCGAGTACGGGATGATGCAGGCCTACGCCGAGGGGTTCGACCTCCTCCAGTCGGCAAAAGAGTACGACTACGACCTCGAGCAGGTGGCGAACCTCTGGCAGCACAGTTCGGTCGTGCGCTCCTGGCTGCTCGAACTGGCGGCTGACGCGTTCGCCAAGGATCCCAAGCTGGACCGCCTCCAGCCCTACGTCGATGACTCGGGCGAAGGGCGGTGGACGGTGATCGAAGGCGTGGAGCGGGGCGTGAACGTGTCGGTGCTGGCCCAGGCGCTCTTCACCCGCTTCAGCAGCCGGGAGGAGAACGCCTTCTCGTTGCGCATGCTCGCGGCCCTTCGCAACGAATTCGGCGGGCACGCGGTGAAGACGAAATGAGCCTCGACCGCCCCGGGGACCAGGACATCGTGCTCGTCGGGGCGACAGGAGACCTGGCGAAGCGCAAGCTCCTGCCCGCCCTCTACAACCTCCATCTCGACGGCCTCCTCCCCGAGCGGGGGAGGATCATCGGGTATGCGCGGGGCGCGTCGAACGACGACGAGTTCAGGGCGGCGGCGGCGGCGGGTGTGCGGGAGTTCTCGCGGCGCCCGCTGGACGAGGCCTTGTGGCCCGCGTTTGCTTCGCGCCTCTCCTACGTGACGGGCTCGACGGAGGGCTACGCCGGGATCAAGAGGCTCGCCACCCTTGCCGAGCGCATGGTCTACCTTTCCGTCCCGCCCTCGGCCTTCGGCGACACGGTGCGCGGCCTTGGCGGCGCCGGCCTCGTGGAGGGCACGCGGCTGGTGGTCGAGAAGCCGTTCGGCCGCGACCTCGCGACCTCGCGGGAGCTGGGCAAGACGGTGCACGACGTCTTCGAGGAGCCCCAGGTCTTCCGGATCGACCACTACCTGGGCAAGGAGACCGTGCAGAACATCCTCGTCTTCCGCTTCGGCAACTCGCTCTTCGAGCGCGTCTGGAACCGGGACGCCATCGACCACGTGCAGTTCACCGTGGCCGAATCGATCGGGATCGAGGGGCGGGGCGCGTTCTACGAAGAGACGGGAGCGCTGCGCGACATCCTCCAGAACCACGTCTTCCAGGTGCTCTCGCTGCTGACGATGGAGGCCCCAACCTCGTTTCAGGCCGAGCATGTGCGGGACGAAAAGGCGAAGCTGTTCGCGGCGATGCGGCCCCTGAACGGCGAGGATGTGGTGCGGGGGCAGTACACGCGGAACGTGGTCGATGGGACGGAGGTTCCCGGGTACCTCGAAGAGACGGGCGTACAGCCCGGCTCCCAGACGGAGACCTTCGCCGCCCTCAAGCTCCATATCGATAACTGGCGCTGGGCGGGAGTGCCGTTCTACCTGCGGACCGGAAAGCGGCTGCCGCGGCGCCACACGGAGGTCGTCATCGAGTTCAAGGAGGCGCCGGTGCCGTTCTTCCGGAGCGCCGGGGTGGACACACTCCAACCGAACCAGCTCGTGATCAGCATCCAGCCAGAGGAGATGATCAGCTTCCGCTTCATGGCGAAGGTGCCGGGCGTCGATGTCAACGTCCAGCCGGTGATGATGCACTTCAGCTACGGCGACGCCTTCACGGTACAGCCGGCGGAGGCCTACGAGCGGCTCCTGCACGACGCGATGGATGGCGACCACACCCTCTTCGCCAGAGCAGACAGCGTGGAGCGCTCCTGGGAGGTGGTCGAGCCGGTGATCTGTTGCGACCTGCCGCCCATCCAGCCCTACCCGGCGGGGACATGGGGGCCGAAGGCGGCGGACGACCTCATCACGCCGGACACGTGGAGGCTGAGATGAAGCGCGAATTGATCGTGGCCGAAGACGCTGCCCGGGGTCATCGGCACGCGGCGAACAACGGCAGCCGCATGTTGCAGACAACGTCCTTGTCATTTCTCGTCGCGGCCCACCCAGATCCGTGTTGAAATTGCTATGCTGGACGAGGCGACGGCCGCGGCCATGTCGCCGCGGGGCTACTCTCCGTGCCGATCTTCCCGGTCATGGCGGTGAGTGTCCTCAGGGCAGGGTGACGACCGCCACGAGCGGTCCCCCGGCC
The DNA here is from genome assembly GCA_046154545.1 of Dehalococcoidia bacterium. Classification (GTDB taxonomy): domain Bacteria; phylum Chloroflexota; class Dehalococcoidia; order Tepidiformales; family Tepidiformaceae; genus JBJXGC01. The sequence continues at coordinate 21,568 of JBJXGC010000323.1, read as the reverse complement.
CGGCGGCCGTGGAAGGAGCCCTGGCATGAGCGGCTCAACAGCCAAGGTCAGTATCAGCGACGAATCGGGCCGGCGGCTGGCCGAAGCCACGCCCTGGCTGAGCGACGACGGGCTCGTGATGGCGCTGGGGCACGTGAGCGGCGGGGGCGACCTGCTCACCTACTACTTCGGCAAAGGCCGGCGGCGGGTGGCCGTCCAGTTCGGCGACCTCTCCGGCCACGGACGGCTCCAGACGCGCTGGCAGGGGTCGCGGCGCACCTGGTTGATACGGCTGGAGTTGGCGATGCCCGCTGGGGACGCGCCGGACCCCGAGTCTAGCGCCCGGACTTCCAATCCTGGAAGGCCACGAGCAGCCGATCCCGGAGCGGGCCAGGCAGCGACTCTTCCGTCAGGCGGCCGGCCATAGCCAGGGTCTTGCGCATCTGGTCGAGGTAGTTCCGGCAGTTCTTGCAGCCTTCGATGTGCCCTTCGAAGCGGGCGTGCTCATCGGGTGGCAGGCGCCCTTCCAGGTAGTCGGTGACGATCTCGACGAGGACGCTGCAGTCGAGCGGCGGGCGCGCCGGGTCACTGTCCGCCAAGGTAGACCTCCAGAGCACGGCGCACCTTTGAGCGCGCGCGGTGGAGGAGAACACGCTGGTTGGCTTCGGTCACAGCCAGGGCCGCACAGGTCTCTTCGGAGGTCATGAGGTTCACGTCGCGCATGACGATGGTCGATCGCTGGGCCGGGGGGAGAGCGTCGATCGCCGCCTGGACGACGGCCATGGTCTCGATCGACATCAGCCGCTCCTCAGGCAACTCATCCCAGCTCTGGGGCTGACTGAGCCAGTGGCCGGCCCACGGCTCGCCCGGTGGCCGGAAGCGGTCGGCGTCCACGGCAGGCTCGTCGTGCTCGAGTTCGGCCGAAGCGAACGAGGAGAAGGGCACGACGCGCGAGTCCTTCGCGCCCCGCGTCTTGGCCCGGTTACTGAGGATGCGAAAGAGCCAGGTGCGAAGCGAGGAGCGGCCTTCGAAGCCGTCAATCCCCTGGAGGACAGCCATCCAGGTCTCCTGGACGACGTCTTCAGCCGCCTCGCGGTTGGAGACGAAGGCGAGGGCGAGGCGGATCAGGGGCCCGTGGTACTGGTCGATGAGCCTGGCGAAGGCCGCTTCATCCCGACGGCGCAGGCCGGCGATGAGGGCCGCGTCGCCGGGGTTGACGTGGCTGCTAGCGGGGAGATGTGTGGTTGCCATAGCTGACCCTTCCGCGCGGCGAAATCGAGACTAGACCGTGTTGCGGCGGGCGGCAAGACGTTCTAAGAGGGCCTTCAGGCGCCGGACCCCCACTGAGGAAGCGGCCATGCCGTACGAACGGACGGACACTGACGCCCGGGGCATGCGCCTTGACCCTTTGCGTGCGGCCCGACCGCCCTGGCTAGGGCTGCGCCGCCGCGATCAGCTCGTCGAGGCGGAGGACGGGGATGGTCGCGTTCCCGCGCGTGGTGAGCGCCCCGTCGTTCGTGAGAAAGGCGGCGGCGCCGGAGACGACTGCGGTCGCGAGGTGGATGGCGTCCGGCAGCTTCAGCCCCGTGGCCGCCCTGATGGCAGCCGCCTCCGCAGCGATATCCATGCTGGCGGCCACGACCGTGGCCCCCGGTGTCCGTTCCAGCGCATCCTGGAACCTCGCGACAGCGGCCCGCGTACCGTGACGGTGCCTTCCGACGAGCACTTCGGCAATGGCCAGCGTAGACACGACCAGGACGTGGCCCGTGCCTATGCCTTCAGCGGCTAAGAACGCGGCCCGCTCCGGGTGATCCGGCTCGGACAGATAGATGAGAATGTCCGCATCGATGCCAAGCGGCTCCGGGAGCATCAGTCGTCCCACTCGTCGCGGAGTGCACGGATGAAGGCTGTCGGATCGATGCCCTTGAAGGCGTCGCCCGCGGCCTCGCGCAGCCGTTCGATTGGATCCCGCGAGATCTTGGTCATGACGATCCAGCCCTCTTCATTGAGGGTCGCGAAGAGGAGGTCGCCGTCGCAGATGCCCAGCTCCGCCCTCAATGCCGCAGGGATGACGATCTGGCCCTTTGCTCCAACATTAATGTTGGCGGTCGGACGCTTCTTGTACATGTAAGAACTGTAGCACTGGCGACGGACCTTCTGGAAGGGCACGGACGCGCCTATCGCAGCGTCCAGACCTTCGGATAACGGGCCAGCCAGGCGGCGATGACCAGGAAGCCAACGGCAACACTGACCATCACGGCCGTGGCCGGGGCAGTGAGCTGAGCGACGAGGCCGAGGCCGATCATGCCGAAAGGCAGGCTGCCGATCGCCATGCTGAGGACGCCCATGGCGCGGCCGCGCATCTCGGGGCCGGCGGTCGTCATCACGAGCACGCCCTGCATGGTGCCGAAGGCGGAGGAGCCGAACCCGGCGATGACGAGGAGCAGGAGGGCGGCGGGATACCACTGCACGGCGGCGAAGGCGAAGAGGAAGGCCATCGCGAGGACCGAGCCGCCAACGTAGAGCAGACCCCGGCGCCGCACCGGCCAGGCCGCCCAGGCGAATGACCCGGCCATCATGCCGAAACCGGTGCCGCTCGCCAGGAGGCCGGCAAGCAGAGCGTTGACCTGCATCTCCTTCGCGAAGACCGGGACGAGGGGCATGAACGAGAAGTAGAAGAGGTTGACGATTACCGTGACGCCCAGGATGCCGACGAGCGCTTCGCTGCGGCGGATGACGCGCAGGCCTTCGGCGAGGTCCGCGCGCATGCTCGCGCCACGGCCCTGGCGCTGGGCCGGCGGGGAGGGCACGCGGAGCAGGAGGAGGTAGGAGGCGACGTACAGCGCCGCGATCAGGAAGAAGGCCTCGCCGAGGCCAACAAAGTTGATGACGGCCCCGCCAAAGAGCGAACCCAGCGTGTTCCCGCCGGCCATGCTCATGGATTCGAGCGCGAGGGCGTTCGTCGCCCGGGCGTCGCCGACGAGGTCGAAGACGAGGGCGCGGCGGCTGGTCATATCGACGACACCGCCGAGGCCGACGGCGACCATGAACGGGTAGGTCATCCAGGCTTCGATGACGCCCCGCGTGACGAGGACGCCCATGACGAGGGCGAGCGGGATGAGGAGGAGGAGCTGGCGGAGGATCGTGCGGCGGCGGTCGAAGCGGTCGGCGACGGCCCCGGCGATGGCGCCGCCGAGGAACATCGGCATGAAGAAGGCGGCGCCGACGAGCTGGACGAGAAAGGGCGAGCCGGTGATGTCGTTGACGAGGAAGCTGCAGAGAAAGATGGACATCCAGCGGGTGATGTTCCAGCACCAGCCGCTTGCCCAGAGATAGCCGAAGGCGGGCACCTGCAGGGCACCGAAAGCGCCAGCCGCGAGGGCAGGTGTCTCCTGCGGGGGCGGATCAGGGCGTGGGGCGAGGGGGACTCGGGCCACGCCGCACTCCGGTCTTGGGGTAGCGCCCAGTCTACGCACAATCTCGGCAGATGACGGCGCGCGGCCGTGTAACGAGGCGGCCCGGGGGGAGACAGGTGGGCAACGCTCGAAAGGCAGGCTCCCCAACGATGTCCCACACCGCAATCACCCTCTACGGCACGAACTGGTGCAGCGATTGCAAGCGCACCAAGAAATTCTTCGGCGAGCAGCGCGTGCACTACAACTTCATCGATATCGAAAGCGACGAAGAAGGACTGCGCATCGTCGAAGAGAAGAACAACGGAAAGCACGTTATCCCGGTCATTGTCTTCGAAGACGGTACCCACCTGATCGAACCTTCGAACGCCGAACTGGCGGCAAAGCTGGGGGTCCAGACGACCGCCAGGAACCGCTTCTACGACCTCATCGTCGTCGGCAGCGGGCCGGCCGGGCTGACGACGGCGCTCTACGCCGCGCGGGAGGGGATCGACACGCTCGTGATCGAACGGGGCGGGGTCGGTGGCCAGGCGGCCATCACCGAGCGTCTCGACAACTTCCCGGGCTTCCCGGAGGGCGTCACGGGTTCGGAGTTCGCTGACCGCCTGCGGGCCCAGGCAGAGCGCTTCGGGGTTGAGGTCCTCTCCGCCCAGGAAGTGGTGGATGTTGGGCTGGACGGTGAATATCGTTTTGTGAAGACGGCGGACGGCAGCGAATACCGCTCGTGGTCCGTCCTACTCGGGCTCGGCTCCACCTACCGGCGCCTTAGCGTCCCGGGCGAAATGGACTTCATCGGCGCGGGCGTGCACTTCTGTGCAACCTGCGACGGGCCTTTCTACAAGGGCAAGGAAGTGATCGTCGTTGGCGGCGGGAACTCGGCCGCCGAGGAGAGCCTTTTCCTCACGAAGTTCGCCAGCAAAGTGACGATCATCACGCGCGACGTCCAGCTCAGCGCGAGCAAGGTGATCGTCGAGAAGATCGAGCGCCATCCCCAGATCGAGGTCATCGCGAACTCCACGCCGGTGGAGTTCAAAGGCGACGCAAAGCTCCAGTCAGTCGTGTTGAAGAACACGATGACCGGCGCCTTGAACGAAATCAGGCCGAGCGGCTGCTTCGTCTTTATCGGCCTGCAGCCGAACACCGCCCTGGTGAAGGGCTTTGTGAAGTTGGACGACTTCGGGTTCATCGAGACGGGCATGGACCTGCAGACCTCGGTGCCAGGCCTCTTCTCAGCGGGCGATGTGCGGGCCGGGAGTACCAAGCAGGCCGCATCAGCAGCCGGCGAAGGCGCGGCTGCCGCGATCGGACTGCGGCGCTATCTCCAGGGCAAGGCCGGGCTCCGGCCGGGACTGGAGATGGAGAAGGAGATGGTCGAAATGGCGATGGCTTGACGACCATCTCCCGCCGCCTTTACTTCACGAAGCCGCCTCTGCTAGGCGTCTTCTAGTTCGACGTCGATAGCCGGGTAGCCAGACCAGCAGTAGACGTAGCCGTCGTCGCCGTTGAACGACATGACGGCGCCATTCACCCCGGACTTGAGGCGCTTGGTGGCGGCGTCGTACTCCCAGGTGGCGTTGCCCGCGTTCTTCCAGAAGTAGAAGCGGCAGTAGCCGTTGCGCACGCCGACGGTGCCCACCGACAGCCACCAGTCGTCGCCGGTGCCGTAGAAGATCCCGTTTTCGAAGCGCATTTTGAGTACTGTCGCGTCCTTCCGGTCCACAAGCCGCGCGTACTCACCATCGTTTCCAAGGTACTTTTGCTTACCAGCGTAGGACAGCTTGATGCGGAAGGTGCCAACCTGGTCCATCGAGACGTGGCCCATGTGTGGGTTCAGGGTCCCGATGATCACGTCGTGCACCTTTTCGAAGGCCGCGTTCGCGCGGTTCTTCTGGTTCTCGTGCCACTGCTGGAGCGGGAGCATGCTGCCCGCGTCCGCGCCAGCCCGAGTAGGGAAACGCCTCCAGATGCGGTCGCGCGTGATCGCCGACGTGCCGGTCCTTAGCACGTCCTGGATGGACTGCTGGGACATATGGGAGGTCTCGCCGGCGATCCGCACGCCGTCGCCGCCGTTGAGCATGGTGCCGTCTCCGTAGACCAGGAAGGGCGTCGCCTGGTCCTCCGAAGCGACGAGCAAACCCGTCTTATTGAGGTCGTCGTGGAGCGCGAGTGGCGAAGACTGGACAACGGCGCTGTCGAGGAAGGTCAGGTAGTTCTGGTAGGCAGCGTCCCGGATGATCGGGCCGTCGGCCAGGACTCCAGACATCGCCATTCGGGCAGAGCGCGAAGCCTGCTCCTCCGTGGTCTGCGGGTCACGCACACCACCGGGGTTGGCGCGTGTGTAGAGACCGCGGGCTGCGAGCCCGGGCTGGCGGGCGGCGGTCATGGTCTTGACCTGCTCCCAGTCCGGCACCTTTGTGAGCGCCCTGGGCGCGGCCCAGTCGATGAACCACTGCATCACCAGCGTCTTATTGATGAGATGGCCGGCAGCGAACGAGTCCTGCAGAAAGTGGTCGGCATAGCCGAGTTGGGCCCACGCCTCGCGCTCGGCCGCGGGGTCACCCGTCTTGTGGAAGTTTCCCGCGGATTTGAGCGCCATGTCGTAGGACTGCGCCCAGCGGTACCACGAGTAGGGCGCAAAGTGGCAGGCGTTGCGGGCCAGCAGCCCCGAGTAGCTGTTCGTCCCAAACCGCGCCGAACCGGCCGGCGGGAGGTCGGCGGTCAGAGAATTCAGCCAGATCGACTCCCAGATGTCGTTTATGGTGCCGTTCGAGAGATGCGCGGCGACCGCGCCGTCGAACTTGACGACCGGTTCCTCTATCTTCAGCAGGCTTCCGGCGTTGTAGTACCCCTCCTGGCGAACCGCCTGCAAGATCGGCAGCAGGATCAACTCCGGCAGCGCATCCATCTCAGTCGAGTTGGCGAGGTAGTCGGGGAGGGTGTTTAACTCCCCGTAGGTCACGAGAAGCTTGCTGGCCTTCAACCGCACGGTCCGAATGTCGGGGTACCTGGCGTTGATTTGAGCCTCGGTGACCCTTTGCGGGTTCTTGCTCCACATGTGGAGGAAATCCCGAAGATCCGTGAGCAGCCGGGTGCGCTCCATCCCTGGCTGTTGCGCGATGGTGTTCAAGTCGGCCGGGGGCGCGTCGCCGAGCAGACGGTGCTCCCACGACGCATGCCGCTGGATGACGACCGGTTCGCCGGAGTGGAGGCGGTGCACGCTCACGCGCGGCCGCTGTGAATCCGCCTGGAAGCCCTGTATCACCCGCCCGGCGGCGCGCTCGGCGGCCCGCTCGGCGTCATCGCCCGGGCTGCTGAGGCGGACCGCCAGCGGCGGCCGGCCACCTGCTCGGGCGCCGGCCTGCTGCACCGTGTGGGCCGCTTCGTGGGCGAGCAGCCGCAGCCCGGACTCGATGCCCGTGTTGTAGGCGCCCTTGCGGAAGAAGATGTCCGCGCCGGCCGTGAAGGCGTCCGCTCCCAGGGCTGCCGCGAGGTGATCGGCCCGCTCGTCGGCGTGGACGCGCACCTGGGCCAGGTCTGCCCCGAGGCTGCCCTCCAGCAGGGACCGGACCGGTGCGTCCAGCGGGGCACCGCCGCCGAGGGCCTGGCGTACAAGCCGTGCCAGCTCCTCCGGTGGCGGGAACTCTCCCGCACTGACCGGAGGCTGGCCGCCGTTACGGGGGACGGAACCGCCGCCCAGGATAGCGTCTGTATTGTGGTCCATTTCGACACCCTTTCCTGTGGTGCTCCCGCCCCGGAGGGCAGGACGATGGAGCTGCCTCAGGTAGTCGCGGAGGCTCAGCCGGCGGGTCCCCGTCTCAACGAACGCAGGCAGAACGTCCATCGCGAAAGTCTTGTATAGCAAAGAAACATGAATTGTCAAGGATTGATTGGAGCGGCGCGGCGATCGTGGTTGTGTGCCGGCCGCGGCGCGCTGGCCGCGGGAGCGTTTCCGAGGCCGTTGACGGCGACGCCCGGCATCGCCCGGGTGGGGCTATTGCCCAGGGCTGGAGCAGGGCCGAGACGCTGCGGGTGGTGAGGCTCCTGGGCCGGCCTGCTTGAGGGCGGGAGCCGATCCGCGCCGCCTCAGGGCGGCGCTTCGGGGGCGAGGATCCGCACACTCGCCCCGGCCTCGAAGGCATCGGTCGAGAAGGCGAACCCGAACGCCGCAGCGAGGCGGTTCGCCGGGTACGTCTCCAGCGATGGAGGCGCGGAGGGGGAGCCGGGGCCAGCCTGGACCCACGACCATCCGAGGCCACCGAGGAGCAGCCCGCCACCATCGCGGACGTACTGGACGACCTCGAATAACTGCTGATCGGTCGCCTCCCAGACGTTGCCCCAGATGAGGGCATCGACGCATTCGAGCTGGTCCGCCAGGGGCCGGGAGGGGTCGAGGCGCTTGTAGTCCCATCCGCGGCGGTTGAGCATGGCGGCGAGTTCGCGGGTGTTCGCCAGTGACTCGAACTCCTCAAAGATGGCGATCGTTATGCTCGAGCCGTCACAGGTGAATGAACTCAGGACCCAGCGGAGGGCATTGTCGGCAAAGACGAGGTTGTCGGCCTGGAGGGCGGGGGCAAGGCGCGCCTTGCAGGCGGCGAATTCGGCCGTGCGCGGGTCCTGTGAGCAGTTACGGAACTCGACATCGACGATTAACCCGTCGTGGGCGTAGGCGATGACGTGGCCATCGCCGTATTCGCTCGCGGCCACGAAGGCGAGCGAAGACGGCCTCGCCCCCGGCGGGCCCATGACCCGGGTCGATTCGCTGTCGAGCGAGCCGAGGAGCAACGGCGGAGGGAGGCCGGCTGGCCTCTCCGCGCCAGGTATCGGGCGCCCATACACGCAGGCGGGCCCCTCGTTGAGACAGAGCGAACCGGCGTTCAGCTGCAGGCCGATGTTCAACTCCAGGTCCGCGAAGAGGCTGAAGAGGGCCTTGTCTTTCGCTTCGTTGGCCCGGGCCTCTGCCTCGCGCGCCGCCTGCCCGCTCTTTTCTGCCGCGTCCCGCGCCGCGACGGCAGCTTCCGCGCTGCGCACGGCCACGTCGCGGGCGCTGCGTGCGTCGTCGGCGCTGTTCCGCGAATCGAAAAAGAAGAGGAGGGCAACAGCCCCGAGGCCGGCGAAGACTGTGGCCGCGGCCACGGCGGCCATGAAGAGGCGTTGGCGCCGCCTCTCCTTCTCGCGGGCGAGCCGGCGCTGGTCAGCCTTCTCTTCGTCGTCCCGCGCAATAGAAGCCGCCAGGAAGGCCTGACAACCATCATCGAGCCCGCTGGCGGCCGTGAAGGTAGCCCGGGCGCGGTCGAGGCGCGGACCCTTCCAGAGCTCTCCGGCGGGCCTGTTGAGCTGCTCCCACCCGCGCGCATCACGCTGGAGGTCAGTCCGGAGGGCGAGCTCTTCCGCGCTGTCGGAGATCCAGCGTTCGAGGCGGTCCCAGCTGCGGAAGAGCGCTTCATGCGCGACCTCAACGGTACGCCCGCCAGCCTCACTGGCCGGCGGAGGTGAGGCGGCGCCCGGCTCGGCGCCGGGGACGCTGGCGACGAGGAGGCGGGCATCCACGAGCTGCTGGAGAAGGGCGTGGGCCGCCTCGGGCAGGTCACTCCAACGGGCGATCTGGCGCCGCCGCCTGCCGTCGTTGTCGAGGCGCACCATCTTGAGCATGGCCTTCTTCAGCTGCAGTTCGAGCGCCGCGTCCGCGTCGAGGTTCATCGCTTCGAGGCAATCCTCGGCCTGCTTCCGGAGCGCCCCTTCGAGCCCGCCGAGGCCTGTCCGGTAGTCGTCCTGGCCTATTTCGTGATCCCGCCCGAAGCGGTCGTAGAGCTGGCGCAGGGCGAAGGCGAGGAGGGGCAGGGCGTCTCCGAGGGATGCGTCCGCGGCGATCTCCTCGACCAGCCCCTGTTCGAAGGTCAGCCCGCCGAGTTCGGCGGCTGCCGGCCCCTGGATGACCTCGATGATATCCTCGCGGGACATGGGGCCGAGGGAAAGGGCCTCGAAGCGCAGGTCGAGGAGTTCGTGGTGCCCCTGAAAGGTGCCGAGGTAGTCGGAACGCATCGTCCCGAGCACCACAATCGGGCTATCGGCGCCTGCGGCAGCCCGGCGGAGGAGGCCCAGGAACGGCCCGGCCCGGGCTTCGGCATCCGGACCGAGGAGCTCTTCGAACTGATCGACGATGAGGAGGACGCGGGCTTCCGAGCTACGGGAGAGACTTCGCAGCTCATGGGCGAGTTCGCGCAGCGCGTTCGCCGCGCCCGGTTCCAGGGAGGCGAGGATGGCCTGGCGGAGGTCCTTCGGGTCGCGGGGCTGACCGGCTGTGGTGAAGGCCGCCGAAAGGACCAGGGCGAGTTCCCGGGCAACGTCGTCGCGGGGCCGGAAGGGCGCCGTGACCAGCCAGCGCTGCGGGTCCTTCTTCAGGCGCGGCACGAGGCCAGCGCGGACGAGGGACGACTTGCCGGAGCCAGAGGCGCCGAGGACCATGGCCCACCCGCTGGTCTCCAGGCGGCGGACGGCGTTGAGCCGGTCGAGCCCGTCCTCGATCTCGTCATCGCGGCCGAAGTACACGGCGGCGTCCGCCTCCTCGAAGCTGAACAGACCGGGATAAGGCGGACGGCTGCCGTCCCAATCGAACGAGTCCTTCGGGTCCAGTCCCGCGTCCTTCAGGCCGTCCCAGAGCCGGCCGTAGCCGGCTTCGGGCTCGGCCACCAGGTCGATGATCTGTATGCGGTCGGTGATGACCTTATCGACCTGGCAATCGTCGAGCCGGACGGGGAAAAGGTACTTGTCGAGGGCGCGGGCGTAGGTGATCTCGGCGAAGCACCACTTCGATGCCAGGGAGGCGTGGCTGCAAAGCACGACCATGGCGCGGCAGGCGCGGACCTGGCGGTAGAGCTCCTGCTCCCAATCGCGGCCCGCGGGGATGCCGTCCTCCGGGTCGAAGTCGAGGAAGACGCCGAGGTGGCCCTGGGCGGCGAGGCGTTTACTCAGCTCCCTGGCGGCGGCGGCGTCCTTACTGCTGTGGCTGATGAAGATAGCGCTCAGGGGTACACACCCCGGGCGGTCCGTGGCGCGTCCAGCGGAGTTGGCGTCATGCGGCGCATTCTAAGCGGCGGAGCCGCAGCAGGCGCGGGACTCACCTGAGGCCGAGACGGGCGAGGGCCCGGCGAGGGCCGCGGAAGAGGCCGATCCGGCCGGTTTCGAGGTTCCCGAGCAGCCGCCGGTAGGCGCGGCTGCCCGGCCGCCCATCGACGATCGTTTCCAGGCGGCGAAACGCCCAGGGCAGCGGGGGCGCCTGCCCCGGCGACGCGACGCCGAGGGTGGCAAGCTGGCGCCCGGTCATGCGGTAGCCGCTGAGCATGAGGGCCTGGGCTTCGTCTTCGCTGAAGGAGTCGAGGTCGGTCCGCAGCTGGGAAAGGGCCTGCTGAAGGTCGTCCGGGAGCCCTTCGGCGGGCCCGGAGTCGCTGGCGCCTGCGCCCGCCGGGCTTCCCGGGAAGGTACTGGGGCTGGCCCCGGCTTCGGGTCCGGATTCGGCGCCGATGTCCTGGAAAGGGAGGCCGAGCTTGAGGTGGACGAGCAGCCGGATCTGCCCACGCCGGGCCCGTTCGAGGACGTTGAGTTCGCGGAACCAGCGGCGCCGCATCTCAAAGCCCATGACGCTGCTCGACCGCTGCATGACGCCGATGGGGTTCGCGGGCCGGCCCGGGGACATGCCCATCTGGCCGCTGCCATCGCTGATCAAGAGGACGGTGCAGTCTTCACGGAGCAAGGCGCCGATCCCCTGGTTGTCGTGCACACCCCCGTCAACAAGTTGGACGGTGTGCCGGGGGAAGAGGCCGCGAAGGGCGACTGGCGCGAATACGCCGGGCACACAGGCGGAGGCCGCGACGGCCGTACCGAGGCGCACGTCACCGTGCGGGGCCGGGGCCTGGGACAGGTAGACGCGGCGGAGACGGGGGTTGGCGTCGAACCGCTCACCGGGGAGGGTGGGTGGCTCGCCCATCCAGGTGGCGGTGAACTGCCAGTTGTGGCCCGAGTTCAGGGTAGTGGCGTTGATCACGAGGATGGGCACCTTCGCGCGCCGCCGCCAGTTATCGACCTTCGGGTTGAAGCCGCGGTCAGGGTAGCGCTGGTCTGTCATCGGCTGGACGACGAGACCACGGAGCAGCCGGGGGTAGCCACGGCCGCCATCGTCAATCAACGCGTAGAGCCGTTCTTCGAACAGTTCGGCGGCGAAGCGGGTCCTCTGCGAGAACCGGGTGGGTGGCAGGAGGGCCTTGCGGAAGACGGCCCTCCTGATGTTCGTCTGGACGCCCTCCAGGAAGCGCACTTCCATGCGCTTCACCACCTCGATGTAGTCGTCGCGGGTGACTGCAGCATCAGGCTTCCGTTGCAACAGCTCCCGCAGTTCGAGGTAGTAGTAGGCGCCGAGGATGCTTCCGCCCGAAACGCAAGAGATGACCTCGACGTGGCGCAGGAGGTCGGCCTCGGCGAGCTTTGCGAGGTGGCCGATCTGGAAGAAGGCCGCCCGGAATCCGCCGCCAGAGAGGGCGAGGCCGACACGCCCGAACGAAGGAGGCGAGGGGTCGAGCCCGAACTCCTGGAGGACGCGGAACGGCGCCGCGACACCGCCGGCGGCGGAATCGCCGGCTTGCGACCGCCGCCCACTGAGCGCGCCAACTGCGGCGAGCTGGCGTGCCGTCGATTCCAGCTGCCAGGCCGGCAGGACGTCGAAGGCGGGGAAGGCCGCCAACCAGCCGCGCGCCTCGTCGAACCTGCCAAGGCCGAAAAGGCCCTCGACGAGGGTCGCCACCCGCCACCAGTCGCCGGCGCCGAGGGTGATGCCCGTCAGCTGCCGCTGCAGGTCGGTGCTGATCGCGGTCCACGCCGTGTCGGCCACGGCCTGGTGGCCGCTGGCAGCGCTTGGGTCGGTGGCCTCGACGGCGAGGAGTGCCCGCACATAGGCAGCGTTGATACCGGCATACCAGTCGAGGGCCAGCCCGCCGTCGCCCGCCCGGAGGGCCAACTCCTGCGCGTAGCCCTTCTCGTAGAAGGAGCAGGCCCGCTCGAGGTTCGAACGCTCGCCATCGACCTCCCACCAGCGCTTATAGATGGCCCCGGCGATGCCCAGGGTCTCCTTGTCCGTCTCATCCTCAAGTGCGGGCGCGTCCGGCCCGGTGAGGGCCTTGAGCGCTTCGGACAGGGCGAACTCAGGGGCGAGGTCGGGGTCTTTGTAGAGGCACTGGGCCCGCTCCTGGCGAAGCGGCACGCGTTCCTCAGCGGTGAGCGACGGGTTCTCGAGGGCTTTCGCCAGGAGCGCGTGGCCGAATTCGAACTGTTTCTCACGCTTGAGATGGTCCAGCAGCCCAAGGGCTTCCGCCGCGGAGATGGCGCCGGGGGCGGTCAGCAGTTCGATGGCTCGGGCCTGGGCCAACCTGCGTGAAGGGATAACGTGGACGAGGCCACGGGCTTTCTCGACGAGGTCGCACATGTGGGCGGTGCCGCCCGGCCGGTCACCGGGACGGCCGTCCCAGAGCGCGACCAGCTGGGGCTGAGTGCCGTCCGCCGCGGCGAGTGCGGCCTCGAGTCTCCAGATGTTGGACGCCACGAAGCGGTCGCCGCCGGCAGCGTCGAGGAAGGCGGCTGGCATTTCGCGGGTCGTACAGCGAGCGTGGGCCGCGACTCGCTCGAAGCGCTCGACCCATGGCTGGCCGGCGAAGGCGACGGACTCTTCGAGCACCACCTCGCGGCGGTCGTGGAGGAGGAGTTCCACGTCCATGCCGAGGTCGAGGCAGGCCTCGGCGAAGAGCAGGTCGCCACCACAGGCGCCACCACAGAGGCCGACGTCGCCTGGGCGGCCACCGAGGGCCTCCAGCCGTGTCCGGATCGCGCGGCCGGCAACCTCGCTGAACGCTTCCGGAAAGCGCGGCACGGGCCGGTCTCGCCGATCGATCATGTGGCCGCTGAAGAGAAAGGCGGCCGGTGGCCGGCCGGGCTTCGAAGAGCGCAGCCGCGCGGCCAACGCGGCCGTCTGCCTGCGGCCGAGGAACAGGATGCGCGACCAGTCCATCCGCCGTGCCTCTTCTCTTTCGGGCCCCGCCCGGGCGGGGCGGGCTTGCGAGATGGTGCGACACGGGATCACCGGTGGCAAACGGCGCGCGCCGTGCGGGGACGGAGATCCTGGCCCGGCGGCTGTGGGCGAAGAGGGGCTGGAGGACGTAGGCTACGACGCCATGGTAGACGTTTTCGACACCCACCCCGCTGGCGACCTCACGAAACTCGACCTCCTCCTCACGGTCGGGAAGGAGCGCGTGCCCGGGCTCTTCTTCCTGCCGCCGGGCGAGGGGCCACACCCGCTGGTGATCATCCAGCACCCGGGCACCGGTTCGAAGGAGGACTACTTCGTCCGCGACATCGCCCGCCAGTGGGCGAGCCTGGGCTGGATCTGCGGCGGCCTGGACGCCCCCATGCACGGCGACCGGGACATCCACGACCCGATGTCGCTGTTCCGCGAACCAGCGCGTTTTGCGGCGGGCGCCGCTCAGTTCCAGGGCGAGGTGACGGCCGTGATCAACGCTCTCGCGGCGCGTTATCCAATCGATCTCGCGCGGCTGGGGTATGTGGGCTACTCGCTCGGGAGCATGCTCGGCATCCCGGCCGTGGCCGCGGATGGGCGGTTCAAGGCGGCCGCCTTCTGCCTGGTCGGCGAGGGCGGGCTGGTCGGGTCCGCGAGCGCAGACGGCTCACCGGTGAAGCAGCTCGGTCGCGTTGCCGTGCGCGTCGTGGCGAAGCTCCAGGACGAGTACTTCTCGCGGGCGGCGACGCAGGCCCTCTTCGATGCGCTGCCGGGCGAGAAGGACCTGGTGTGGCTCCCGGGCGGGCACTTCGAAATCGGGCCGGACGTGATCCAGGCGGCGGGGGACTGGCTGAAGGCGCGGCTTTAGCGGCGGGGCTCGATCATGGCGGTGATGCCGCGGATGATCTCGCGCACACGGTCCGCGCGGAGGCTCCCGATCTTCGCCCCGAGCGCTGAGCGGTCTGCTACCGACACCTGGGACACGTTAACCACGGAACGTTGCGGAAGCCCTCCCTCGCCGGCTTCGACGACGACGTTCCCCGGGAACACGGCGCGTTTCATGGTCGTGGTAATCGGGCAAACAAGGACGGTGGCAATGGCCGATCGATTCAAGAGGTCGTTTTGCACGACGACGTGTGGCCGCCGGCCCGCAGCTACGGCACCTGTTGCTGGTCCGCGGTCCAGCCAGTAGATATCCCCCTGTTCCATCACTCTTCGGTGCTCCAGGTGTCACCCTCAGCATCCTGGATTCGCGACAGGGATAGCATGGCGGCTCGCGCGTAAGTCAGGTCCTCTTCGATGTCCTCCGGCGTGAGGAGTGCGAGGGCCGCATCCAGCCGGCGCGTGAACTCGGCCGACTCCATGTCCTCCAGGTACCTCTGCACGGCCTCTGAGACGATCGCGCTTCGACTGCATCCACGTTCGCGCGTAAGTTCGTCCAGCTTCATCGATAGTTCGCCGGGGAAGCTAACAGCCCTTTTGACAACGGCCACGGTAGTACCATCCTTCCTACCAGCAGTATAACCGGGCCACCCTTCGCCCTCCATGCCTTCCCGCGCGTAGAATCCGGTCATTGCCAGCTGGAGGGCCCCGATATGTCCGAGCAACTACAGTTCGACCTGACCGACCACATCGCCACGATCACCCTGAACCGGCCGGAGGCGATGAACGCGCTGACGCGCGAGCTCTACGCCGACCTCGAAGCGGCGGTGCGGCGTTCGCACGCTGACCCTGAGGTGCGCTGCGTGATCATCACCGGCAACGGCCGGGCCTTCTGCTCGGGAGACGACGTGAAGCAGATCATGCTGGGTGAACAGCGCGACGCCTCGACGGCCCGGTTGCGCGACGTGAAACCTCGCCCGACGCCGGCGGCTGCGGCAATCCTCGAATGTGACAAGCCGGTCATCGCCGCCGTCAACGGCCCGGCTGTCGGCTGGGGGATGGACCTCTCGCTCTTCGCCGATATCCGCGTTGCTTCGACGCTGGCGAAGTTCGGCGAGCTTTTCATCAAGCGCGGCCTCGTCTGTGACCTCGGTGGCCTCTGGCGCCTGCCAACGGTCGTCGGGCCATCGAAGGCGGCCGAGCTCTGCTTCACCGGCGACGTCATCTCGGCCGAAGAAGCCCTCCGCATCGGCCTGGTGAGCTACGTGGTGCCGCCCGAAGAGCTGCTCCCGAAGGCGCGGGAGATCGCGGCGAAGATTGCAAACAACCCGCCGATCGCGATGCGCTACATGAAGGAAGGCCTCCGCCGCTCGCGCCACGCGAGCATGGAGGACCAGGGCGCCTACGTGGGCAGCAGCCTGGGCTACCTGTTCACGACGGAGGACCATCGCGAAGGGGCGCTGAGCTTCGTGGAGCGGCGCGAGCCAGTGTTCAAGGGCCGTTAGGAGCGCGGACGTCCCTCCGGGGGACCGATGAAGACGGGGCCGGCCCGGGCCGCACCGTCTGCGACCCGTGACCGGGCCTACACCGGGTCGCGACCCGGCGCGGGCCGGGCGGGGTGGCGCATCGCCCACCAGCCCGCGAGCGCAGCCACCAGGAGCACGAGGGCGGCCATCCGGAAGCCGGTCTCGTACCCAGCCCGGTCCGTCCCAATGAGCGCGATGGCGGCTGGCCCCAGTGCCCGCCCGACGGCCACAAACAGCGCCTGGATGCCGATGATCCGGCCGAAGAAGGGGCCCGCGAACCCCTCAGAGGTGGCCAGCGCCCGGAGCGGGTAAACGGCCCCGAAGACGAGGCCGTTGAGGCCGACATAGACCCAGACCTGCCACCAGGCCTGGGCGCTGCTGGCGATGATCGCCGAGGCGGCAAGGAGCACGAGGCAGACCGCCAGGAGGGCGTTGCCGCCCGCCCGCGCCGAGATGCTTGGGAGGAGGAACCGGCCGGGGAGGCTCACGAGCCCGGTGATGGCGACCGCGGCCGCCACGCCGCCCGCCTCGAAACCGCGCGACTCGAGCTGGGCGACCATGTGGAAGCCAAAGCCGCTGAAGGCCGCGGTGGCGAAGAAGAAGGCGATGGTGAACACCCAGAAGGGCGCCGTCGTGAACCTGACCCCGGCGACGATGTCGTGGAACACGTCCCCGGGCCGCATACGCGCTTCGCTGGCGCGGGGCGCGTCGTTCAAGAGGAGGGGGACGGCCGTCCCAACCACGAGGAGGATGGCGGCGAGGCATAGGGCGGCCACTCGCCAGCCAGCCGCGTCGACCAGGGCCTGGGTGAGGGGCGTGAAGATCGTGATCGAGACGCCGCTCATCATGGTCAGCAGGCCGTAGGCGCGGGGACGTTCAGCGGCGGTGAACCAGCGGTTCATCAAGACGTAGACCGGTTCGTAGAAGGTCGCGGCCATGGCAGGGCCCATGGCCAGGGGAAGGACAAGGAAGAGCTGCCAGCTCTGCTGGACTGCGGCAAAGAGGCAGAGGGCGGCGGCGCCCAGGATCGAGCCGCCGGCCATCAGGCGCCGCGAACCGAGCCGATCGGCCACGGCACCCGTGGTGATCGCCGCGACGCCCGAAACCAGGAGCGCTACCGCGAAGGCGAGCGAAAGGGTGCCCTTCCCGAAGGCGCCCCCGGCCGCGCCATCGGTCACGAAGACGCTAAACGAGTAGGAAAGCGTGCCGTAGCTGATGTTGATGAAGAGGGAGGCGAGGGCGACCTGCAGCCAGCGGTTCATGTGCCCTGCTCCAACGATATGTCCCGTGGCGGTAGCAGCCGTCATCGAGGCGTCGCCACGCTCGCCTGCTCACCGGGTGGGCGCGGCGGCTATCATAGCCCGATGCTCACCTGGCCCGACCTCGTCGCCTATGTCGGGAACGTCCACGCCCGCACGTATGAGGCAGCCGCCCTCCTGGAGGACGGCCACCTCGGTTGGGCGCCGCGGCCCGGGGAGTTCACCGCGGGCGAGGTGGCGCTCCACATCGCCAATACGCGCCTGATGAGCGTCCTTGCGATCGAGGGCAAGCCGATGCGCTACCGAGGCCACACGCTGGGGCCAGCCGCGGATGCCGCGCTGCTGAGGCAGGCGCTGCTCCGCTCCTCGAAGAAGACGATCGCGAGGCTGCACGACGCCGACCCGGCGGCGTTCGTCCGGAACACGCGAGGAGACGAAATCCCGGCCTGGCGGCTGGTGCTCAGCGGCTTCATCGAGCACGAAGTCCACCATCGCAGCCAGCTCTGCGGATATCTCTCGGCCCTCGGACTGCCGGCGCCGGCGCTCTACGGCCTCCATGCCGAGGAGCTTCCGCGGTAAAGCAGGGTTTCCGCTGAGGCCGGGGGTTCACAATTGGGAAGCATCTCCCCGGTCCAGGGCGGCGTATGGTCACCGGGGTCGTTCGCCCGGCAACGGTCCAACAAAGGGAGGAAATCTGACCACATGAACCGTACGCGCATTCGAAAGCTGCTCTGGACGCTCACCCTGACTGCGACCGCTCTCGGCGCCTTCAGCATGATGGGGGTCGCCCAGGCGGCCGACGTGCCCTCGACGATCGAGGGCTTCCGGTACTCGCCGAGCCCACTCCGCGTCCAGAAGGGCGACAAAGTCAACTACACCAACAAAGACACTCAGCCCCACACCATCACCTCGAAGACGCCGGGTCTGTTCGATGTGCCGATCGCCGCGAATGGCGGGACGGCGTCGCTCACTGCCCCATCGACCGACGGCGTATACGACATCATCTGCACGCTGCACCCGGCGATGGCGGGACAGCTCATCGTCGGCGCGGCGCCTGCAGCGCCCGGCACGGGCACCGGCCTCGCCACCGGAGGCGGCGGAATAGACGGCACGCTTCTCGCCCTGGGGCTCGGAGCGATGGCGGTCGCTGTCGCTGCGGGCGGGACAGCCGTCCGGCTGCGGAAGTAAGCCAGGACCTCGCTCGATGCCCAGCATCTGCCCGGGCGGCGTTCCGCGCCCGGGCGCGTGCATATGCTGAGGTCTAAGCTAGTCCGGTGAGCAGCATCATTGGGCACGAGGCGGTCCTCCGGGAGTTACGCGCGCTCGCTTCGTCCCCGGAACCGCCCCATGCGTTGCTCTTCGCCGGGCCTCAACACACGGGCCGGCACGTCCTCGCACGCGAATACGCCCGTCTCCTCAACTGCGAGCGGCGGCCCGGCAACGAGAACCGGGGTGGATTCGGGTTCGGCGAAGTGCCCGGTGAGGACCCGGCCGACCTGCCCTGCGGCGCCTGCCGGGCCTGCCGGCACATCGCCGAAGGCACCCACCCGGATGTCGTCGTTGTGTCGCCGGGGGATACGCTGTGCCGGCCGCGGGGGGGTGATTCGTCCCACCCATCACACGCTGAGTCGCGCGACATCCGGATCTGCCAGGTGCGCGGAATCATCGACGCCGTCGCCCGCTTTCCGTTCGAAGCGCAGTACCGCGTGGTCATCATCGACCCGGCGGAGCGGATGACCGAGGATGCCGCCAACACGTTGCTCAAGACCCTGGAGGAGCCGCCGGGCCACACCGCCTTCGTCCTCATCACCTCGGCACCCGAATCGATCATCGAGACGGTCCTCAGCCGCTGCCGCAGGGTTGATCTGCGGACGGTGCCCCGGCCGGTCATCGAAGCGGGTCTGCTGGCACGAGGCGCCAGCGCCACGCTTGCCGCCGCCAGCGCCGCGGCCGCCCGCGGCAAGCCCGGCCTGGCGGTCGGCTACGCGGCGGAGCCCGACCTGATCGCCTCGCGCGAACGCGTCCTTCAACGGTGTGGGCGGCTGTCGGCTGCGGGGACGGGCGAGCGCTTCCGCTACAGCCAGGACCTGACCGAGCGTTGGCGGCGCGATCGCGCCCAAATCCACTCGGAGCTGGCCCTCTGGGAGGACTTCTGGGAGGCGCAGCTGAAGGAGGCCGCGGCCGGCGGTGAGCAGAGCGCTGCCCTCGCGCCCCTCGGCGCGCTCCAGGCGATCGCGGCGGCGCGGGAACAGCTCCTCGCCCAGGTCCTGCCCCACCTCGTCTTCGACCTCATGCTCCTGAGCTTCCCCCGGACTACACTGTCGGCAGAACCTGAAGAAGAACCGGCGCTCAATGCCTGACGACACCCCCCCGATCGCTGGCGTGCGCTTTAACAACGCCGGCAAGATCTTCTACTTCCACACGGCCGGCATGCGTCTCGAGCCGGGCGAATATGTGATCGTTGAAACCGTCCGAGGCCCCGAGATCGCGAAAGTGATCATCGCCCCCGGGCAGGTGGTCGTGAACGAACTCGGCCGCGACGACCTCAAACCGATCCTCCGGCTGGCGACCGATTCGGACATCCGCCGGGCGGATTCGCTCCGGACGAGGGCGAACGAACTCGTCGAGGAAGCGAGGCGGCTGGCCGCGGATGCCCGATTTCCCGCCCGTATCGACCGCGCCGACTTCACCCTCGACGGACGCCGGCTGACGTTCTCATTCACCAGCGAAGACCGGCTCGATTACCGGGAGTTCCTGCGGCGCGTCGGCGACCGCTTTGGCGCGAAGGTCGATATGCGCCAGCTTGGCCCGCGGGACCGGGCGAAGAGCGCCGGCGGCTATGGCATTTGCGGCCGCGAACTCTGCTGTTCGAACTGGCTCACCAGCTTCCCCGCGATCTCGATCCGGATGGCGAAGGAACAGGACCTGCCGCTCAACCCGCAGAAGATCAGCGGCCTTTGCGGCCGCCTGCTCTGCTGCCTCTCCTATGAAGACGATGGCTACCGGGAGATGCGCCGGTCGCTCCCGAAGCTCGGCCAGCGCTGTAGCACGCCGACCGGCGAAGGCAAGGTCATCGGCCTCAACATCCTCCGCCGCCAGGTGACCCTCGTTGTCGATGGACAGCGGCTCGAGGTCCGCGACCGCGACCTCGGGACGGTCGTTCGCTGGGACACCGCCAGCAAGATCGGGACGCCGCCGCCAAGCCTGACGCGGGCCGAAGCGATCGCCCAGGGGCTGATCGAAGATACCGGCGAGGAAGAGGAGTTCGAGCCAGCAGCCGCCGAAGTCGACTGGATCACGGGGGAGCTTCGGCCAACGGCCACGCCCGGCGCCGGCCGCGGACGCCTGCCGGGGGGAGGCCCGCGGCGCACCATGCCTCCGCGCCGTCCGCCACCGGAAGCGGGGCCGGGCCAGCCTCCGCCGCAGCGCGGCGGTCCCCCTCCGTCCGACCGTGGCCGTACCGACCGTAGGCCGCCGGGGCGCCCCGCGGGGCCTACCGCGACAGGGCCCGGGTCGCCATCGCGACCCTTTCAGCGTTCTGATGGCGCACCACCTCCGCCGCGAGCGGCGGGTGGGGCAGAGACGCCCGCCACGCCGCCCGGCGAAGAAGGTGCGCGCCGCCGCCGGCGACGCGGCCGCGGGGGACGCGGCCAGAATCCCGGGAACGACGCTCCGGCCACGGAGTGAAGAGCACCGGCGCGGGCTGAACGGCCCGGGGAACTGGCACGGCTACCCGAACCAGCGGCTGGCGAGTGGATAGCGCCTGTCGCGGCCGAAGGCACGGGGCGTGATCTTGGCGCCTGGCGCGGCCTGGCGCCGCTTGTACTCACTCCGATCGACGAGCCCGGCGACGCGCGTGACGGTGGCGGCGTCGAAGCCCCGGGCCACGATCTCCTCAACGGTCTCGTCATCTTCGACGTAGGCCTCGAGGATCTGGTCAAGGATGTCGTAGGGAGGGAGCGAATCCTGGTCGAGCTGGCCCGGGCGGAGTTCGGCGCTGGGCGGCTTGGTGAGGACCTGTTCGGGGATGACGGGGCCGCCGGGCTGGGCGTTCCGCCAGCGGGCGATCTCGTACAGCACCGTCTTCGGCACATCCTTAAGCGGCGCGTAGCCGCCCGCCATGTCGCCGTACAACGTCGCGTAGCCAGTGGCCATCTCACTCTTGTTGCCGGTCGTCAGGACGATGGACCCGGCCTTGTTCGAAAGGGTCATCAGGACGTTCCCGCGCTGGCGGGCCTGGAGGTTCTCCTCAGCCGTCCCCGCTTCCGTCCCTTCGAAGGCGTCGGCGAGCATCCCGAGCATCGCGTCGTGCGCCGGTTCGATCGGGATAGTGAGATACGGCATGCCCAGGCGCCGGGCGAGTTCATGGGCGTCATCCTTGCTGTGCTCGCTGGAGTAGCGGCTTGGCATGGAGACACCAATGACGTTCTCCGCACCGATCGCGTCGGCGGCAAT
>JBJXGC010000312.1:0-3204 GCA_046154545.1 Dehalococcoidia bacterium | reverse complement strand
GGGGAAAGTCGCGGTCGTAACCGGCGGTGGTGCGGGCCTCGGGCGGGCGATGGCACTCACCTTCGCGGGCAAGGGCATGGACATCGCCATCGCTGACGTGGACGACAAGGCCGCGGCCGCCACCGCGGCCGAGATCAGAGCCAAGGGCGTGAAGTGCCTCACCGCGAACGTCGATGTCACCGACCGCACGGCGATGGGCGCGTGCGCGGAGCGGGTCTTCAGCGAGCTTGGCGGCTGCCACGTGCTCTGTAATACCGCCGGCGTCTCCACCTTCGTGCCCGCCCACGAACTGAGCGACGCCGACTGGGACTGGGTGGTGGGTGTCGACTTGATCGGCGTGATCTACGGCGTCCAGGCGTTCCTCCCGCGCATGTTGAAGCAGGGCCAGGGCGGCCACATCGTGAATACGGCATCGATCGCCGGACAGGTGCCACTAAACGGGATCGTGCCGTATCACACAGCCAAGTACGCCGTCGTCGGGCTGACGGAGAGCCTGGCGATGGACCTCGCCGCGGACAACATCGGCTCATCCTGCCTCTGCCCGGGGTTGGTGAAGACCGGGATCGGCGACTCGCAACGCAACCGGCCCGACCGGTTCGGCGGACCGGGCCCGACCGATACGCGGGTGCAGGCCGGGATCGAAGCGACTGGCTACGACCCGATGGACGTGGCCGCAATGGTGCTGAAGGCGGTGGAGGAGGACCAGGTCTACATCCTCACCCACCCCGAATTCAGGCCGATGGTCGAGGCCCGCCGCGACCGCATCCTCGCCGCCTACGATTGGGCCGCGACGGGGGCGTAGTCCTACCGCCGGTTCGGACTGGCGAGCATCACACCGCCATCCACCGGCAGGACGACGCCCGTGATGTACCGCGCCTCGTCGCTGGCGAGGAAAAGCACGGCGTTGCCGATGTCCCAGCCGGTGCCTTCGACCTTCAGCAGCGACGAGTTCTTTCGCCGCTCCCGCATCTCTTCGGGCATACCGGCCGCGTAGACCATCGGCGTATAGACCGGCCCGGGCGCGACGCAGTTCACCCGAATGCCGTCGCGAGCATGGTCGCCCGCCATCGCCCAGGTCAGCGAAACCACGGCGCCCTTCGAGGCCGCGTACGGCGTCAGGGCGTGGGGCCGCGCGTAGGCGATCGACGAGATATTCACGATCGAGCCTCTGGCGGGCACCATCCCCTTCACGTTCACCGCCATCACCCGGTCAGCGGCAGCCCGGGTCCGACCCGCGCCCGATGGCGTCCGTCAAGCCGTCACGGTCGTTATCGATGCCGTCTGAGCAGGTGCGGGCGCCGACCGCCGCGTCGTAGCGCTTGTCCTCAGGCGTGCTGGCCGGGTCATTGGGGTCGGAGTTGAAGGCGACTTCGAAATTGTCGGTCACGCGGTCACAGTCCGCGTCGGCGGGACAACCGGTTGGCGTGGGCGTTGGCGGCACGGGCGTTGGCGTGCGCGTGGGCGGCACGGGCGTCGGCGCCGGGGGCAGCCGCGTGGGCGTCGGCGCCGGGGGCGTGGGCGTCGCCGCGCCGGTGGGAATAGGCAGCGTTGCCGTGGCCGCCGCGGTCCCCGGTATCGACGGTGACGGTCCTGGCGACGGCTGGCCCGGCGAGGGAGTGGAGGCAGGTGTCGGGGCCGGCCCCTGGTCGCCGGTCGGTGGCGTTGGCGTGGCGGCCGGCCCGCCCGGGGGCGGCGACGCGAGGGTCGGCGTGGGCGGCGCCGACTGGTCCGCCGGCGACGGCTCCGGGGTAGCGGTGGGGGTTACAGCTGTGCCCGTCACGGTGGGGGTCGTTGAGGAGGCGCCGGATGCAGTCGATTGTGGAGAGGGTGAGGCCGCGGGCGAGCCAGCCGGCGGCGCCTCGGCGGCGCGCGCCACGCCGGGCAACCCATTGCCGTTGTCCCCGTTGCCGGTCGTGATGGCGTAGCCGAGACCGACCGTGAGGCTGGCGCCAGCCGCGACGGACATCAGCGCGAATCGGCCGGGCAGCCCCGCCCCCTGGCCGGCGAACGGCGACCCGCGGCGCACGCGCCGCCCAAACGACGACAGCCAGCGAAGGAACAGACTCAGCAGGGGCCTCAGCAGCCGGCGGCGCTGGCGCAGGCGTTCGTCGAGCACGGAGCGCACCGCGAGCCGCAAGAGCCCCCAGACACCCATCGCGCTCGACAAGAGGAACACCAGGGCGAGGCCGGCGGGCCCGCTCCAGCTGGCGGAGCCAGAAACAAGCGTCGCCACAACGACGGCGAGCGAGGCGGTGGCGATACCCACCAGCAGGAGCATCGCCCCCACGAGCGCGAACCAGGTGGCGGCTCCGGCCGCGCGCTTGCCTCGCGCCCGCGCAGCGTCACGGGCGGACGCACCCCAGGCGGGCAGCGCCAGGTGCTCCACCTCAGCGAGGCTGACCAGGTCGAGCAGCAGCACGCGCGCAGCCCGTGGTGGCGCCCCGGCGCGGCGGCGCCCGGCGCGGGCGCCCGGGCCCGGCAGATGCAACGGGCGCCGGCTGAGGACGCGCGCGATCGTCAGGCCCTGGTTCCAGGCTGTGGAGACGAGCAGGAGCAGCAGCGCAAGGAGCACCAGCTCCCGCCAGCCGGGGCTGCCCGCGCGGAACGCCGCGGCGACGGCCACGGCCAGGCCGAACGCGGAGAAGAGCATGAGCGGGAAGAAGGCGAAAAGCATGAACGAACGGAAAGGCGGCCGGCGCCGCCGGCGGGCAGCGGCGGCTGGCCCGCTTCGAGGCAGGCCGGGCTGCGCAGGCGCGGCCTCGTCCGGGATGACCGGCGCCAGCCGGGCGACCTCGGCGAGCGAAACGGGGTCGAGCAGGAGCACGCGCCTCGATCCCGGCGGCGCACCGCCGCCATCAGCCGGCCGATCTCGCCCACGCATCGTTCAGCCCTCCGCCAACGCGGGGTCACGCCCCCGGCGAGGACGCAATGGGCTAGACATCGAGGTCGCCGCCGTCGCTGAAGTCGTTGTCTCTGTGCGGGTCGCCGACGGCATCATCGAACGCTCCAGGGCCATCCGGTATGCCGTGGAATGCTGGCCCGAGCTCCGCCACTGCGCCCTCCCCAGGTGTGAGGTCGAAGAGGGTGGAGCCGCCGGGCGCGCTGTCCGGGTCGCCGATGGCTTCGCTGTAATCGGGGGGATAGCCGCCGATGGCTACGTTGTCGGGGGACTCAAGCCCCTGGTTTAATTCGGGCCCGTTGCAT
>JBJXGC010000300.1:0-4096 GCA_046154545.1 Dehalococcoidia bacterium | reverse complement strand
CCTCAACCTCGGGCATCCAGGACATCAGGGCCTCCTCGGGACGGGCAGGATCGACGCCGGGAGGCGATTCCCGGGGGAGTCGCGTCGATGAGGTGGAGTCTACGCCCGGAAGGCGGACGACGGCAGCTTCGGGCGTGCGCGGCGACGGATGCCGGCGCTAGTGGCCTTTCCCTCGAAGCCTCGGGTCGAGCACGTCGCGAAGGCCATCGCCCAGGAGGTTGATGGCGAAGACGGTCACGATGATCGCGATCCCGGGCACCAGCGCCAGCCGGGGCGCCAATTCCCACTTGCCGGCGCCGCTAAAGATCATGTTTCCCCAGGTCGCCTGGGGGATGCGGACCGAGAGACCGAGGAAGCCCAACGCAGCCTCGATGAGGATGACGCTGCCCACGGTGATTGAGGTGATGACGATGACGGGCGCAAACGTATTCGGCAGGATGTGGCTGAAGATGATGCGCGACGGCGTTGCGCCCACCGCCCGGCTGGCCTCCACGTAGCTCATCTCTTTGAGGGTCAGCACTGAGCCTCGCACAACCCGAGCCGTGCCTGGTGCCACGAAGATCGCGATGGCGATCATGACGTTGCGGAAGTTCTGGTCGAGCGTGGAACCAAGGACCATGAGGAGGACCAGCGGCGGGAGGGCCATGATGGCGTCCATGACGCGCTGAATCACGAGGTCGAGGAAGCCCCCGGCGTAGCCGCTGACGAGTCCGAAGAGGACGCCGAGGCCAACCCCGATGATGGTTGCCCCAAGGCCGGCGCCCAGGGAGACGCGCCCCCCGTGAAGGAGCCGGCTCCAGACATCGCGGCCAAGCTCGTCCCCTCCGAGGGGGTGATCGAGGCTTGGGGGCGCAAGGCGGTCGGAGAGATTCTGCTCGTTCGGTGGCTGCGTCTCGAGGACGGGCGCGAGGATCGCCATCAGACAGATGATGATGAGGATGACCGCAGAGGCCGCTGCCAGGGGCTTACGGCGCGTGAACATCGTGCACCAGCGAATCCAGCGGGGCGCGCCGCGTTCCAGCGGCGGAAGGTAGGCCTCCTGAGCGATGACTGCCATGGATTCCCCTAGCTATACCTTACCCGCGGGTCGATCCAGCCGTATGAGATATCGACCAGGAGGTTCATGAAGACGACGATGGCCGCGGCGATCAGGGCACAGCCCTGGACCTGCGTGTAGTCCCGGTTGTTGATGGCCTGCTGCGTGAGGAGGCCCATCCCCGGGAGGATGAACAGCACTTCGAGCAAGAGAGCGCCACTGAACACGAAGGCCGCCTGATTCCCCATGACGGTAATCACGGGGATCATCGCGTTCCGCACGACATGCCGGACGACGACGAGACGCTCAGCGAGCCCCTTCGCCCTGGCCGTCCGGGCGTAGTCTTCATGAAGGGCCTCGAGAACCGTCGAGCGCGTCATCCTCATGATGGTCGCCGCGATCCCGAGGCCCAGGATGAGCCCCGGGATCCACATCATCTTGAAGTTCGCGATCGGGTCCTCTTCGATGGGGATCCACTCCCTCGGGGGCGCGTATCCGAGATACTTCGAGCCGTAGACGATGATGATGATGCCCAGCCAGAACTGCGGGACCGAGAGGCCGAAGAGCGAGAAGATCCGAATAGCGTAGTCCCAGACGCTGTCCTGCCTGACGGCCGAGATGACACCCAGCGGGACCCCGATGATGAGCGCGGAGACCATCCCGAGGATACCCAGCTCTAGCGTGATGGGAAGCGCGTTGAGGATGCGGTCGCTTACGTCGCGGCCGGTGAAGATGAGCGATTCGCCCATGCTCCCGTCGAAAATATCGACAACCCAGCGGCCGTACTGGACGACGAGCGGGTCGTCGATGCCCATTTTGTCGCGAAGGGCGTCCATCTGTTCGTCGGGGATGCGGCCGGTTTCGCCCAGTTTCACGACGAGTGCGTCGCCCGGCAGGATGTGCATCATCCCGAAGACAAAGATGCTCACGATGAAGAGGACAACGAGCGCCGCGACCGTCCGGCGGATAACGAAGTCACGCATGCCGTGCCTTTCGAGTCTCGATTCGAGCGCCAGAGGCGGCCCGGCGGTGAGACCGGGGCCGCCCGTTTGGACTAGGTATTCCGCCGGAAGGCCATGTCGATGCCAACAGAGCCCCACCCGAGTGGGTTCCAGGCCGCCTCGGTATCGACCAGATTGAACCAGTTTGGCCGCCGAACGTTGATCTTGTACGGGGTAATCAGCCAGAGCCGGGTCACCTGCTCAAGGTCGTAGTCCATGATCTCCTTGACGATCGTCTGGCGCTTCTTGAGGTCGAACTCCTCGCGCTGCTTCACGCTCAGGTCGTCGAATTTGGGGTCGTTGACGAAGTAGTAGTTCTTCGCCGACTTGGAGTGGAGGGCGTGGTAGGTGAACGTGTCGGGGTCCATGCCCGGGCCGAGGAGCC
This sequence comes from Dehalococcoidia bacterium, assembly GCA_046154545.1. Classification (GTDB taxonomy): domain Bacteria; phylum Chloroflexota; class Dehalococcoidia; order Tepidiformales; family Tepidiformaceae; genus JBJXGC01. The sequence goes on along the minus strand of JBJXGC010000300.1, from coordinate 1,674 downwards.
CGGTGCCGGCCAGGTGCTTGTACTTGCCGCCGTAGAAGGTGCTGACGATGGTGGCGATGTCTTGGGGGGCATCGATCTTCGTCTTCACGCCCTGGGCATTCAACATACCGGCGGCGGCGCTCCACACTTCGAAGTTGGCGCCGGCAAATGACTGCATGAAGAAGTCCAGCTCGAGGTTCTTCACGCCCGCCGCGTCGAGTAGCGCCTTCGCTTCCTTGGGGTCGAACTTGTTGTACTTGCCAAGCTCGTTCGACTCCCACGGCCACTCGCGGCCGAAGTACGTCCAGTCCTGGCCATAGCCGTAGCCGGCCATGCCCTGGTGGAGGTTCTTGATGATCGAGTCGCGGTCGATCATGAGCGAGAGGGCGCGGCGGACGCGCGGATCCTTGAGCTCGCCCTCGGTCTGGCGCATGGCGATGTACGGTTGGAAGCTCGGCGGCGGCGTCGTCACCTGCGTCACCGAGTCCGGGTCCGTCTCCATCACCTGGAGCCACCGCTCCTTATTGTCGGGGTAGTAGTGGTCGAACTGCTTCGAACGGTAGGCCGCGAGCGTCTGGTTCGGGTCCGTGATGTAGGTGGTCTCGACCGCGTCGAGGTACGGCAGCTGCTTGCCGTTGGTGGGGTCTTTGCGGAAGTAGTTGGGGTTCTTCTTCAGCTTGTAGCCGCCGTTGTCCTGGATGGACTCAAGGGTGAAGGCACCCGTGCCGATCGGCTTCTTGGCGAGGCCGTCCGAAGACTCCTTCTGCTCACGCGAGAAGATCCAGTGGAAGGGCGTGCCGAGTGAACTCATGAAGTAGGCGGCCGGCCGCGAGGTCGTGAACTTCACGGTGTACTTATCGACCGCTGTGATCTTGTCAACCTGCTCATACGTCGGGCCCTGGGCCGGAGATTTTCGATACGCCTCACTGCAGTACACGATGTCTTCGGCCGTCATTTCCCTGCCGTTCACAGGCGGCAGGTTCTGGAACTTGATGCCCTGATGGAGCTTGAAGATGTACGTCTGATTGTCCGGTTGCTCAACGGAACTGGCGAGGGCCGGTTCATACTCCATGAAGTTCGGGTTCTTCAGGGAGTCGTTCACTTTGATCTGCCAGAGCTGGTTATGGGCGAACATGTAGGAAGCCATGAGGCCGCCGTTCGCGCCCGTTGGGTCCCAGTCCGGGAGACTCACGAACCAGTATCGCAGGGTGCCGCCAGCCTCGGCGCCCTTTTTGTAGCCGTCGAGATTCTTAAAGCGGCTGCCACTGAAGACGGTCCGCATCTCCTCAAGCGTCAGCTTCTTCAGGTCGTCCAGCTTGGTTGGGACATTAACATTTCCGCCACCGCCGGAGCCCCCGGGGGTAGCGCCGCCACCGCTGGAACCGCTGCCACCGGACGAGCCGCTGTCGTCGTCGTCGCCGCAGCCCACGAGGGCGAGAGCGGCCGCTCCCGCGGCGCCAACGCCTGTCGCGCCGAGCATGCCACGGCGGCTGTAGCGGCGGTTGTTGAATCGCTTCCAGTAGTTCGAGTCGCTGTCCATTGTTGCCCCTCTTGCCCCGGTGGGCGGTTGCCTGCACGGCTTTTGCCGAAGCCCGGGTGCTGGGGCGTAGTCTGATCCGCCGCGCCGTCACCCACAAGAGGCCCCAGACGTATGCCATGGCCCACAAGCCATCGACTCGGTCTATCAAATACGCC
>JBJXGC010000292.1:0-8925 GCA_046154545.1 Dehalococcoidia bacterium | reverse complement strand
TGGTTGGCGAGGCCCTTATGGAAGCCGGGGACCCGGCCGCGAAAATCGTCGAACTGCTGGGGTGTGCACCATGAGGGCACTCTCCCTCTGGTCTGAAAACTCGTCCTCTGGGGGCATGCTCGGGGCTGGGTTGGGCTCCGCGTGGCCGTCGCAGCCCTCACCCCGGCCCTCTCCCGCTGCGGCGGGCGAGGGAGTGCGGCGTCCGGAACTCGCCTTTTCATCCCTCACTCTGGGCCCCTGGCCATTCTTGCCTCCGGGCCGCGTAGAGTGTGACGGCCGTCATGGACAACTCCTCGCACTGAGGATAGACACCAGGGGCAGTCCAAGTTCGGGGGAGGGATCATGCGGCGGGCCTGGCGTCTCGGAGCTTTCGTTACCGTGGCCGTCCTCGGGGCCGCCGCCTGCGCGGTTGTCCTGGTGGGTGACGAAGCGAGGGCGCAGCCGGCGCCGCTGCCGTCGGTCACGCCGCCGGCCGGCGTCCCGTCACAGCTCGCATCGGGGGTGCGCGGGATCGTGAGCGGTCCGGCGACGACCTGCACCCTGCGGCTTCGCAGTGAACCGAGTGCCGCCAACGATGGCCCCGACCCCGTGTTCGGAAACACGAGGCTCTGCGGCGGCCAGGCCGTGATTGTGGTGACGAATACGCCGCCGGCATCGACGCTGGTGGTGACCGAGGGCCTCGTCTGGTGGCGTGTACTCGTGGAGAGCACGGGGAGCGTCGGCTGGGTGAAAGAGGTAACGGTGGCTGGCGACGCTCGGTTCATCGCCCGGGACCCGAACCAGCCGCCGCTGACCGCTACGGCAACGCGCACGCCTCCACCGCCGACGGGGACCGCCGTGCCGCCAAGCGCGACTGCGGCGCCGCCCTCCACGCCAAGCCCGGGGGCGACAGCGACGCCGCCGTCCACGCCAAGCCCGGGGGCGACAGCGACGCCGCCGTCCACGCCAAGCCCGGGGGCGACAGCGACGCCGCCGTCCACGCCAACCCCGGGCCCGACGCCTCCCGCCGATGCGTGCGGCTCCGAAGCCCCGGCCACGGCCGACCGCCAGGCTGGCTGTGGGGCGTACGAAGTCACCTACCCTGTGACCCTCCGGCCCGGGGAGAGCCGGTCGATCACGCTCTCGGTGAGCCTCGAGCGAGCTGGCGTATTCGTAAGTGTCAACATCTCCACACCAACTGCGTTGGCCGGTGGCACGAGCGACACCGGCACGGTCAGAGTGGAGGGGAAGGCCGTCTACACGACACTCGTCGCGCGCCTTGATGCGGTCAACCTGGATGTCGATGAGAAGGACTGGGTGACCCGCGAGGTGTCCGGGGGGACCGCGAACTGGGTCTGGAATGTGAGCGCGGCGCCCGGCGCCCGCGGGAAGCAGTCGTTCGTGGTCCGGGCGGGGCCGAACCGGGAGAACCAGGTGGTGACGTTCCGGGTTGACGGCAAGCTCACCGTCCAGGCTGCCGGAGACGGCAATTCGGCCGGCATGATCCTCGTGGTCATTGGCGGGGCGATAGCCGTCGCCAGCGGGGTTGGAGTGCTCGGCTACGCGGCGGTGCGGACGCGGCTCCTGGGGCGCATCCCGGTCGCAGGACGGGCCTTCGGTGGCTCCCCGCGGACGAAGCGGGCGGTGGTGATCAGCTACCGGCGGGAGGATTCCTCCGGGTGGGCCGGGCGGATCTTCGACTACCTCGTCGAACGCTACGGCGAGGACTCCGTCTTCATCGACATCGCCGATATCAAGGGCGGCGAGGACTTCGCCGTGAAGCTCGACCGGATGGTGGCCTCGGCCGATGTCGTGATCCCCCTGATCGGGCCGCGGTGGGCCGGTCCCCTCCCGGGGGGCGGGCGGCGGATCGACAGCCCGGCGGATTTCGTGCGGATCGAGGTGGCGGCGGCGCTGCGCCAGGGCACGGCGGTGGTCCCGGTGCTCCTCGATGACATGAAGATGCCCGCCGCTGACGAACTCCCGCCCGACCTCGCTGTCCTCTCGGGGCGGCATGCCATCGAGGTGACGGCCTTGCACTTCCACGAAGATATGGCACTGCTTAGCGAGGCGATCGAGAACGCGCTGGTGAGCGGCGAAGGCGCGTAGACGGGGGGCGGAGCGGCCTTCGGGCCGCGCTCACTCATGAAACGACATACGGCCGGGCGATTGCTGCCGTTCGTCGAGGGTTGCTGGGCGCTCGTCGGGCGTCCAGGCGTGTTGACGAAGGGCACCGGGCGGCGCATCCTTCCGTGCCCAGTCCTTGGGCGGCCCGCGTCGGCCGAGGAGGCCATGATGGTTCAACCTGCGACCCCGGCCGCACGAATCTCAAAGCGCCTGACAGCGCAGGACGCGTCGTTCGTCTACTCCGAATCGTTCCACGGGCCGACACACATCGGCTCGCTGTCGTTCTTTGAAGGGCAGGTGGGGTACGAGGATGTCGCCCGCCAGGTGATGGAGCGCATCCACCTGATCCCGCGCTATCGCCAGAGGCTGCAGTTCGTGCCGTTCAACCTGAATCACGCCACCTGGGAAGACGACCTGGACTTCGACATCGCGCGCCATGTCTTCTACCACCCCATGCCGCCCGGAACTTCGGACGAGGCAGCCGTCGCGGCGGCCATGGGCTTCCACGAGACGATCCTGGACCGGGGCCGGCCGCTCTGGGAGATGCACGTCTTCGACGGCCTCGAGGGCGACCGGACGCTGGTGCACTGGAAGGTGCACCACTGCATGGTCGATGGCGTCTCCGGCATGGAGCTGACGACGGTCCTGTTCGACTTCGAAGCGGAGGCCCAGCCGCCCGAACCGCCGGCTGAGCCGTGGCAGCCTCAGCCCGCCCCAGGGCCGGCCGAGGCCCTGACGGCCGCGATGCTCGACCTGGGCCAGCAACAGCTTGACGCGGCGCGGCGGACACAGGAGCTCTTCCGGGACACCGAGACCCTCACCGCGCGGATGACCCTGCTCATGCAGGCCGGCCAGGCGCTGTCCGAGATGGGGAGCACGCCGGCGGTGGGCGCGCCCTGGAACCGGCCGCCGATCAGCTCGAAACGCAGCTTCGCCTGGTCGCGGTTTTCGTTCGGCGAAGTGCGGGGCATCCGCGGCGTCCTTGGCGGGACGGTCAACGACGTGGTGCTGGCGCTCCTCGGGGAGGCGGCCGCGCGGTACCTCGCTGAACACGGCGTGGAGGTTTCCGGGCGGAAGCTGCGCATCGGCTGCCCCGTGAGCGTCCGCCGCGAGGGCGAGACCGGCGCCCTTGGCAACCGCGTCTCGATGATGTTCGTGGCACTCTCAGCCTCCCCGATGCCGGCGACGGAGCGCCTCGCCGAGGTCGTCATCGCGACCCAACGGGTGAAGGAGCGGCGCGAGCCCCAGGGCATGGAAGCGATGATGGAGACGACGGAGGCGATGCCTCCCGGGCTTATCGGGATGCTCTCGGCAGTCTCCACGGCATCGCTCGACGCGATGACGAACATGGCTCTCGCCATTCCCCAGCTTCCCGGGCTGGCCAACCTGCCGGTCCCGCCGCCGGCCATCAACTTCGTGGCGACGAACGTCCCCGGCGTCCAGGTTCCCCAGTACCTGGCCGGGCGGCGAATGCTCGATAGCATCGGGCTCATCCCGCTGGCTGGCACCCTCGGCTACGGCGTGGCGATCCAGACGTACAACCAGAACCTGTACATCGGGATGATGGCAGAACCGCGCGTGATGCCGGACGTACGGCGCATGAAGGACCACGTCGAAGCCGCCTACGCCAGTCTCCGGGAGGCGGCCCTCGCCGCCGGCTGAGCCGGGCAGGCCGCAGCGAAGAGCCTCCGCCGACCAGCTAGTCGCGGCCCTACTCCTCGGGAACGCAGGTCGCCACGTGGGCCACGACCTCGCTGGCCGATTCGCGGGGAGTGCGGGACGTGACGTCGAGTCGCAGCAGGTTGCGATGGCCGGGAACGTGCAGGCGCAGCCTCGCGGTCAGGTCAGTGACGGCGTCCACGTCTGTCCATTTGAAGCGCGAGTGCCTCTCGGCGGTGATGACGCGCCGGGCCTGCTCCTCCGGGTCGCAATGGAGGACGACCGGCACGAACCGGGCGGTGCGAGCACGGGCCACTGCGCGGACACGTTCGTAGACAGCGACATCTTTCGGGTCGTCGCCGTTGATGACGTTGGTGAGGATGAAGCTGTATTCGGACGGCGCCAGGTCCTCGACGGATTGCAGCATCAGCTCCCGGATCTGTCCCACCCGTGACCAGACTTCTGGCGGAAGCGCCGACAGCGACCCCCTGGGCAGGACAGCGAAGATCGGGTTGTTCACGAGATGGTTATCGAGCACGCGGGCGTCGGTGCGGTCGGCAATCGCCCTGGCGATGGTGTACTTGCCGATTCCGGGGTAGCCAATCAGGTAGATGATGGCGTTGTTCATGGCCATTCAAGCATAGCAAGCCACGGAATGCGCGAGGAGGGGCGTAGCGCCCCGGACGGGTCGGGTGAGGACATTTGCGGGAGGCATCGGGCGCGTCTACGCTTCGGCCATCTGCGTCCGGGATCAGAACACGTTCGCAACATCTGCATTCGTTCGACCGCATCGGGGGGAAGCATCATGCCGGATGGCACAGAAACACCGATCAACTGGCAGGCCGCGCGCGATCGGGGCGCGGCGCTGATCGACGAGGGGAAGTACGCGGACGCAGTCGCTGCCCTGACGGAGGCGGCGCCGCACGACCCCCTGGGGGACTGTGAGGCGCTGCTGGGGCTGGCCTACTTCCAGCAGGAGGATTACGGCAACGCCGCCGAGCATTACCACCTCGCGCTCAACCTGAGCCCCCGCGACGAGGGTAGCCCCGCGCGGGAGCAGTGGCGGGAGATGCTCGACCTGGCCCGCCTGAACGCGGAGGCCGCGGTGAACGTGCATGTTCCGCCGGTGCACCACCACACGCGGGAAGAGCTGCTCGCCGCGCCGCTGGTGCCGCCAGGGACGCTGCCGGCGCCGCCCCGGCCGGCGGCTCCGGGCCTCCGGGCGCGGATCCTGCGGCCGTTGGGGAGTGGGCTGGGGGCCGTCGTTTCGGTCGTCATGAACGCCGTCACGCACGCGGCCGGCAGGACATTCGGCTACAAGGATGCGGTCTGGACGAACTGGTACCGCCGGAACCTGGTCCTCGGCATCCTCACCCTCGCCTACATGCGGGAGCGGCTGAACAAGCACAACCTGAAGTCGACCTATCCGCCGGGGGTGCTCATCGGCTTCCAGGACGCGGGCCTGGTGCCGCCTGCGGGGGTCACCCACTTCCGGACGGCCGACGGGAGCTGGAATAACATGGAAAACCCCAAGGAAGGGGCCGCCGGCACCCGCTTTCCACGCAACGTGGAGGAGTCGGCTATCCGGCCGGAGACGGGTGACGCGCTGATGTCACCGAACCCGCGCGAGATCAGCCGGAAGTTGCTCACACGCGAAGGCGAGATGAAGCAGGTGCCGTTCCTGAACATGCTCGCCGCTTCGTGGATCAACTTCCAGAACCACGACTGGGTCAGCCACGGCGAGAACCTCGCGCGCGAGATCCACGAGATCCCGCTTTCGGATGACGACCCGGCACGGAGGAAGTACCGCCAGCGCGCGATGTTCGTGGCGAAGACCCAGCCCGATGTCACCCGCATGCCCTCGGGCGAGACCGTGCCCATTTCGTTCATCAACGAAGTCACCCATTGGTGGGATGGTTCGCAGATCTACGGGAGCGACCAGGCGACGGTCGATCGGCTGCGCAGTCACGAGGGTGGCAAGCTGCGCCTAAACCGGGACGACACCCTTCCCGTAGACGAACGCGGCATCGAGGAGACCGGCTTTACGCGGAACTGGTGGGTGGGACTGACGATGCTCCACACGCTGTTCGCGAGCGAACATAACGCGATCTGCGACGCGCTTGCCGCCGCCAACCCCGGCTGGGACGACAACCGCCTCTTCAATGTCGCCCGGCTGGTGAACGCGGCGATCATGGCCAAGATCCACTCGGTCGAATGGACGCCAGCAATCCTCCCCAACCCCGGCCTGAACGACGCCCTGAACGCGAACTGGTACGGCCTCCTCACGAACCTCTTCAAGCGCGGCAGCGCCAAGAAGACGCTGGCCAATTTCAACATCGCGAACCCGGAGCTGGGCGGCGTGGTCGGCAACCCGATCAACAAACACGGCGTGCCCTACGGCCTCACCCAGGAATTCGTCGAGGTTTACCGGCTGCACAGCCTTTTGCCCGAGCAGATCGAGGTGAAGTCGCACGTCAACGGGGAGACCATCCAGGACGTGCCCTTCGTTCGCGTCCGCCAGGCCGGTTCGGCGCGGCTGACGGCGTCCGTGGGGCTGGCGGACCTCTTCTATTCGTTCGGCAATCAGCAGCCGGGACAGCTCGTGCTGAACAACTTCCCGGCCTTCATGCAGAACTTGAGCATCCCCGGGAACCCGCTGTTCGATATGGGCGCGGTCGATATCCTCCGGGCGCGGGAGCGGGGCGTGCCCCGTTACAACGAGTTCCGCCGACAGCTTGGCCTGAACCCGATCCGCCGCTTCGAGGACCTGACGAGAGATGCGGTCCAGGTCCAGCGTCTGAAAGAGGTCTACGGCGACCGGCCGGAGGACGTGGAACGACTCGACCTCCTCGTCGGCACGCTGGCCGAGGGCACCCGGCCGACCGGCTTCGGGTTTGGCGAGACGATGTTCCAGATCTTCATCCTGAACGCGACCCGCCGTCTCCAGGCCGACCGCTTCTTCACGGACAACTACAACGAGGAGACCTACACGAAGGAGGGGCTGGCGTGGATCGACCGCGCCGATCTGAAGACGGTGATCCTCCGCCACTACCCGGAGCTGGCCTCGACGGGCCTTGGCAACGTGAAGAACGCCTTCGAACCGTGGGACACCGCTGAGCGTCTTGACCCGGCGCGCCATCCGCTGCGGGGCTACGACCGGGAGTTGAAGGCTGACCCGTGGCGAGGGGACGCGGGGAAGGGGAAGTGAGGGAGGTAGGGGCGCTGGCGCTGCTCACGAAGGTGTAGAGGAATCTGGCCAACGTCGTCCAGGACCGGTGGAATCGCGCTGATGTGAAACGGCCCGCAGATCGTGTCTGAGTCATCCGGGTCGGGTTGCACGGCGATCCGGTAAAGGGGACAAGGCAACCTCGCCTTGACTCGGTCGAAGATTGAACGCAATCGCCTTCACAAGCCTCGTGGAAGGCTCGACCGCCCTTGGGGATGTCCGCCGTCCCAGGCCCGTGTCGTCCGGCGGGTCCGGCTCAGGCGGCTCGCTCAATCCGCTCCACGATCATCGCTTCCGTCAATGTTTCGGCCGGACCTCGTACCGCCCCCGATGTTCGATCCCGCCTAATCATCTCGAGACGAGAACCGTTCGGAGGAATGTCGATCGTGGCGAGCTCACGGCGACTCAAAACGTTAATCTCGACCGTGCCGTCCTCGCCAACGGCGACATCAACGCGCTGAACATCGCGAACAACATGGGCCAGCCGCGCGAGAAGGCCTTGCGCCCGGTGCGAGGCGGTCGCGGACGGAAGGTCGAAGCCCCAATCGTGGGCCTGCTGGGTCGCGGACAGAAAGGCGTTGGCGAGGAGCCGACTCTTCTCCGCGGTATCCATCGGGGCTCCATCGTCCTTGCCGTCCACCTCCGGCGTGGTGGTCAGGCGAGGCAGCGGCCGGGCATTCTTACTGAGCATAGCAGCATGATAGCGAACTCCAGCCGTGGTGGCAGCACGCGGGTTCAGCTGGACCCCACGACGGACTCCCCGGGGGTTCGCGACAAAAGGCCGGTGGTTCCCAGGAAGATTGGTGCCGAGGCCCAGATTTGAACTGGGGACACCGCGATTTTCAGTCGCGTGCTCTACCAACTGAGCTACCTCGGCCCGGGAACGAACTCCCATCGTAGGGATCGCCCCACGGCACGGTCAAGGACGCTACAATCGCGCCCATGTCTGCACGACCGTTTTCGATCACCGTCCCCGACGCCGTCCTCCAGGACCTCAAGGAGCGCCTCGCCCGCACGCGCTGGCCGGAGCCCATCCCCGGCGTGGGCTGGGACTACGGCGCCGACCCGGCCTACATGAAGGAGCTGTGCGCCTACTGGCGCGACGGCTACGACTGGCGCAAGCAGGAGGCGGCGCTCAACCAGTACCCGGGCTTCCTCAGCGAAGTCGATGGGGTTGACCTGCACTACTGGCACGTGAGGGGAAAGGGCCCGAAGCCGTTCCCGCTGATCCTGGTCCACGGCTGGCCAGGTTCGATCTACGAGTTCCACCAGCTGATCGGCCCCCTCACCGACCCGGCGGCGCATGGTGGCGACCCGGCCGACGCGTTCGACGTGGTCGTCCCGGCGCTCCCGGGATACGGCTTTGGTGGGACACCGAAGGAGCGGGGTTGGGGTCCGAGCCGGACTGCGGCCGCCTTCGACCAGCTGATGGTGAAGGAGCTGGGCTACGACCGCTACGGCACGCAGGGAGGCGACTGGGGCGGGATCATCACGGCGCGGATGGGGTCGGCCCACCCCGAGCACATCGCCGGGCTGCACCTGAACTTCGTGATCGGCCAGCCACCGGCCGATATCCCCGAGGGCGAGAAGCACTTCGCCGAGGCGGCCGCCGCCTTCCAGCGCGACGAGACGGGCTACAGCCTGACGCACTCGACGAAGCCGATGTCGCTCGCCATCGCCCAGGCGAACTCACCGGAGGGCATCGCCGCCTGGATCACGGAGAAGTTTCGCACCTGGAGCGACTGCGGCGGGGACGTCGAAAGCGTCTACACGAAGGACCAGCTGCTGACGAACATCATGTTCTACTGGGCGCCGAATTCGATCGCGAGCGCGGCCAACATGTACTACGAATCGCGGCGCGATGCCGGCGCCTTTGCCGGCGGGAAGATCACGCCACCGGTGGCCGTGGCGTCGTTCCCGAAGGAGATCTACAA
>JBJXGC010000251.1:0-4466 GCA_046154545.1 Dehalococcoidia bacterium | reverse complement strand
GGCCGCCCGTGAGATGCCGGTGCTCAAACTCATCCGCGAACGCTTCGGCCGCGAGAAGCCGCTGAAGGACATCCGGATGGCCTGCTGCCTCCACGTCACGACGGAGACGGCGAACCTCGCGATCGCTTTAAAGGAGGGCGGGGCCGACGTCCGTATCTGTGCGAGCAATCCGCTTTCGACCCAGGACGACGTGGCCGCCGCGCTCGTGAACGATTTCGGCATCAGCGTCTTCGCACGCTGTGGCGAAGACAACGAGACGTACTACAAGCACATCCACCAGGCCCTCGAACACGCCCCACAGCTAACGATGGACGATGGCGCGGACGTCGTCGCCGTGCTGCACAAGGACCGCCGCGACCTGTTGCCCGGGGTCGTCGGTGGCACCGAGGAGACCACGACCGGCGTCGTCCGGCTCAAGGCGATGGCTGCCGATGGGGCGCTCGGCTATCCGATCGTCGCCATCAACGAGTCGGACACCAAGCACCTGTTCGACAACCGCTACGGCACCGGGCAGTCGACCATGGATGGCATCATCCGCGCCACGAACGTACTGATCGCGGGGAAGAACATCGTGATCGCGGGCTACGGCTGGTGCGGACGCGGCGTTGCCAGCCGGGCACGCGGCCTCGGCGCGCAGGTGATCGTCACGGAAGTCGACCCCGTGAAAGCCCTCGAAGCGGTCATGGACGGCTTCCGGGTGATGCCGATGGCGGACGCCGCCAAAGAGGGCGACTTCTTCATCACCCTCACCGGCGACTGCAACGTGGTGGACCGCGCCCACCTCGAAGTCATGAAAGACGGCGCCATCATGGCGAATAGCGGCCACTTCGACAGCGAGATCAACCTCAATGCCCTCCGCGGCCTCACCGAGACAACGCGCCGCGTGCGCAACCACGTCGACGAGTACCACCTCCAGGACGGGCGCAAGCTCTTCCTCCTCGGCGAGGGCCGGCTCGTGAACCTGGCCGCCGCTGAGGGACACCCCGCCGCCGTGATGGACATGTCCTTCGCCAACCAGGCGCTCGGGGCGGAATGGATCGCGGTGAACCATCACAAGCTCGAGAACAAGGTCTACGAGCTGCCGGACGACGTGGACAAAGAGATCGCCTCGCTCAAGCTCCACGCCATGGGCGTCCGCATCGACTACCTGACCGAAGAGCAGAAGCGCTACCTGACGAGCTGGCAAGAGGGGACGTAGCGTCCAGGTTTCGTGGACGCGTATAGTGACAGGATGAGCAGGTCGTTGCTCGATGATGCGTTCGCCCATCATGTTTGGGCGACGCTGCGGCTGATCGATGCCTGCCTCGCGCTCAGTCCTGAGCAGCTCGAGGCTTCGGTTCCTGCGACCGACCGCTCGATCCTCGCGACGATGCGCCACCTCGTCGGGAGTGACTCTTTCGAGGTCTTCGTCGCGCACGGTGAGCGCGGCTCGTTCATCAGGCCGGACCGGATGGGGCTCGTAGAGCTCAGGTCCGCAATGGCGCAGATCGGCACCGGATGGTCGCGACTACTCGACGCGGGCATCGACCCGGACGCCGTGACTCGTGAGGTCGATCCCGACGACGGGTTCCAGAGGCACGCCCCGATGGGCATGCGTCTGGCGGCGGCGTTACAGCACGGGAACGACCATCGGAGCCAGATCTGTTCGGCCCTCACAGTTCTCGGTGTTAACCCGCCGGCCGTTGACGTGTTCAGCTTCGGCGTGCAGGACGGCCGCGTTGTCGAGGTGCTCGCGTCAGCCTGACCAGGTCGTCAGCGGTTGTTGACATGTCCGGCCTCGATTCAAGCGACACGCACGAACCAGGGCGAAGATGACCAGGTGTCGACGTCAGAACCAGAGGGCTTGCGCGTCCAGCGTCTGCATCGCGAGCCCCTCGACGCCCCCACGGTTGCGGCGAGAGCGCCCTCGTACTCCCGCTCGATGGCGCCGGGGCGGCGCCATGTGTCCCGTCAGCGGTCGAGCCAGTAGCCCGGCTCACGGGAAGTGTGAGCGACTGCAACGATCACGGCGACGTTCACCTCGACACGATACACGAGGCTGTACGGAAAGCCGTGCATCATGAGGCGGCGGAACCCCAGCCCTACATCTGTTCCAGACGATGGCCACATTTGAATCAGTCGACGAACCCGGACGTACTCATCCTGGAAGTCGGACGCGGTCGTCGGGTTGCGCTGCCGATACCACCGCCGTGCGTCCCGCGCTTCGACCAGCGCCGCACGTGAGAGACGGGTCTTCAAAGCTACTCGTCGTCGCCGAACATGATCGCATCGGCCTCGTCGTCATCGAGCAGCTCATCCTCGCCGGACTGGATGGCAGCCCATCGCCGCTCCAGCTCAGCGGCCCAGGCTTCATCGTAGCCGGGGGCCTTCTCGATGCTCAGGGCAAGGTCCACCGCGAGCATCTCGCGCTCTTCAGAGGTGAGGGACATGGCTTCCTTGCGGACTGACTCCAGCGTTGGCATCGCGCTAACCTCTCCTCACAGTATAGGACAGGCCTCGCGCATGTCGGCACCCAGGCCGTTGACGTGGATACGGGTGGTGCGCAAACTGTGGAGGATGCTCCACAGGTGACGCCACATGATGAAGACCATCCAGATCACCATCGACGAGCCGCTGCTGGAGCGGCTGGACTGTCTGCTCGAAAAGCAGCACGCGCCGCGCTCGGCGTTCATCCGCGAAGCGGTCGAACGCGAGTTGCACCGCCTTGAGATCGCCGCGGCTGAAGAACAATGGCGCGCCGCCTATGCGACGGGTGGCAGCGATGACGATGCGCTCTTGAGCGGCCTGGACTGGGGCCCCGACTGGGAAGCCTGATGCTACAGGGCGACATCTATTGGCTGGAGGGTAATGACGAATCCCGCCGCCGTCCCGTCCTGGTTCTTACCCGGAACTCCGGACTCAGCATCCTCACGTCCGTCACCGTCGCGCCGCTGACGACAACCGTGCGCAAATCACCAACCTGGATCGAGGTGCCCGAATCTGAGGGAGTCGCGAAGAGATCGTTCGTGAACCTCGACCAGATACAGACGGTCAGGAGTTACCGGTTGGAGGAGTTCATCACTCGCCTTTCCGTCGGGCGCCTTCGAGAGGTCGCACGGGCGATCGACTTCGCGCTTGGGCTGGACCTGCTGCGTTGAGGGCGCCGCGCCTCGCCTTCCATCCACGCTAACCGGCACGCGCGGTACACTGGGAATCCATGTTCGATACGCTCACCGACAAGCTCCAGGGCGCCTTCAAGAAGTTCGGAAGCCGCGGGATTGTGACCGAAGAGGACCTCGACCAGGCCTTGCGCGAAGTGCGCATGGCGATGCTCGAGGCCGACGTCAACTTCAAGGTGGTGCGCGAGTTCACCACCCGCGTCAAGGAGAAGGCTTTGGGCGCCGAGGTCCTGCGCAGCCTCACGCCGGCTCAGCAGGTCATCGACATCGTCCACGGCGAACTCGTCGGCATCCTCGGGGGCGAAGCGCCGAGACTCGCCACGTCGAGCCGCCCGCCCACCGTTATCATGGTCGTCGGCCTCCAGGGTTCCGGGAAGACGACCTCGATCGCGAAGCTCGCGAACCTCCTCAAGAAGCAGGGCAACCGCCCGCTCCTCTGCGCCTGCGACATCTACCGCCCGGCCGCGGTCGACCAGCTCGTCACACTCGCACGCCAGCTCGACATCCCCGTCCACGAAGAAGGTACGACGGCTAAGCCCGCGGTGATTGCCGCCCACGCCCTGGAAAAGGCGCGGCAGACGGGCATGTCGCACCTCCTGGTCGACACCGCCGGGCGGCTCCACATCGACGAGGAGATGATGGCGGAGGTGGCCGACCTCCGCCGCCTCCTCGACCCCGCCGAGGTGCTCTTCGTCGCCGACGCCATGGCCGGGCAGGACGCGGTCACGGCCGCGAAGGAGTTCCACGACAAAGTCGGCACCACCGGGCTCATCCTCACGAAGATGGACGGCGACGCCCGCGGTGGCGCCGCCCTGAGCATCCGCTCGGTCACGGGCGTGCCCGTGAAGTTCATCGGCGTGGGCGAGAAGACGGACGCGCTCGAACAGTTCTACCCGGACCGCCTGGCCGGGCGCATTCTCGGCATGGGCGACCTCTTAAGCCTGATCGAGAAGGCCAAGGACTCGATGGGCGAGGAGGACACGGACAAGTTCGCCGAGAAGCTGAAGAAGGGGTCGTTCGACCTGCAGGACTTCGTCGAGCAGATCAAGCGGGTGCGCAACATGGGGCCGCTCGGCCAGCTGGTGGGGATGTTGCCTGGCTTCAACAAGATCAAGGCGCAGTTGAACGTCGATGAGATGGACGACAGCTTCTTCAACCAGGCGGAGGCGATCGTCTTCTCGATGACGAAGTGGGAGCGCCGCCACCCCGAGAAGATCGACGGGAAGCGGCGCCGGCGGATTGCGACCGGAAGCGGGACGACGGCGCACGACGTGAACCAGCTCCTGAAGCAGTTCTTCGAGGCGCGTA
>JBJXGC010000234.1:0-11241 GCA_046154545.1 Dehalococcoidia bacterium | reverse complement strand
TGCTCGATTGCCAGTGACGCCAATGGCTGACCCTACCCCGCTCAAGCCTCCGCTCCGCGAGCGCAAACATGCGGCGACCAGGGACCACATTCACCGCGTCGCGCTGGGACTTTTCCTTGCCAGGGGGTTCTCCCGGGTGAGCGTCGAAGAGATCGCGGACGCGGCCACCGTTGCCCCCCGCACCTTCTTTCGCTACTTCCCGGTGAAGGAGGACGCAGCACTCGCCCTCAACGATGACATGATGCGGGTCCTTCGTGAGGCGCTCCTCGCGGCCGACCCATCGCTCCCGCCGCTCGTCCAGGTGCGGGATGCTCTCGCGGAGTCGCTCAATTTCATGCACGCCACGAGCGCACCGGGCCTCGCTGAACTTCTCGCCAGGGAGCCGGCGATTGCCGCCCGTCTTGAACACCACAACCTCCGCTACGAGGAGATCATCGCTGACCACCTCGAAGCGCTCGCCGGAGGCGGGCCCGCGAGAAGACTTCGCGCCCGCCTCTTCGCGGCCGCCGCCGCGGCTGCCCTCATGCATGTGCGCCGGGAGCGAATCGCGGCCCACAGCCTGCCCGAAGACTACGCCGCCATCGCCTTCGACTTCGTGAGCGCGCTGCAACCGGCCTGGGACGCGACCATGGCTTCGGAAACCGAGGGCCCCTGACGGCCGGTGGTCCGCCACCCGACCCTCACACCCCCACCTTCTCCGGGTGCGGGTTCACCTGGCCGCTCAGGTCCGTCGGGCCGTTGTAGAGCAGGCTGTAGCGGCGCCGCTTGAACAGCCATTCGCCCCCCACCCGCACGTAGTCGTCCCGGTACACCCCGATGCCGTGGTTGCGGCCGCCATCGCCCCGGTGCATGTACTCGCTCAGGTACCAGGTCCCCGTCGCGCTGTCCCCATCGACCGAATTGACCACACCCGAGTGGATGATCTGGACGACAAACGGGAAGGTCGGCATCACCTGCTTCCAGAAGGCGACCACCTTGTCCCGGCCCTCCGTCTTCATGGCGCCCAGGTCCCAGACCGCATCCTCCGCCCAGGTCGCCTCCCAGGCGGCCGCATCGACCCGGTTCACGGCGTCGGCGTAGCGCTCCACCAGCTGGCGGATCTCGACGTATTCGGTAGCGAATGGCATGGCGCCCTCCTGCGGAACGTGTGAGCGCGTACTCTACCGCCCCCACCCGCCACCCGTCCCTCTGCCTCTTTCGGACCTTGGCGTCTACACCGATGCTTCACGTACGAGAGGCGTGCATGTGTCGATGGGTCCGACTCCCCCGATCTTCGTCCCCCTTTGCCTCTTTCGAACCTTTGCGTCCAAACCGCCCGGCTCGCTACGACGGCTCCCGCTTCACCACCTGCACCGCGCAGTACTTAAACTCCGGCTCCTTCGCGATCCGGCCGATGACCGGGTTCGTAAGGTAGTTGGCCGCGGTGTTCTTGCCGAAGTTGTCGCCCCAGTGGAAGGGCACGAAGACACTTCCTGGCGGGACCGAGGTGCCCATCCGAGCCTTCACCCGGATGTACCCGCGGCGGCTGGAAACGTGCACCATGTCGCCGTCCTCCACGCCCCGCGCCTGCGCGTCGTCCGGGTGGATCTCGACGTACGGCTCAGGGTCGCGGGCCACCAGCTTCGCCACCTTGCCGGTGCGCGTGCGCGAATGCCACTGCGATGCGACCCGGCCCGTCGTCAGCACAAGCGGGAACTCATGGTCGGTCTGCTCGCGCGGCGGCCGGTAGGGCCAGGGGTGGAAGCGGGCGCGCCCACTCGGCGTCGGGAAGACCCCGTCCTCGTAGCGGCGGTTCGTCCCGGGGTGGTCTTCCGCCGGGCAGGGCCACTGCAGCGCCCCCTCGCGCAGCCGAGCCCGCGTCGCTCCCGCCATGTCACAGGGCCGACCCGCCGTGAGCGCCCGGAATTCGTCCCAGACCTCCCCGGAGGTCGTCCAGGGGAAGAGCTCCGGCGCCAGGCGGCGGCCTACCTCGGCCAGGATCCACCAGTCGGGCCGCGACTCCCCGGCCGGCTCGAGGAACGAGTCGCTGTAGGCGATCATCCGCTCGCTGTTCGTGCTCGTCCCATCCTTTTCGCCCCAGCCGGCCGCCGGGAGGACGAGGTCGGCGAGCTGCGAAGTCTCCGTCGGGTGGTAGATGTCCTGGACGACGACGAATTCACCGGCCGTCAGCGCGCGCTTCGTCTGGTGCAGGTCGGGCATGCTCACGGCCGGGTTCGTGGCGGCGATCCAGAGCATACGCAGGCTGCCGTGTTCGAGTGCCCGGAACATCTCGACCGCCGTCAGCCCCATCCGCGCGGCGATCCGCCCCGCCGGCAGCCCTCAGGCCCCCTCGACTTCCGCCCGGTGCTCACCGTCTTCGACCAGCCGGTAACCAGGGAGCATGTGGGCCAGCGCCCCCGACTCCCGGCCGCCCATGGCGTTCGGCTGGCCGGTCAGCGAAAAAGGCCCGGCGCCCGGCCGCCCGATCTGGCCGAGCAGCAAATGGAGGTTGATCACGGAGTTGTTCTTCCACATCCCCACCGTGCTCTGGTTCGTGCCCATGCAGTAGAGCGAAAGGACGTTCTTGGAGCCCGCGAGAATCTCCGCCAGGCGCTCGACCTCCGCCATCGGCACCCCGGAGATGCGCTCCGCCTCGTCCAGCGGCTGCGCTTCGATGAAGGCCCGGTAGGCCTCGTACCCCTCGCTGTGCTCTTCGATGAAGGTGTGATCGACCGCATCCAGCCCGATCAGGCAGCTCGAAAGCGCATTGAGAAAGGCGATGTCAGATCCGGGCGCGAGTGCGACGTGGATGTCCGCAAACTCGGCCGTCGGCGTCCGCCGCGGATCGACCACCACGACCGTCACCCCGGGGTCACGCCGTTTGTGCGCCTTCACCCGGTCGAAGAGGACCGGGTGGGCCTCGGCCATGTTCGAACCAATGATCAGGATCACGTCCGCGATGTCGATGTCGTCGTACGAGGTGGGCGGGCCGTCGCTGCCCAGGCTGGTGCGATAGCCGGCGACCGCGCTGGCCATGCAAAGGCGGCTGTTGGAGTCCGTATTGTTCGTGCCGAGGGCGCCCTTGAAGAGCTTCCCGGCCGCGTACCAGGCCTCGGTGTCGAGCTGGCCCGAGCCGTAGAACCCGACCGAGTCGGGGCCGGATTCGCGCACGAACTTGCTGATATTCGCCGCGATCAGGTTGAGCGCCGCGGCCCAGGAGATGGGCACGAAGACGCCGCCGTCATCGACGCGGAGGAGCGGCGTCTTCAGGCGATCCTTCGTGTCCACCGTCTCGGCCAGGAGCGCGCCTTTGGGGCAGATCTTGCCCCGGTTCGCCTGGGCTGCCTGGTTGCCGCGAATGGAGGCGATCCGCCCGTCCTCGCCGAGCTTCACGTCCAGCAGGCAGCCGACGCCGCAGTAGGGGCAGGCGGCCGTGGCCGTACGGCACATTAGAGGACGCCAGCGAGCAGCGGGGACATCAGGCGGCCCCCACCACGGCCTTCTCGGCCAGCAGGTCGAGGAGGTGTTCCTTGAGGTCGGCGTAGACGGGGGTGTGGAGCATCGCCCGCTTGTCCCGCGGACGCGGCAGCGGGACAGACACCACCTCCCGGATGGTCGCCCGGGGCCCGTTCGTCATCACCACGATCCGGTCGCTCAGGTAGATCGCCTCGTCGATGTCGTGGGTCACCATCACCACCGTCTCCGTGTTGTGGTCGAACGTCCAGAGGTGAAGGAGCTCGTCGTGCAGGCTCGCCTTGGTCAGGGCGTCGAGGGCGCCGAACGGCTCGTCGAGCAGGAGCACCCGCGGCACCACAGCGAAGGCCCGGGCCACGGCCGTGCGCTGGCGCATGCCGCCCGAGAGTTCTCCCGGCTTCTTGTCGCGATGGTCCCAGAGGCCCACGACCCGGAGGACCCGCTCCACCCGCTCGCGCTTCTCCTCCTTTTCCTGGGCGCGGCGGCCCGGGAAGACGGCATCGACGGCCTCGTACACGTTGGCGTAGACGGAGAGCCAGGGCAGCAGGGAGTGGCCCTGGAAGACCATCCCCCGGTCAGCGCCCGGTCCCGTGATCGGCCGGCCCTCAAGTTCGACCTCGCCCGTCGTCGGCCGCGCCAGCCCGGCGATCAGGCCGAGCAGGGTGGACTTCCCGCAACCGGAATGGCCGATGAGCGTGACGAACTCGCCCTTTTCGATGCTCAGCTGCACGCCCGCGATGGCCGTGTAGCCACCCTTGAACGACTTGCTGACGTTGTTGATCTCCAGGTAGGGCTGCGTCATCAGTTCATCTCCGTATAGGTGAAGCGGGAGGCCAGGAGGGCGAAGGCCCGGTCCAGCAGGAGCCCGACGACGCCGATGATGAGGATCGCCGAGAGCACCTGCTCGAGGTTGAGGGCGTTCCAGCTATCCCACACGTAGAAGCCGATGCCCGTCCCGCCGGAAAGCATCTCCGCCGCCACGATCACCAGCCAGGCGATACCCATGGAAAGCCGCAGTCCCGTGATGATGTGGGGCACGCTGTGCGGCAGGACGATCTTCGTCAGGTACTTCCAGCGGTTGAACTGGAAGACGCGCGCCACCTGCTTGTGGCTCTCCGGGATGCTGGCGACGCCGAAAGCCGTGTTGATCACGGTCGGCCAGAGCGAGCAGATGAACACGACGAAGATCGCCGCGTCCGGGGCCGATTGGAGAGCGACCAACCCGATCGGGAACCAGGCGAGAGGCGAGACCGGCCGCAACACCTGAACGACCGGGTCGAAGAAGCGCCGGAAAAGCGGGCTCGTCCCCAGCAGGATACCGACCGGGATGGCCACAGCCGAGGCCAGCACGAACCCCTTGAAGACGCGCACCAGCGAGGCCCAGAGTTGGAGGCCGATGCCCTTATCGTTCGGGCCGTTGTCGTAGAGGGGGTCGCTCACGAGCCGCCAGAAGGTGCCCATCGTGGCCAGTGGCCCGGGCAGTTCACCCTGGAGGGAGGAAGCCGCCGCCCAGATCAGGCCCAGGAACAGCGCCGCCCCGGTGAGCGAGACGGCCCCGTTCATCGTCTTCCGGGGCAGGCTGCCCAGCCCGGAGAAGGCCAGCCGCGGCACCTGGATGCCGCTTAGCCTGCCGTGGCCCTTGGAGTCCGTTCGCATCGTCATCACGCTACTCCGTACTGCTTGAGGTAAGCCGCCGCGTCGGCGGGGTCGAACCGCGCCTGGTCCAGCGTCACCGTGAAGGCCGCCCCGTCGTCTTCCGGCACACTCACCGCCATCTCCTTTGCGACCTCCTTGTAGAGGTCGGTAAGGATGAGCTTGCTGGCGACGGTCTTGTGGTCCGGCAGCTCCTTGAGCAGCCCGTGCCGGACGTATTGGGCCATGAACCAGGAGGCGTGCGCCTGCCGCGGGAAGTTCACCTGCCCATCGCGGTGGAAGAGCATGAAGTCGTCGGTGTACGTGTGCTCGCCAAGGTTCTTGCCAAGCGTGTAACGGCCTTCGAGGCGGGCATCGATGACGTCAGCCGAGGCGTTCACGAAGGCAGGGCCACCGATCGTCTTCGCCACCGCCGATTTGTTCTTCGGGTCGTCGATGTAGCGGCTGGCCTCGATGATCGCCCGCATCACCAGCTTCAGGTCGCCCCGGCGCTTGCCCGCGAAGTCAGGGTTGACGCCGAGCGCCTTCTCCGGGTGGTGCTTCCAGATGTCCTGGCTCGCTGTCGCCGTGAAGCCGATGCCCTCCTTCACGCCGACCCCGTTCCATGGCTCGCCCACGCTGTAGCCGTCCATCGCGTTCACTTTCATATTCGCGACCATCTGCGGTGGGGGGATGGTGATGATCTTCACGCTCTTCTGGTCAACGCCGGCCGCCGCCATCCAGTAGCGCAGCCACATGTCGTGGGTGCCCCCGGGGAAGGTCATGGCGAAGGTCGCTTCCTTCTTCGCTTTCACCGCTTCGACTGCTGACTTCACCTTGTCCAACGTGCGGAAACCGACCTTCCCGCCGAAGTCCTCTTCCGAAAGCGTGATCGCCTGGCCGTTGTTGTTCAGCACCATGGCGATATGGATCTCTTTACCGGCCGGCCCGCCGATGCCGTTGTATACGGAGAAGGGCATGCCGAAGAGCATGTGGGCGGCCTGCAGGTCGCCGGTCAGGAGCCCGTCGCGGAGGGCCGCCCATGAGGCCTGCTTCGCGAGCTCCACGTTGAGGCCATATTCCTTGAAGATGCCGAGCTGCTCCGCCATCACGACCGAGGCGCAGTCCGTGAGGGCGATGAACCCGATCTTGATCAACTCGTCGCTGGACGCCTTCGGCTTGGCCGCGGCCGTGGTCGCCGCGGCCGTCGTCGTGCCCGCCGCACCGGTCGCGGTCGCGGGTGCCGGGGTTGGGTCGCCGCCATCGTCGTCGCCGCCACAGGCCGCAAGGATCGGTGGCAGAGCGGCGACCGCGCCGGTCGCCCCGAGCATCTGGAGAAATCTGCGTCGCTTCACTGTCTGTCCCTTTCAGTCTCGAAATCCGCTCCGAACGTGGTTACCCGGCGGGCCGCAGGCCCCTGCCAGGGCTTACAAGGCCGCCCCCACGAGTTCGCGGCTGGTACTGCCGGACCGTTCGCCGAGGATCCGCTCAAAGACATCGGGCAGGTCTTCGGCGACTACCCGCTCGCCCGTCTTCACCGCCAGGCGGGCGCCCTCGCCGAGCTTTCCGCCGACAAAGATGTCGGCGGCTTCAACGACGGTGTCACCGAGGCGCACGTTCGCGCCCTGCAAGCCAATGTCGGCCACATGGTGCTTGCCGCAGGCGTGCACACAGCCGGACAGGTGGATGCGGGTGCCGGGCTCGACCGTGACGCCACGCCGCTCGAGTTCGGTCGCCAGGTCGATCGCCCGCGCCTTCGTGTCGATGAGGGAGAAGTGGCAGTAGTCGTTCCCCGTGCAGGCGATGAGCCCCCGCCAGACCGGCGCCGGGTCATGGCGTAGCTCCTGGAGCAGGGGCTCACGAAGGAGGGCGGCCACCCGTTCATCGGCAACGTGGGGGATGATGATGTTCTGGCCGGTCGTGAGCCGGACTTCGCCCGCGCCGTACGCCTCCGCCAGGGCCGCGACCCCGCTGAGCTGCGCCGCCGTCACCCGCCCGACCGGCACGTGCAGCCCGGCGTAGCTCAAGCCCACCTGGCGCTGAGGACGGACCCCGAGATGGTCGCCCCCGGTCGATGTGCGCTCGTCACGCCCGGCCCGCTCGAAGGTGTAGCCGGCGTACCGTTCGACCTCGTCCCGCAGCCGCTCTTCGCCCCATTCGGCGATGAGCCACTTCAGGCGGGACTTCGTCCGCACCTCACGCGGCCCGTGGTCGCGATAGACGGCGAGAAGGGCCGTGAACAGGCAGACCACCTCATGGGGCTGGACGAAGACGTCGAGTGGCGTCGCCAACCGCGGACTGGAGCCGCCGAGGGCGCCGCCCACCAGGGCGTTGAAGCCCGCCACCAGGCGCCCATCCACCCGCCGGGTGGCTGGCACAAAGCCGAGGTCCTGGGTCTCGGCGTGGCCACAGTCCTCGCGGCAACCGGCAAGCGCGAGGTTGAACTTCCGGGGCAGGTTGCTGAAGTTCTTCTTCCCCAGGTGGGCTGAGGCCACCGCCCCGAGGAGCGGTGTCGTGTCCATCAGCTCCTGCCCGTCGATACCCGCCAGCGGGCAGCCCATGTAGTTCCGCACGTTGTCGAGGCCCGTCTGGAGCGTCCCGAGGCCGCAGGCCTCGACCCGCCGGATGATCTCCGGCACGTCGGCGAGGGCGATGTCGCGAAGTTGGAGGTTCTGGCGCGTGGTCAGGTCGGCGCTGCCACCGCCGAATTCGGCGGCCAGGTCGGCCACCGTCCGGAGCTGTGCGGAGGTCATCCGGCCGCCATGGACCCGCAGCCGCATCATGAACGTCCCCGGCTTCTGCGGCCGGTAGAAGACGCCGTACCATTTCATCCGCTGCAGGTCGTCTTCGGGGATCTCAGCGATAGTCGTGCCCTCAGAGGCGTAGCGGACAAGGTCCGGCCACGAGTCGAGGCCGTCCTTCGCCGCCTTCAGGGCTTCGAACTTGTTCATACCTCAAGGCTAGGGGCGGCGCCACGTTGGTGGGTTTCGGCGCCGTGAACGCTGTTGAACGAACAGATGAACGGCGGATTTCCGGCACAAGTCGGCGGCGAGACGAACATGTTTCGCCCGGCACGGCCTGGGGACGGCGTCTACTTCGCCCGGAGGCAATCACCGGGAAATCCTTGAGGTTCTGCGTGACAACGGTCGCGTCAGTTGAGTGAATGTCTTGGCGCGTTCTTGGCGACCTTGGCATCTTGGCGGTTCAACCGGCATCGGGGCTTCAACGCGCACTACCCGCCCATCCCCACACCTCCTACCATGGGGCTACAGGATTCGAACAGGAGATCTCCCCCATGCCGCAGACCGGAACGTGGGCCGTCAAAGTCGGCCTCGCCCAGATGCTCAAGGGCGGCGTCATTATGGACGTCGTCACCCCCGAACATGCCCGCATCGCCGAGGAAGCCGGCGCCTGCGCCGTCATGGCCCTCGAACGCGTGCCCTCCGACATCCGCAAGGACGGTGGCGTCGCCCGCATGAGCGACCCGGAGATGATCCGGGGCATCATCGACGCCGTCACCATCCCCGTGATGGCCAAGGCCCGCATCGGCCATTTCATCGAAGCCGAGATCCTCCAGGCCCTCGGCGTCGACTATGTCGATGAGTCCGAAGTCCTCGCCCCGGCCGACGAGTCCCACCACATCGATAAGCACCAGTACACGGTGCCCTTCGTCTGCGGCTGCCGGAACCTGGGCGAAGCCCTCCGCCGGATCGGTGAAGGCGCGGCCATGATCCGCACGAAGGGCGAGGCCGGCACCGGCGATATCGTCGAAGCCGTGCGCCACATGCGTACCGTCCAGGACGAGGTCC
The DNA here is from genome assembly GCA_046154545.1 of Dehalococcoidia bacterium. Taxonomy (GTDB): domain Bacteria; phylum Chloroflexota; class Dehalococcoidia; order Tepidiformales; family Tepidiformaceae; genus JBJXGC01. Next base: position 2,347 of record JBJXGC010000234.1, on the reverse strand, counting down.
GCCGCATCCAGACCATGTCCGAGGACGAACTCTACACCTGTGCCAAGGACCTCGGCGCCCCCCTCGAACTCGTCCGCCAGGTCAAGCGCGATGGGCGCCTGCCCGTCGTCAACTTTGCCGCAGGCGGAATCGCCACTCCCGCCGACGCCGCCCTGATGATGCGGCTCGGCGCGGACGGCGTCTTCGTCGGCTCCGGCATCTTCAAATCCGAACACCCGGCCCTCGTTGCCAAGGCGATCGTCGAAGCGACGACGCACTACCAGGACGCCGAGGTGCTCGCCCGCGTCAGCACCGGCCTGGGGAAGGCGATGCCCGGGATCAGCGTCTCCTCGCTCCCCGAGAAGGAACTCCTGGCGACCCGCGGCTGGTAGAAGGCCCCGGTTTCTTTTCACCCGAACGACGCCAGGGATCGCGAAGACGACAATTTGAATCGTCATCCCTGGCGTGACCAGGCGCGCTTGGCGTCTTGGCGTCTTGGCGTCTTGGCGTCTTGGCGTCTCGGCGTCTTGGCGTCTTGGCGTCTTGGCGGTGAAAATCGCGCCATTGCCGCGAATGAGCCTCCTCGGGCTCAGCGGCTGGTCGGCGCCGGTATCGGCACCGTCTGTCCCCGCCGATAACCATAGAGAGATGCGCATCGACCCGGTCGGCCCGCCCCTCGCTACCCTCAAGCTCGACCTCGCGCTCGAGGTACTGGCTGGCCGCGATAGGGCGAAGCCCGGGGCCGCCCCCACCGCGCCTTCTGACCGCGTCGCCGTGACCGAGGTCGCGCGGGCCCTCGCTGCGGCCGCGCCGCCGCCAGCCGTCCTCAAGCTGCTCATCGCCCTCGCCCGTTCCGCGAACGGGACTGGCTTCACGCCGATCATCGCAGCCCCCGTGGCCGCCAACGATGGCGTCCGCCCCGTCACGGTCACGGCCCGGTCGCACGGGGGGGTCACGGTGATCGACATCCAGGTGGGCCCGGCCATCGCCACAGCACCGGCGCCTGCCGCTCCCTCGCCCGTCCTGTTCGAAGGCAAGCTCGCCGACCTCGCTGGCCGCCGCTTCGTGATCAGCAGCCCCTCCGCCGATCCCGCCTGGACGGCTGCGCCCACAGCAACGGCCGCCCTCTTCGCCGTCCCAGCGTCGCCGGGGGGCCTCACCGCCGGTTTGCCACTGACGCTCTCGCAGCTTCACCGCGCCCTCGCCGCCCTCAACGGTCTGGAGCCGGCCGGCACGGGCGCCCCGGCAGCGCTCACCCCCGCGGCCGTTGCCGAGGTGGCCCGGGCCCTGGCCGCCGGCCTGCCGTCACCCGCCGTCATCACGCTCCTGGCCGCCCTTGTCGAACGCGTCACTCTGGATGGCCCAACCGTTGCGCTGAACGCCACCGTCACCACAGACGACGGACTCCGCCTGATCGTCGTCACCGCCCGGACGAGCGCAGGGTTCCTGGTTATCGAACTGGGCCTCCGCCCTGGCACGCCGCGCGCGTCCCTGGACGTCTCAGCACCGCCAGTTTCCTTCGATGGTGAGCCTGCGGAGCTCGACGGCCGCCGCTTCCTCATGCCCCTCGCTCCCGGCGACCAGGCCGTCCGCACCCCGGCGGGGACGGTCGTCGAACAGTCGCTCCTCGCCGCCCTGGCCGCCCTCCAACCACCGGGGCGCACGGTGCGCCGCGAACGGCCTCGCCGCCGCCAGTCTGCCGCCGGGCAACCGGACGGCGCGCTCGCAATCCTGCTTCGGTCGATGGGCCGAAGCCCCGCGGGCGAAGAGCCCCCGCTCGACCGCGCCTCCTGAACCCCGCTCGTTCCCGCCCTGCTAGAACGGCAGCCCCTTCAGTCCGTAGAGCGTTCGGGCGTAGCTCGCCCGCCCGAGGTGCCCGTTCCCATGGCCGATGAGCCCGTGGCCGATCGCCTCCATCCGTGGCACCTCGCCCCAGGGACGGATGAGCTGCGTCGTGGCCAGGTACTCCACGCTCATCGCGGCCAGCCGGGGCACCACCGCCTCTGAGACCGCGTCCGTATAACGGACGAACTCGTCGGCCGCAGGGAAACGGAGCGAGTAGGCGTCGTCCGGGTCCTGCCCGGTGCCCTGGTCGACCTTGGGCAGGCCCCACCGCTCATGAAAGCCCTCTCGCAGCCAGACCGGCTGCTCCCGTTCGAAGACGAAGTGCACGATATTGTCCACCGTCCGGACGACGTGCCAGACGTCCCAACCGGCAGAGTTAGTGAGGCCACCCCGGGTGTCGCAGAGCTGCTCCACCGTCAGGCCCTCGACCGCCCAGTCGCAGTATTGGAGCAGACGAGCGATGAGCGTGGCGTATTGGGCGGGCATCGTCGCCGGGTTGCCGAATCCGGGCAGGTTGGGCATG
>JBJXGC010000225.1:0-23020 GCA_046154545.1 Dehalococcoidia bacterium | reverse complement strand
GGCGCGCTCGCTGAGAGATGGAACCTACCGCCCCAGCTGGTCGCGGCGCTTCGCTACCACCGGACGCCCACCAACGCACCGGCGTCGTACGCCGAACTCGTTCGCTGTGTCGCCATTGGTGCTCTCGCGGCCGATGTCTTCGCCGCCGGCACGCTGGGTGAAGGGTTGGCCGCGTACAGGACCGCGTGCGAGCGCTGGTTCCGCCTCCCAACAGAAGACGCGGACGGCCTCCTCGTGCGAATCGGCAACGAGGCCGGCCCGCTGCGCGCCTTGCTCGACCTTCCCGAAACCGGTGTGCGCGCAGGAGAGATCCTTGCGCGCGCGAACGAGGCGCTTGAGATGCTCAGCTTCATGGCCGAGGATGAGCACAACAAGCTGGAGGAAGAGCGGGAGCGCCTGACTGCCCAAGCGTCCACAGATGCCCTCACGGGCCTGGGCAATCGTCGCCACTTTGACGCGTTCTTTGGTCGGGCCTTTCATCAGGCAGTGCGTGATGACGCGCCGCTCAGTCTCCTCATGTTGGATCTAGACCGCTTCAAGGGGATCAACGATCGCTACGGACACCCCGCTGGAGATCTTGTCTTGCGGGCTGCGGCCGGCGCGATTCGCGAGTCCGTCCGGGCTACCGATCTCGCGGCGCGATACGGCGGCGAGGAATTCGCAATCGTGATGCCGGGGACCGGAGCAGCCGGAGCGTTCGGGCTGGCGAGGCGGTTGAGGGCCTCGATCGAACGGCTCGAATTGGACCTTGGGGAGGAACACGGAGTCCATGTGACGGCTAGCCTGGGTGTCGCAAGCCTGGATCGCGCGCGCCATCAACGGCCTGATGATCTGATTGCCGATGCGGACGGCGCCTTGTACGAAGCGAAGGAGTCTGGGCGAAATATGGTGCGCCTTTCAAGGGGCAGGGAGTGCGCCGCGGCGTGAAGCAGTCGATTGACGCTGCACCAACCACAGCCCTGGGCAGCCGTCAGGAGATGTGGAGTCGGCGGCTCGTTCCCGGTCGCACCCGACCAAGCATGGCGCGGCCGGAAGCGATCCAGCGCTGCATGTCGGTCGATTCTGACGCGAGCTCCACGAGCAAAGGCTCCAGGTGCGCCTCGGCTGCGCCGTCACCCGTGAATCGCACGTGAAGGAACGTCCCTTCCCACGACTTCTCGACCGCCACCACCTCGTACGCGACCGTGCGTGATTCGCCGCCAGACACAACCCGAAGCCGCCCACAGCTTGCAGCCTCGACCTCCGGCGCTAACTTGACGAACGCTCCGCCAGCCGAAAGGTCAACGAGCGTGGCCGCCTTGACCGCCTCGTCCGGGCCGTCCTCGAGCGTCACGGCGACCCAGAGGGGAAAGCGCCGGTCCACTCGGTGTTCGCCCGTGTTACTAATCGTTGGTTCCATGTCCTGATTGTCGTCTCCGCCCGGAGGGTCGTGAGTGGAGAAATCGTTCCAGCCAAGTGTTGCGCGGTTGCGTGTCCGTCCTACTGGCGGCAGCGGCAAGCGCCCGATGTCAACTTTCCACGCGCCGTCCCGCGTCGTCCGAATCATAGCGGGCGAGCCGCTGGCGCGAACGTCGCCGGGACTTTACTCGCTCAGGCGATTGAGTCCCGTCCTGAGTGCGTCGATCTTGTTTGGGTCGCCACGTGGTGTGCCCGCCAGCCACGGGACGGTGTACAAGTTTCAAGCAGCGGTGCCGAGACGGGCGTTTGCGACGTAATCTGCGACGGCGCGGTCGATGGTGCGCAACGCCTGGCGTAAGTAAGTCCAGAGATGCCGGTGGGTGGTCGGCGGCGAGCAATGGCCGCAGCAGTCGCGCGTGGACCTTCGTGTAGAAGAGGGCCACGCGCAGGCCTTTGGGCGTCAGGACGTAGGTGTTGGTCCGTGGCAGGCGTTGGATCAGGCCGTGCAAGCGCAGGCGGCGCAGGTCGTAGCTCATCTGCCCGGCGGAGTAGTCCACCCCAAGCAACGCGGCGACAAGGCTCCGGAGGCTCTTGTTGCGGAAGCCGGCGACGGCGTGGACAAACAGGCAGAGGGCACCGGCCAGGGCCATGGCGCGTTGATCCCCGAAGCGCAGCGCTCCGGTTCTTTGGCCCTCACCTGCAGTTGGATGCGCTCAAAGAGCGCAGAGCCGATGGCACAGCCCTGGCCGGCACGTTCGATCATAAGCAGACGCTGGTTGACTGCGCGCGCTTTCTCCTGGAGTTCAGGCAGATGTTGGAGGCGGCGCTGGACGCCGATGTCCGTGGGGTCGTTGATCACGGTCTCGACGCGCAAGGCCCGCCCTTCCTTGAGGTACTGCTTCACCCGGCTATGCTTGTAGAGGAGGTCGATCTTCACCTCCGTCCCGGGCGAGAAGATGCGCGTACGGAAGATGCCGGGCGTGTTCTTGCGCACCTGGCGGGCAAAGACGACGGCCACCTGGTCCGGCCGGCCGATGCCGACGTTGTCGGTGACGAGCGACTCGAAGAAGGCACGGTGTTGGCGGCCGGATTTCGAGGGGATTGACACCCACCCGACAATGAATGGACGCGGGCGGCGCCGGCGTCCCGCCGAACGGCCGCCCACAGGCAGCCGGCGGTGCGACCGTGGTGAGACGGAGGGTTCCACGAAACCAACGATGGCCCTGGCAGTGGTAGCCACGCTACTGGTGATAGCGTACGGCAACGGATCGGGGGATGGTGGGTTGTCGGTGACCGAGATGAAGGCGTGCGCGAGTGGCCACTCCCCGGCTGTCTTTGCAGTGGACCGCGAGTCGGGCAAGCTTCGGTGGACGTTCTGCCCGGAGTCACAAGCGGCCGCCGCCGTCGTCGGCGCGACCGACAAGCTGGTCTATGCGACCGTGGCGATTCCGCCGGGCGGCTCCGTCCTCGTCGCGCTGGACGCCGCCAACGGCAAGGAGAGTTGGCGCGCGACGACGGCGGCGTCATGGACGCCTGGGCCGTTCGCCGGACACGGCATCGTGGTGATCCCCTTTAACCCGAAGTTTGTCGATGGCAGGGCCACGGAGTGGGAGATCGCCGGCCTTGACGCGGACACCGGGAAGGTCCGCTGGCACGTCCCAGCAAACGGGTCCGTTCCAGTGGCGAACAGTGAGGACATCGTCATCGTTGGCACAGACAGATCGAGCCCCGATGCAACGCCGGTGAGCGGCCTGGACCGATTAAGTGGAAAGGAGCGATGGAAGAGCAACGTACGCATTGACGACCGGTCCGGTGTCGGAGTCGCCCGATCACCCCTGGCAGTGACGGGTACCACTGTCGTCGTGCCGAGCGGCAATCAGGCCGTGGGGCTGAACGTGAACACCGGAGTCGAGGTGTGGCGGTCGTCCCAGCTCGACCATCCAACGGGGAAGGACGGCGTGGTAGTCGGTGGCGCAGGACTGAGTGCGGGCGGGACCGTCCAGGCCGTTGATGCGTCAAGCGGCGCAACCCTCTGGAGCGCCGGCGGCCGTCCATCCTATGGCGACATCTGGGCGCTCGCCGACGGTGCCGCGTACGTTGTTCGCGAGGGCGTTGTGGCGTACGGCCTCCGCACCGGCGCCGAGCGCTGGAAACGCGACGACGTGCCAGAGCCGTGGGCCGCTGGCGACGGCGCCGTGTACGTCGGCTGGGAGCGGGTTGTCGGCGCACTGTCGGCGAAGGACGGAACGACGCGGTGGATGCTTCAGCCGGCGCTCGCCGGCCCGTCGTGGATGACCGGCTTGCTGACCAATTCGCGGTCCGCCTTCATCGCCGCCAACGATTTCGCCCCATCTGATTGAAGTCGTCGGACGCGTCCAGGACGAGCCCGGAGGCATCGTCGAGGAGTCTCGGGCAGAACGGTGGTTCTGGCCGAGGGAGACCGCCGAGCGCTTAGGGCGCCCGGCACGGAGGGGTGAGTCATGCCGACGGCGCATCTCCTGGTCGCAGTTTCTTTCGTTGGGCTGGCCGTCGCATGCGGGTGCGGCAGCAGGGCTGAGCCGGACCCGCCGTCGGTTGAGAAGCTCTATCGCCGGGTGGCGACAGAGGTGACCCGGCCCGGATACGTCTACCACCAGGTCCAAGAGCTTGAGATTCATGGCGAGGAGGGGGATCGTAAAGGAACTTACGAGGTCTGGGTGGACACTTCGCGCGACCGGGCACGCGAGCGGAGGAGCTATGAGACAACGGTGCGGGGGGCGCGGGAGGAGATCACGGTTGTTGTCGCCGAGGGCCGCGCCTATAGCACCGAGTACAGCGATTCCCAGAATTACGGGGGCCGGGGTTTCGACGTTATGGACTCATGCCATGGGGTCAGCGCTGCGGTCACCTTCCTCATGGAGGGTATTACCTCGAGGCGGTGCATCGATAGTGGCCCAAACCTGCTGGAGAACGGACGGTACGGTGGCAAGGCCGTCGTGGTGCTCACAAGGGGCCCGCGCGGCGATTACGCGGAGTGGACGATGCGGTGGTACTTCGATGGTTCGACCTTCCTGCCGCTGGCTCAGAGGACGGGCTTCGTGAAGAAAAGCAGACCTCCTCCAGGCAAGGACCTCGGCCACATCGTGGACTACAACGACCTGTTCAAGAAGGTCGAGAACGCGGTCGCCGTCCAGAGCTGTAATCGGGCACTTGACACGCTGGAGTATCAGGGCTAGAAGGACGCCGAGAGCAGCGGACGTGCTGCTGGTGACAACTGAAGTGCGTGCTTGAGAGAGAAGCCCGCCGAGTCGCGCGGTCGCAAGCAGCTGTAGCTGCAACGGCTCGCGTGCACCCTTTGCGGCGGGCCGGTAAGGGTACCCGCACGCGCTCCGTGGCGACTAGACAAGGAGGTGCGGAGTTCGCCATTCGGATTTAGCCGGCCGCACGCCTGCGTTGACCGCGATGCCTAAACGCAACATTTAAGCTTCGCCGGGACGCCGGCCCGTCCGCTCACTCCAGGAGGATAGTGTTGAAGAGCCAAGGCATTGCGTTGCGAAACGCGCGTCGGCTCGCCGTCCTCATCGTCGCGCTCGTTGCCGGCGCGATGCTTGCAGGACGGGTACCGGCATCCCGCGCCGATTCGCCCCCGCTCGGACCGATCGATCCGAATCACGCTGAACAGACGCTCATCAATCTGGCCAACAAGTTCTCGGCTACTGATATCCTTTCCGCGCTCAACAACACGCCCGTTCCCTACGTGGTCTGTATCGGCGCCGGGACTGCCCCTACTACCTGCGTGAACCAGAAGGCAGGGTCGCCTACCCGCTTCGACGCCGACCAAAGCAAGACGACCGGCCAGGGTGGCGGCGGCCAGGACATCCAGGTCGAGGTGCACACAGAACTCACGCCCACGCCCCATTTGCGATTGAACATCAACCGCCTCGGCGCTGCGCCCTTTGCTTCGAACCTCCAGGTGGCGGTCGCGTTCCCCTTCGCGGCCTTCAACGGCGAACCGCTGCTCGCGCCCAACCTCTTCTTCGGCTACCGGACGACGAGCCCATTCAATGGCACGGTGTATCCGGCCGGGGGCAGCGCCCCCGCGACTGTCCAATATCTAATCACCCCCCACCTGCTGGGTGGCGCGAACCATGTGCTGGACCTCCAGATCAATACCACTGGCGCTCTTAACCCCGTGCAGTTCTTGGGTGGGCACTTCGACGGAACGAGCACCACAGGCGTCCAGAACGTGCTCGGTATCGCTGCTCTCGCTGACCCGGTTCCGGCGAGCATGACCTACAGCATGGATGTCGCCCAGAACCTCTTCAGCGCTACGCCGACGACGACGAACAGCCAATTCGGGTTGAGTTACTCCGCTTCGTCGCCAGCAAAGATCATCTTCGACTATCTGGAAAACGAACAGTTCCCGTTTGTCGGTGGTGTGCCCGACTTCCAAACCCAGGTCACCTTCGACCAGATGCCGACGAGTGAGCAGCTCGCGATCAACGTGGACTTCGCTGCAAGGACGCTGACGCTTTCGCACGACGCGAATGCCCCCATTGGCAAGATCACTCTCGAGCACAAGCGCAGAGATGGACTAACGATCAAGGGCGTGGCGACGCAGGTCCCGACCAGCGTCGATCTCACGCTCACGTTCAACCCGAGCGTCACCATCGACGTGAACGGCAATACGATGGACATCGAGTTCACGGCGACGCAGGACGGTGGGTTCCCCGGCTCGAACGCCCTCTTCGGCCATGTCATGCGCTTCTTCCATGTGAAAGCCACTGACATCGCCGACGTCACCGCCTCGTACGACGGGCCGACGCAGAACTTCGCGCTGACGACGCCGAATCCGGGCGAGTTCATCGGCAGCCTCGCGTTCGTGATCGACGACGACGCCGGCAGCATCGACGACCCCGTGATTGAGTTCCCACCCGATCAGACGAGCCTCGGCACGGGGGTAGGCGAACCGTGGGACGACCCCAACCGTCACATCTTCTCGTTCGTAGACGACGGCACCCACGGCACCGCTGCGGCTCGGCTGATTGGGGTGGACGAGGCGTCACTGACCCTCAGCTCAGGCTCGCTCGCCGACGTCGGCGAGAAGTACGTCCTGACGCTTGCCGCCCCGAAACCGTTGACCGCCTACGTGAACCTCGAGCCAGCGGCGGTCTTTCTCCCGGCGTCGATCACCGACCTTGAGGCCACGTGCAACATCCACGATTTTCCCATGGGAACGGTCGATCTCGACCTTCAGCTCCCGCCGCCGAGTCTGAAGTTCACCTTCAGCACGATCCCGGCGGGGCAGTCCATCGACGACATCTTCTGCGCCGGGAACGTCAACTCGCTCTTTTTCGAGCTCGTTGCCGGGGACGTGCCCGCAGGCATTGACTTCACCTTCACGCCCGCGGACAACGCTCTGCCCGACGCGCAGGGCTCACTCGTCCTGACGACGCCGACGCCCGTTGGGAAACTGGGTGTGCGCCTCTGGGCGCCCACGGGAGACACGCTCGACGACAACGGCTTCAGCACGAGCGACCTCCTTGGCGTGGCGCTCGACGACGCGCGCTTCCTCGCCAACACGATCCCTGATGTCACGGCAACGTGGAGCGATGGCGCTAACACCAACATCAGCTTCACTACCCCGGGCGCCGGCGAACCGTCTCTGGGCGGTCTCCAGGTGGGTGTCTCCACGATCCAGAAGTTCGCTTCGCAGTTCCCCACCCCCAACGCGGGCACGGAGCACTACGGCACGCTCATCGATAAGGGCGGCGTGCTCGAGAAGACACTCAAGGCTGGCGCCTTCGGCATCGACACGTTCACCTACACCTCGGATGCAGACAGCCTTGCCGTCCATTACGCGGCCGACATCGCTCGCCTCCTGACGGTCGACGTTGAGTCCAACTTCGGGGGCCACTTCTTCGAGGACTACTCCATCGATGCGGTCCTCACGGTGGACAAGGTGCCGCAGACGTTCGATTTCTCCACGAACATGCGGACGCAGCTCGACTACACCGCGAGCTCGGGCATCGCCGCCATCGACGTCAACGGCGACGTTGACGACAGCAACAACGCCATCGACGACAGGACGACCGTCGATTTCGATGCGGATGTCCTGCCACAGGAGATCCACTTCCTGATCGACCCGGCTACGGGCGCCTCGCTCACCCTCGTGGGGCCGCCGATCGACCTCGTCTCGCTCGAGCTGTCGAGCAACGTGGGCATCTTCGGCAGCTCGTACAAACACATCCTCGGGTCGGTCGAAGACATTCCCACTTCCGGCTGGACGGCCGCGTGGGGCACCGTCCCGAACCTCCACGCGAGCCTGAACGCGGGCGCTCCCCTCGGGCCCATCAGCGTCATCCTCTCCAAGGACATCAAGGCGAATACGCCGTCCAAGTACGACCCCTTCACGGTTGCAGGCGGAGCCGTGACCTACACGGCCTTCGCGCGCGAAGTTGACCGCCGCTACTTCCGCCAGGGAAGCGGCGATGACGACGTTCGCGAAACAACGTTCATGAGCCGCCTCGACGGCCTCTACAACTCGACTTCGCAGCTCGACCCCGGTGAGGACCACCTCATCATACGTGACGACAGCAAGTTCATCAGCGTGCGCGGCACTGGCTTCCAGTGTCTTTCAGCACAGGTCGGTCCGGGCTCGTTCCAGTGTGTCGCCGATGGCTCCGTTGCTGCCGGTGAAGCGAACGCGAGCGTGCTTATCCCGGTCGCGGGCGTACACCCCTTCTATGTCGGCATCGAGGACTCCCCGGACAAGTTCCTGACCGTGCAGGTTCCGGACGTCCCGGACTCGACCAGCGCCGTAGCGGGGACCGCCCGTTTCAACCTCGACTTCAGCGGAAGCGCCGGCGATATCCTCATCTACAAGGGCCCCTTGCCCTCGGTGGGTGATTTCACCGACGCACTCAAGGTCCAGCTCATCAACACGCCGTCCTTCATCCACGCTACCTGGGACCTCGGCTTCCCCGGCGGTATTCACCTGGACACGTCGGGCGTGCTCGAAGTCCGGCTGCTCACGCAGAACGGCAGCGAGCGGACGGTCGTCGATTTTGGCGCCGGCGACCTGGCCGCGGACTGGGGTATCGACGTACTCGAGGTTGAAGGATTCGAGTGCAAGGAAGACCTGGGCCCGATTCCGCCGTTCTTCGCCGAATGCGGCACGTGGCTGACGATCGTCGGTGCCCACGCGACTTTCAGTGCTTCGCCCGCCATCGAAGGCTTCGTCGCCAACTACACGAAGGAGGACAGCCCGTCCGCCCTCTCGACCGATCCTCCTGCCATGAACGGCTCGGAATACGTGCCGCGGCTGCACCTGCTCGTCGACAACCTGGACTCGATTAGCGGCAGTGCCAGCATCGACGTGTGCGTCGTGCCGCTGCCGCTCCCGGTCCCGTGTGTCGCACCGGGTGTGCTCCTGCCACACATCGGCATCAACGTGTCCGGTGACTTCAACTTCGACTTCTGGGATCTCGGCGGGGGTCCGCTCGACTTCCTCGGAGACCCGGACTACGTCGACAGCAACCCATGGGACCTGTTCCCCATCTTCCACAGCCAGGACGACCACCTGTTCCCCTTCGGCCCGTAAGGGGCCCCATGTCCTTCCTGCGCGCCCGGGCGCGCAGGACCATCGCAGGAGCGGAAAGGGGAGGGCCGCGCCCTCCCCTTTCCTGCCGTCGGCACTGGGATGCTTGGCGCGGGGCTCTCGTCGGTCGATGAACATGGGCCAGGAGCCACCCATCGCGTGCGCTACCAGCGGGCGCGTCAGCGGGGTCGCGGCGCTGACGCCGTCCAAGGGGTTACTGCTAAGTTTCAGCACCGGGCTCGTGCCCGACCCATCGGATGAAACGTTGGTAGGCTTTGGACGCGACGCCGGCATCGAGGTCGGTGTTTCCTTGGTGCGCGAAGCCCGTGGCTAAGTTTGACCCGGAGCCCGGTGAGCACCCCATCTTGCGTCTGTCAACAACGTTCGGAAAGTGATCCAGGGCAACGCTCAGAAAGTGATCCACTTGGATCTCACCGGATAACTGTCTATACAATTGCGAGGGCCCCAGGCCATCACGGGTAGTGAGTGGCGAAGGACGGTCCGGGAGACGGGCTGCGGTCCCACCGCGTCAGGCGGTCGGCGCCGCTTTGCGCCGACGCGTGCGATACGATTCGCCCCGCGTGGTAAGGACATGGGCGTGGTGGCCGAGGCGGTCGAGCAAGGCGGTCGTGAGCTTCTCGTCACCGAAGACCTGCACCCATTCGCTGAAGGCGAGGTTGGTGGTGACCAGGGTGGAACGCCGCTCGTAACGGTCGGCGAGGAGGTTGAAGAGGAGCTCGCCGCCGGCACGGTCGAAGGGCACGAAGCCGAGCTCGTCCACGACCAGGAGGGCGACCCGCTCGTAGCGCTGGTGCAGCCGCGTGAGCGTGCGTTCGTCGCGGGCCTCGAGGAGGCTGCGGACGAGGTCGGCGGCGCGCACGAAGGCGACGCGGTAGCGCCGGCGCGCGGCCTCGACGCCGAGGGCGACGGCGAGATGGGTTTTGCCCGTGCCGATCGGACCGGCGATGACGATGTCGTCGCCCCGCTCGAGGTAGGAACAGCTGGCGAGCTCGGCCACCTGGGCGGGCTGGATGCCCTGGAGGGCGCCCCAGTCGAGCTGGTCGAGCGTCTTCACCTCGGGGAAGCGGGCCTCGCGCAGGGCGCGGGCAACGGCTCCCTGGCGGCGGGCCGTGACCTCCACGTCGAGCAGGTGGGCGAGGAAGTCCTGGTAGCTCCAGCTGCCAGCGAGAGCCTGGCGCACGAGCGCCGGGTGCTCGCGTCGCAGCGCGGGAATGCGCAGCTCCCGGCAGTACTGCTCGATGAGCGCGTGCTGGGCGGTCTCAGGCATGGGCGGCCACGAGGAGGTGGTCGTAGTCGGCTGCGCAGGCGATAGTGACCTCGTAGGCGGCGATCGAGGCGGGCACCGGGTTGCGCTCCGGGCGCTGGCTGAGTACCGCCGTCAAGGCGAGCAGGTCCGTGCGCTGCGTGGCAAGGGCCGTGGTGACCGCCAGCTTCACGGTCTCCTCGCCGTGGGCACAGACGGCAGCGAGGACGCCTGCCAGTGTACGTGCCGCATCCAGCTCGCCATGTGTCTCCACGAGCAACGTCCACAGGCGCCCGAAGGGCTCACCGAGCTCCGCCACCAGCTCCGGCGCAACCTGGGCGTACTGCCTGCGGCTTGCGTGCCAGTTCCGGCAGGTAGTGGCGGTAGCGGATGGAGCGGCTGCCGAAGCGCTGGCGGCGATGGCTGACGCTCTCATCCCGACAGACGATGCAGACGTCTTCGACACCGACGAAGGCGGTAGCCTGGAGCCCCGCCCAGCGGCTTGGCACCGAGTAGGCCGCACCTTCGAGCTGCACGGTGGCGGTCCGTCACACGCGCACCGGGACCACGCGGCGCGCTTCAAAGGGGCTCGCCGGTAACGGCCGCAGGACGGCCTGCTCCTCGGCGAAGCGCTCCTGCCAGCCCTGCTCGCCATCGAGAGCGGTGAGCAGCCCCGTCGAAAGCTCGGCGAGCGAGCGGCCACGAGGGATGGGTGTGAGCTGTTGCAGGCGGATCACGCGGCCACGGCCCTCGACGCTGCCCTTGTCGTGACCTTCGCCGGGACGGGCGAAGCAGGGTTCGAAGAGGTAGTGGCTGGCGAGAGCCTGGAAGCGCTCCGTGAGCTGGCGCCGGGGGAAGGTGACGCGCGCCACGGCGGCGCCGAGGTTGTCGTAGACCATGCGCCGCGGCACCGCCCCGAAGTGGGCGAAGGCGCGCACGTGACCGTCGAGGAAGGCGAGCTGGTCACACCGTTCGTACAGCCAGGCGAAGTCGCGACCGGAGTACATCAGGCGTACCAGGAACTGCCACGCCTTGCGCCGCTCCCCCTCGATATCGACGGCCACTTCGAAGAAGTCGACCTGGGCTTCGTCGCCGGGCCGGTGGACGAGTGGGATGTAGACCTCCGCCATCCGCCGACGCTGCTCCCGCAAGTAGGCCCGCACGAGCGTTACGCCCACCGTGTGGCCCTCCTTGCGCAGCTCCCGCTGCAGCCGCGTGCCCGTCAGCCGCTGCTTCGCCGTCGTCCGCCCGCGCCACTCGGCGATCAGCTCGTCCATCCGTTGCTGCACCCGTTCGAGCACCGGCCGCCCCCGTGCCTGCTGCTCCACGCGCCTGGGCTCCGGGATCGCCAGGTAGCGCCGTACCGTGTTACGGCTGACGCCCATCTCCTCCGCGACCTCTCGCCGGCTCCGTCCCTCGACGAGCACCTTGTGCCGGATCACGTGCACCTGGTCCAACTTGAGCATCACCTCTCCCGCTGGCCCGCTACACAGCCCTCATCCTGCGCCTGGCCACCGGGTGGATCACTTTCTGAGCGTTGCCTGGATCAGTTTGCGAGCGCCGCGCTCAGCGTCAGGGGTAGCGATACCCCGGAGCGCGCTTGCTAGATTTCGCAGAGCTGGGCTCCTACGCCGGTGTCGTAGATCGGGAAGAGGAGAATGCCTGATGGAAGTCTTATATCCGCGCTGCGCTGGCCTGGACGTGCACAAGGACAGCGTCGTCGCCTGCGCCCGCGTCCACGAGGGAGCGGTGGTCCGCCACGAAGTCGCGAGCTTCGGGACGACAACAACGGCACTGCTCGGCCTTGCTGACTGGCTGGCGGAGCGGGAGGTCACCCACGTTGCCATGGAGGCGACCGGGATCTACTGGAAGCCGCCGTGGCATGTCCTCGAGGAGGCCTTCACCCTGGTGCTCGCCAACGCCATGCACATCAAGAATGTCCCTGGGCGCAAGACGGACGTGAACGACGCGACCTGGATCGCCGACTTACTCGCGCACGGCCTGATCCGTCCGAGCTTTGTTCCCCGGCACCAGTCCAGGAACTGCGGACCCTCCTGCGCACGCGCAAGCAACTCGTACGGGAGCGAGCCCAGCACGTCCAGCGCATCCAAAAGACGCTGGAAGATGCCAACCTCAAAATCGCTTCGGTTGTGAGCGACATCACCGGCACCAGCGGGCGCGCGATTCTTCAGGCGCTGATCGCTGGCCGCATACAGGTGAGCGAACTCCTCGTCCCGGAAAAGCGTTCCCCGCCGCTGCGCCAGAAACGCGTAGAAACTCTCCTTCGGCACCGTCTCCAGATACTGCGTGTCCGCCTCGAAGAGCCCACGCTGGTCGTTTCGCCCGAGCATTGCGCCACCCCGCTTATCTGATCATCTGCAGTATCACCTAAGCGGATGCTCCGAGACTACCCCCTTTTCGGCCGGACCCCTAGCCGTCTTCGATGGTCGGCGGTCCGAGCACAGAACTTGCTGGCCGAGGCCCGCCGAGTCGTGGTGCTCTTCCTATCAGTCGCAAGATGTTGCCACCGGTCACCACGGCCATATCGTCTGGAGCGAGACCGAGGAGCTTGATCTTCGTCAGTTTGAGGCAGTGGTGCATCCGGAGGTGGTTGCGCCTACTTGCGGCCGCCGAAGCTTGTGGCGCGCGCCGGCCCGCGCGACCCCATGCGGTGGCCCGCGTGAACCGGATTGTCCCGCACACGCCGCTCAACTATCACCCTCGATCCAATGCCGGACGGTCGGCCAGACATCGTGGAGCGCGAGGGTTAGCATGATGGGCAAGCCCGGGAGGTCGGTCCCCGGCCTGAGGAGGTCGGCCCTCGGCCCGATCCTCCCGTTTCCGTGCACAATGCCCGTGAGGTCGAGGCGCGTGCCACTCGCTCCGCCTGGCCCACGCAGCCGGGTCTCCTTCCAGACAGGGCCGCCGCTGCCGCCATGTCCCGACTGCGCATCGACTAGATGGAGTCCAGATGCGCGGTCGCGCCTTATCCCATAGCCGCTGCTCTCCCATTGCTCGACTGGCTTGTCGTAGGGATACCCGATCGTCGACAGGTACTCGTCCGGCAGTTTCACGTACTCGTCCGGATGGGTCACGGCCGGATCAATGATCGCCTGAGACGGATCCTTACCCCAGTGGTCGCCGGGAAAGGCGGCAGTCGCGCCTACTCGGTCCCCGCGACCAAATCGGAGGAGCGCAAAGTCCCGAGCGCGGTCGAACGAAGGCTCGCACGCAACGCATCGTGGCCCGCCGCCGACGCATTGCCTGAGACAGCTGTCGTCCACGGGCGGCGCCATCGACGTGACGAACCCTGGCGCGACACGGAGGTTGGAGGTCGATGAGTCAAATAACACAAACAGCGGGTCGAAGGGCGCCCGCACTCCGTCTCGACCGAACGTCACGATAGCGGCGCGTGCGCGCAGGACCGACCAGGAGAGGACGCGCTGCTGCTGGTTGTCCCAACGGGCGAAGATGCTGCTGATCACGTGAGCGGCGGTGAGCACATGCGAGGCACTCACGCGGACCCCGGTTCCCATCACCAGGTGCGCTTGCTGCGTCCACGGGTCGTAGAAGACGGCCACCAAACTGCAGATCCAGCGGCCGGGGATGCCGGTCGATGGCCGGACGTGGCGTCTCGAGTCTGGCTGGTGCCGCTGCGACGGCGACGCAACTGGTTGGTTGGTGGCGAATCGAGCGAGTTTAGGATAGTCGCGGCGGTTGATTGGATTTGGCCGCGCCGCTTCGGTTTCGGCCGTTGGCGCGGAGAGGAACGTCCGCGGGACGACTACCGCAGGGCCCAGGAGCGGGTGAATGAGGCCGGATCGCGGAGGGATGTAGATCGCGGCGAAGCTGTGGCCCCGGGTAGCCAGTTGGCGAGGCGGGGTCGAGACCTGGTCGCTAAACATCCGCGAGAAACGCGGGTTGAACGAGATGAGTCCCTGCGGGAACGCGGTGCGCTCGAAAGCGTTCTGCGGGCTCCGCCAGAACTTCCTGTTGTACGGGTGGTCGTTAATCGTGCGCGCGAGCGCTAAGGGGTTCGGTTTCAGCGGCACGGAGTAGGCGCGTGCCGCTGTGGCAAGCAGGCCACCCTGGCCGTGCTGAATCCGGTAAAAGTGGCCCGGGCGCGGTACCGTGCGCGGCTCCCGGCCACTCCCGCCGGCCTCGGGCACCATCCCGGCCGTGGCTTCAACGTCCTGGAGTTCGGGTCGCATGTGCTTACCTCCCGTGGGCGACCACCGCCCCGCTACGCACTCGCCGCGACAACCCCGGGAGTACCCAACGCTGGCGACGAAGCGCCGGTCCCGGCCGAGGCCGAATCAGGCGGGCGATGTTCCCCCCGCTGATCAGCTCACGGTATCCGGACGGGAGCCCTAACAGGTGGATCTTGGCCAGCTCCAGGCCCGGGTGGAGCCAGGGGCCGTCTGACCCGAAGATGATGCGCCGCGGACCCAATCGTGTGACGGCCTCTACCAGGTAGTCGAAGCGCTTCACGCCAGACGTATCGGCGTAGAGGTTCGGGAAGCGCTCCATCTGGTCGATGAGTTGCGCGTGGGCGTGCCAATCGTCGGCGAAGCTGCCGAAGTGCGGGATGATGAAGTTGACTCCGGGGTACTCGGGGACGATGAGTTCGACGAGGGACATCTCCCCGAGGGGGTCGTACAGCACCGGCAAACCAAACTCGAGCGCGACCTCGCATACCTCGCGGGTGGCCGGCGCATCCTTGCGGTGCACCTTAATCCCGCGGAAGCCCCACTCGCGGACGGCGTGGCTCACCATCTGCCCGATGCGGCCGGCGTCCCGCTTGGCGTGGACGAAGGCAAACGGGATGAGCCGGCCCTGGTGCTGCGCGGCAATGCGGGCGACCTCGGCATTTGCGACAGCGTAGTCGCTGTGAAACGGGGCCATGATCACCGTCTTCGAGATGCCAGCGGCGTCCGCTCGCCTCAAATACGCGCCAAGCGGCGCGGCAGTGTCCCACGGGCCCAGAAGGCCGTCCCCGGTGCCGGCGTGACAATGTCCATCTATTACCGGTGCCCGAGTACGGGTCACCGGGTGTTCGCCCGTATCCAGGTCAACAAGGCCGATGTGAAGTGGACCCCGCGGTTGGCCCGCACGCCGACGCCGTCATCACCGGCCACGTGCACACCTACCATGACGCGACCACCCATACTCGAGTGTCGTCTGACCCAGATCGGACTCCCGCTGTGTCCCCCGAACGTGTCGTTGCGATAGTGGTACATCCCATCGCGAAGCTGGACGGTCTCGTCGAAAGACCGCCATTGTTGTGTGCCGCAGCGTGGCGCGGGCGGCCTCCCGAACGTGATGCACTTGTCGCCTGGGTATCCCGAGATGTTCACCTTGAGCGTTCGGGCGGGGAGAATGATGCTGGCCGACATCGACGTTCCCGTTGAGTCGATGCGGGTCTTGCGGTAGGCTGCGGTCCAGTGTCCCACACTCGTGCCGAGCGGATCGCGAAGGTAGATGAGAGCGATATCGCGCGGTGTGACATCGTCGATACTGCCTCGGTTGCCCGGTGCGGCGAGGAAGCCCGTGGCCAGTGTGGCCGGGAGCGGTTCCGAGCTTCCATTTCGGCCTGGGATCACCCGCATTGCCGCCGGTGTCTGGCCGTTCACACAGTGGGCAGCCGTGAGCACCGTACGTGGCCCGATGAGCGTGCCGCTGCAGATGGCCTGCCCGCCAACCTCGAGGTTGCAGATGTAACGGAACGGCGCCGGACGGGTGTCCCTCACGAGTTGCCGCGTATCGCGGCCGATAACCTCGCGGTACCCGCCTTCATATTCGTATTCGAGTTCTCCCTCATACTCGTCGCTGACTTCGCCTTCGTATTCGAGTTCGAGTAACATCATGTGACCTCCAACGTTTGTTTTTCGCCGGCGCGGCTTTGGACCAGCCCCCTAGGCTTCGAACTCTAGCTCACGCTGCCGCCGCCGATGCGTCGGCACGTGTGGTGGCGAGCGCCGAACCACCACGGGAGCACTGCCGGTCCATGGCGTGACGCGTTGATCCGACATGCGGCGGGCGTGGCCCATCGCCTGAGCGCTCGTGAGCCATTCCTCGGCGTACTCTGCGATTTCGAGCAGCAGCGCCTCGAATTGCGGCCGCTGCTGCTGCAGGACGTGGTCCTGTGCCAACCAACGGAGCATTTCGCGCCCTGCTACCGCCATGCGTTGTCGCGGTGAAGTGACGAGTCGCTCGTTGAAGTACCGAATCAGCACTTCCTCTACAACGTCCCAGGCGTTGTCCGCTCCGAACAAGCGCTTCACGTCATCCGCGTTGAGGATGCGGAAAGCCTCGTCAAGGAGTTGCATCAGTTCGACCCGCATCACGTTGAGATGCCCGAATGACGTGAACTTCAGGTTGTTGCGAAGGTCCAGGCCAGCTCGTCGCACGACGGCGATACTGCCGAAGCTCGGGTCCTGGGCGCGTTCGCGGATCACATCCGAAATCCGCTTGTCGCGCCAGAACAGCGCCACCTGGTTGGCGAAGTGGCTGAACAGGCCGTGGAACTCAGCGTTCGCGCGCGATCCTGTTGGCACAGGCACGGGGCCATACCCCAGCACGCGTTTGTACGCCGCTAACCGATCGCGTTGGGTGTAGCGGAGAACCTCTCTCCGGTCGAACTGGTAGAGGGCGAAGGCGCCAGGGCCAGCCGACAAGCGGACTGAGCCCGCCTGGAAGAGCTCCTGGAGCTTCTTCACAACCTTGAAGACCCCGATCGAGTCATGCTGGTAGATGTAGTACAGGTCCCCGACGGCGATGACTCGCTCGGAGGTGACCTGCTCGTCGTAGGGCTCGACACCCGGAGGGACACGCGTGTCTCCGAGTCTCTGGGCCGCATCCGGCCCAACGCCCGCGAGCGACGCGAGTCCCTGGTCGGGCGGCGCCGGCGCGGTGCGGTCAGCCTGGACGAATGCCTCAACGAGGTCGTCGATCTGCTTCATGAGCTGTTCGGCAAGCCCAGGGTTCTGGATGAGCTGGCCGGACAGCTGCTCAGCCGCCTGATCACGCAGGGCGGCAACGCGAGTCCACAGATCCTGATAATCGTTCTCGGTCGCCATAACGGACCTCCTCGGAGAAGTGTGGCACTGGTAGAAGACCAGCTAATCAGGGTGAGCCAGCGGGTCTGCCGCTCCCTTTTGATGTAGGCGTCTTTGACGACAGGCCCGCCCGTCCAAGGTGCCCTCCTAAGCGAGCAACGAACTCCGCGGCGCCTGCCGCCACTTCCGGGTTCGCGAGCTGCGCCTCGAGGTCGGAGTCGGACATTTCTAGTGCTGCGACGAAGGTGTTCCGCATGTGCGCCTCGTCGTTGGCACTCTCATCATCGTTGCACTCGCAGACATCGAAGCCGAGCGGACGGGGCACATCCTCGTCATCGTCAGAGACAACCACCGTCCACGCCCCGGGCGCCGCATTTCCCCGGATACGCAACACGACCGTCAGCTCCTGGCCCGCACCGCGGCGTTGAATCGACTCCAGCGCCGCGGTGACCGCCTGTTCGTACGTTGCCCCGGTCTGGTCCATGTTCGTGGTAGCGGGTACGGCCCGCACGTCGGGACACGCACCCAGGCCGTAGGCGAGGATTTTGACCTCCACATTCTCACCGGGGCAGCCGCTTGCGGGCGTCATGGAGAGGACGCCTTTCGCCCTTGTGTCCATGACGTTGTCTGGCGAAGAAGGCGGGTGCGTTATTTCCGTACCGGCGCGACTGACCCGTGCGACGGCAGTCTCCAAGCGCAGGAGATGGGTCAGCAGCCCGGCCAGCGCCGTTGAGACCCGGGGCGTATGGAAAGCGGGAATCTGATGCGCGCTGGGGAACGACGCGTCCATTGCCGCGCTCTGCACCAGACGTCGTAGTCGCCCAACTTCGGGCACGACGGACTCCACCCCATCGACCCCAGCGTCCTCAATGATGTGCGGGCCCTCGTCGATGGCAAAGCGATGGACCCAGTCCAGGAGTTCCGCCAGCGAGAGTTCGGAGACACCGGCCACGTCATCAAAGGGAAGAAACACCGCCTGGCGCTCAGCCGCTCGTAGAAAGACCGAATCCATCGCGCTGTAGGTCTCCGTGACGGACTCGGCGATCACACCGAGGAGCCGCGAGAGATCAATCAGTGTGTTCCCGAGGAATGCCTGGTCGCCGGCCTGTCCGCGCATGAACCGGCTGCGACTGCTCTCCCATTCGTTGACCAGCGAGCGCACGGTATCGACGAGGATGATGAAATTCGTGAGATTCTGTTCCTCTTCGACCGTGCTCACTCTGTTTGGAATGAGTGAGAGCCGATCACGCAGGTCTTCCAAGGCGCCGCCCAGATCCCACGGACCCATCGGGACCGGACTGTCCAAATCGGGTGCCCAGTCGATCAGGGTGTGGAATACTCCGTCCACGCGGGGCACGCGCGGCCCACCGAGTTGGCCAAGCTCATCGACCAACCGCTCCAGCGCGGTCCGGACAATGAGCCTGGTCGCAGCCCCGTCTTCCGGGTCAGCATCTGTCGATAGCGGCCTTAGCCCATCGAGGATGGGCAGCGCTTGATCGACAGCGGCTTTGGCACGTGTCCAGATGCTTGCCTGTGCGCCTGTGATAGCGCCCATGTCGGCATGGACCACATATCCGCGCGGTAGCCATTTCCACTCGGTGTGGCCCTCGACATCGTAGACGTCGAAAGACTTCATGAGGGCTGCTTGAAAGCCTTTCCAGTCGTCCTTTCGAGGCCGCCAGCCGAGGAGCGTGCGCAACGTCTCCTCCACGGTGCGGGTCCCAGCGTCGCCACGAGAGCCGGATGCGCCCGCCGCTCCACCGGAAACCTCCTCGGTCAGGATCGGATAGCTTTGCAATGCATCGAGCGCCGGTTGCTGTGTCATCTCGTTCCTCCGTTTTACGGGTGTGTGATCACCCTGATTGGTGCTACTCAGATTGCCCGAAGCTCCTGCCGGAGTGGCTGAGCGGCCGGATTGAATTGTTGACCGACGGCCTGGACCGAGATCGCGGCGATCGAACTTCGTTCGGCGAGGTCCACCCAGGCAGCCAGGGCTCGTCCGATGGCGGCGATGAACCGCGCCTGGCACGTCTCCAACGCCCGCCCCACGGTATCCGACCATCCGCGCCACTCCTGGCCGCGGCGCGCGAAGCCTGCGAGCTGACCAAGGATGTCGAGCGAGTAGAGGTGACTGCCAAAGCTATTGAAAGCGGTGAGCATCGCCACATGACAGGTGTTCAGTTCCCACCGCGCGCGCGGGAGGTCGAGAACGGGTCCCGCGGCGGCGCGGCCCTCCATCGCGGCACGCACGGCGGCGTCAACATAGCCACGAGTATCGACTGTTGCTCCCGCCATTCCCACCGCCAACGCCTTATTCGCGCCAGCGGGAACGTCGAAATCGAGGTGCATCTGGAGCTCCTCGAGAGCGGAACGGAGGGCATCCAGTTCGGCGAAGAGGCTCTGATAGGAGTCTTCGAGTCCCATCGTCCTCACCTCCTCGCCAATTCAGTATAGAAGTTGCGGGCGATCACGGCGGGTGGTGCGAGGCGCCGTTCCATGCCCAGTCGTGCGGCGCCGATGAGAAAGCGCTCGGGGACCACACCGGGGTCGGTGCCCGCGGCGAGTCGACGAGAGGCCTCATCCACGAGCATTTGCTCCTTCGGCCCGAATCGCAACACCTCTGCCATGGCCTTGTTCCCGAGCGCTGCATATGGCCGGTAACACACCGCATCGACGACAATCCGATTGGCGTCTTCGAAACTCGCCAAGAAGTCGCCTGGCACGGAACCGCCGCGCGGGTTGGGATAGAGCTTCAGCCACATTCGACGGTACTGTTCCGCATCCTCCGGGAAGCCCATTCGCCGCAAGAGTTCCAGGCTGATGAACGCGCGCAAATACGGCGTTGGATGAACGCCCTTCGGATCGAACTCGAGCACGGTTTCAGGCGACCGGCCAATGACATCAAACAGTGACCCAACAACCGATGGTCCTCCGAGCAAGAGCCCGCAGGCATCCGCGAAGAGCTCCCTATTCCAGCGAACCCATGTGCGTACGATGGCGGTGCTGTGGCCGGCACGGCGCAACGCTTGTCCCATCGCCTCAGGCACCGCGCGGGCGAGGCCCAATTCGCTTTGGAAGTTGTGAGACACTTCGTGAAGAATGGCCCCAAGCGTCCACGGGTTCACAAGGCGATGATATGGAAGCTGGATAAGCGGAAACGGATTAAGTTGCTGGCCCAGACGCCGAAGGGGGATGAGCCGGCGATAGGTAGCGGGCGAGAACCCGGTGCGCATGTAGGTGAACGGCGGCGGTGCCGGGATGGACTTGGGCACGCCGACTCCCAGATATACGTCCTGGTAGCAGTCCAGCGCGATGCGATCACAACTCACGAGCCAGTCGCGAAAGTGGGCTTGCCGCTGGCCGAAGAGTTCGAGGTAGAAGTCCCAAACCCGCTCCACGGCTTGCACCCACTGGTGGGCGCGCTCCTTCCCCCGCGTCAGGTGCTGCAGGTTCTGCGTCGATGGAGCTTCTGTGGCGGCCAAGGCCTGGCGGGAGACCGTTGCGGTTCGCTTCTCCAGTTCCGTCCGCAGACGCGCGAGGAGGTCGTTGACGGCCCGGATGTGACCTTCCGTCGGCGACGAATGCCCGGTCCCGAAGTCCGCGCGGTTGAACGGACGAAGGGCCGCAAGATGCCGGCCGACGTTTACGGATTGCGTGCTGAGCCATGGCGCAAGCGGGCCGAGTGGGCGAGCGCCCGTCGCGACGGGCGGACGGGGGCCAGGGATCACTCGGTCAACCCTGTCTGTCGCTGTCGTCATGGCTCAAACCAAACCTGTCTGGTAGCTCATCCCGCGAAGGCGCTGAGCCAAGTTGAGATTCGTCGGTCGTCAGCGCGCCGCGCTGACCGGGGCACCTGGTCCCGCGCCGGAACCCGGCACCCCGGGGACGGAGCCCCGGTTATATCAGCGTGGACGACGGACGGCGGGAGCACGGTAGGCGGTCCTCGGTGGCGCCGGGCGGTAACCCATCCTGACCGGTGGCCGGGGCGCCGGGCGTCGGGCTGGAACGCCACCTCCTGGAATGCGGCGGGAGACACGCGGTGCGCCGGGGCGCCGGGCGGCGGCTGGCCGCATGCGGCGGGTTGGGCGCCGAGTTGCCTGCACTCCGCGGGCGTTCCGCCGAAGCGCCATCCGCGTGAATCGCGGATTTCCGAGCACGCGACGCGCCTGGCCGGCCATCACTTGGCCAGCAACACGCCGATCGATAGGGGCGCCTGAGGCCGAGCGCGTAGCCAACACCCGGCCGGTTCCCAGAACGATCGACGGGATCATTCGAATACCCGGCGCAGCCCCAGGCTCCCCCCGGAGAATGCGGGTGAGCGCGGCCGCCCCACGGATCAGGTGCGGCACAAGTTCAGCGATCTCGGCCCGATCTTGCGGGTCAAGGCCAGCGTAAGCGGCAGCGCCAGCCATTGCTTCGGCTTCGGCCGCTGACTGTGAGCGAGCAGCAACAGCCGCCATAAGCTCGGCCTGGGCCTGGGCTTGAGACAGGGGCGCCGCAACGGTGGCCTCGAACTCGCCCTCGTCTTCAGCCTCGTACTCGCCTTCGTACTCGAATTCGCCTTCGTACTCGCCCTCAAGCTGCGAGGCCACGGCGCGCCCGATCATGCCACCCAGAGGCCCGCCCACAGCGGTGCCGACCATCGGCGCCGCCACCTTGGCGACCCGACGTAGGACCGGGAGGGCTCTCCTCGCGAACCTCCGGAACATGCGACCGAACTCGGCTTCGAACTCGTCCTCATATTCAGCTTCCTGCTCGAACTCGCCCTCGTATTCGCCCTCGTACTCATATTCGTACTCATGGGCACCTCCCGACTCGCCTTCGAGTTCGAACTCGAAGGCACCCTCATGGAGCCCTTCGTATTCACCTTCGGATTCGCTCTCGTACTCGAACTCCCCCTCGCCTTCCAGCTCGTACTCGAACTCCCCCTCGCCTTCCAGCTCGTACTCGCCAAGCTCGTATCGGGCCGTCGCTGTCATGGTGTGCCTCCTCGTGCAAGCGTCCGGGCGGCTCAGGCCGCAACCAGGGCGAGGTCAGGCTATTGGGCGTCTGCCGCAACGTGTAGTCACCTCTCCGGGCGAGACGCAATTGCGCTCCCACATATATGTGTCACTCGTTTGGGTGACGACAAACCCAAATTCGGTGCGTTAGACTGGCCCTTCCCTTGACGGCCGCCTGGGACTGCCGCCCGCAGGCGTCCGCGCCAGCATCAGAATGCGCGTCGCTGCGACGTGTGGGCAAAGCGGAGGTGCACCGTGGCCGGTATAGCGAAGCGTCGCGCGACGGAACCGACGGGAAACCAGGAAGCGCTCGCCGAAGTCGCTCGGCGGATGGCCCGTGCCAGCTCGCCGGCGCGGATCGTGCATAGAATTGATGGCGCGGTTGACGAACTCCTCTTCGATGGTGAGATCGCTGGCCAGCGCTATCAGCTCATTCGGACCGAGGCGGCGTTCGAGCGGCCGATCCTTAGCCCGCGGGAGCAAGAGATCGCACGGCTGGTAGCCAGGGGCTTGCCCAACAAAGCGGTCGCCGCCGTCCTCGAAATCAGTCTGTGGACGGTCTCGACGCACCTCAGGCGCATCTACGCCAAGCTCGAGGTGAATTGTCGGGCCGCGATGGTCGCCAAGCTCGCGGAGACCGTGGAGCACTCCGCACGAGTTCCTTAAAGCACCAGGTCGAGCGGCCGGGCGACGCCGAGCGCGCCGACCCACTGTTTGGACG
>JBJXGC010000214.1:0-3421 GCA_046154545.1 Dehalococcoidia bacterium | reverse complement strand
CTGGTCGACCGGCTGACGGCTGAAGGCGTCCTCTGCTATGGCCCATCGGCGGCGGCCGCGCAGCTGGAGTCGAGCAAAGCCTTCGCCAAGCAGTTCATGGTTGAGCAGGGGATCCGGACGGCCGCATTCCAGAGCTTTACGGACTATCGCGAGGCATGTCGTTATGTGGAGTCCCAGCCCGACCGGCCGATGTGGGTGAAGGCCAGCGGGCTCGCGGCCGGGAAGGGCGCCATCGGCTGTACCGGACAGGCCGAAGCCCTGAACGCGCTCGACATCATCATGGTGCGGCGGGACTTCGGAGCGGCCGGCAACGAAGTCGTGATCGAGCAGGACCTCCGCGGCTGGGAGACGAGCTGCCAGGCGTTCTGCGACGGCAAGACCGCCGTCATGATGCCCTTCGCCAGCGACTACAAGCGGGCGGGCGACGGCGATATCGGGCTGAACACGGGCGGCGTCGGCGCCTACAGCCCATCGGTCGCGGTTACGCCGGAGGTGGCGGCTGCCGGGCAACGTGTGTTGGACACGACCCTGGCGGGGATGGCGGCGCGGGGGACACCGTTCGCCGGCACCCTCTACCCCGGCCTCATGGTGACGGAGGAGGGGGCCTTCGTCCTCGAATACAACGCCCGCTTCGGCGACCCCGAGACGCAGGTGCTCATGATGCGCCTCGAGAGCGACCTCTTCGCAGTCTGCGAAGCGGCGGCGCTGGGCCGGTTGGCGGAGGTCGCGGTGCGATGGTCGGAGCGGCCAACCGTCGGTGTCGTGCTGGCCAGCGCGGGCTACCCGGCGACGTACAAGATTGGGTACGTGATCGAGGGGCTGGGCGATGTTGACCCGGACGTGCAGGTGTTCCACGCGGGGACGAAGCAGGACGCGCGGGGCGTGGTGACGAGCGGCGGGCGGGTGGTCACGGTCACCGCCTCCGGAGAGTCACTTGCGGAAGCGCGGGCGAAGGCATACGCGAACGTGGGGCGGATTCGGTTCGCGGACATGCAGTACCGGAAGGACATCGCGGCCAGAGTATGAACCTCTCCCCGACAGGCGACCGCGGACCGCGCCACACCAGGCCGTGGAGCTAAGGCGCGGCGCGGCGGCGGAAGCGGGGGAAGCGCCAGTGGGGTCCCGCATCAGCCGCCTGGCGGGCGCCCGCGGCGACTGGCTGGACTGGTGCACCTACGCCGTCCTGCCGGCGACGGCCGCGGCACTTTTCGCCGTCCTCTCAGTCCGCATCCACCGGGCGTTTCATTCGAACGGCTGGGACCTCGGACTCATCTCTCAAGTCATCTGGAACACGAGCCACGGCCGCTGGTTCGAGTACTCCTTCCGCGACATCTCCTACGCGGGCGACCACTTCCAGCCGGCGCTGCTGCTGTTCGTCCCCGTGTTCGCGGCGGGCGGGCCGGAGGGCCTGGTCATCGCGCAGGCAGTCCTGCTCGCGGCGGCGGCGGTCCCACTCGCGCTCATCGCCGCACCGGCCGGGCGTCTTGCCGCGGTGGCGGTCGCGGTCGCGTGGCTGGGAAGCCTGGGGGTCGCCCAGGCCGTATCGTTCGATTTCCATGTTGAGGCGGTGACGCCGCTCCTGGCGTTCTCCGCCTGGCTGGGAGCCGTGCGCGGCCGGCCGCGCCTGTTGGCCGTGATGGCGCTCGCGATTCTCCTGACGAAGGAGGACGCGGGGCTCGTCGTGCTGGCAATCGCGTGGCTGGCGTTCGTCCGGAGAAGGGGCCGGCGGCTGCCCTTCGCCCTCGCCGTCGTGGCCATCGCCTATACGGGAGTCGCCGCCGGCTGGGTCGTACCCCACTTCCGAGGCCCTGACCTGAATCCCTTCGCGGAGCGGTACGCCTACCTCGGCGACTCCCCGGCGGAGGCGCTCCGGACGATCGTAACTGCCCCGGACATCGTCTGGAAGCAGCTGGCGCGGGGGCCGATCGTGGAAGCGGCCGCCGTACTGTTGCTAGGGTCCGCGCTACTCGCCGTGACGAACCCATGGGGCCTTCCCGCGATCGCGCTGGTGACGGTGCCCGCGATGCTCTCGCTGCAGGAAACACAGGCGACGCTGGGGCTCCACTACCTGCTCGTGCCGTCGGCGGTGATGCTCCTCGTCGTCGCCGAGGGGCTTCGGACGACACCACGGCGGGTGCGCCCGTTCTTGCCGGCGCTGGCGGCGGGCCTCGTAGCCGCGACGGTGACGCTCTGGGCGTGGCGGAGCCCGCTGCCGCCCTCCTTCGCCGCCGACCCGGAGCGCTTCAGGATCGACGAGCATGAACGCCTGGTGCGTGAGTTCGTGCGGACCGTGCCACCGGATGTGCGCGTGAGCGCACAGTCGCACATGGTCCCGCACCTCGCGCGGAGGCGGCACATCTTCCAGTTTCCGCGGGTCGTCGATGCCGAGTACGTCCTCATCGACGACTACGGCCCGAAGCCGATTGAGGACCTCGCAGCTGGCTACGACGCCTGCCGCGCCGCCCTCCCACAGCTCGGGTTCGACCTCGTCCGCGAAAGCGACGGCCTCGCTCTGTGGCGGAGAGCTCGAGCCGCCGAGTATGTCCCGGGCGTGCCGGTCTGGTGCTCGGGACAACGGCCAGGGGCCTGAGGACCATCACGGGACAGCCGGGCCTTGGGTGATACAGTGGCGTGAGACATGTTCGTCAGGGAAGCCTGTGCGACGGCGGACCCGTCCTCCACCGGCAGAAGACCGGGACAAGTGACGGCGGCCTTGCCGTACTACAAGCGCTGCGGGAGCCAGACGGTGGCCTTTCTTGAGCTGGTCGCGCTAGTGGTCGATGACTACAACGCAGCCATCCGGTTCTTCGTGGAGAAGCTCCAATTCGAGCTGGTAGAAGACTCGCCAGCACAAACCAACGATGGGCGGGCAAAACGGTGGGTCGTAGTCCGGGCGCCCGGGGCACAGACCAGCCTGTTGTTGGCGAAGGCAGATGGGCCGCCACAGCGTGCGGTCGTGGGCGAACAGTTCGCCGGGCGAGTCGGGTTCTTCCTGCGGGTGGACGATTTCGAGCGTGCCTACCGGCGAATGGCCGACGCCGGCGTAGAGTTCGTAACCGCGCCGCGGAGCGAACCGTACGGGCGATTCGCGGTCTTCCTTGACATCGCGGGCAACCGCTGGGACCTTCTCGGCCCTAACCCGGCAGACTGACCTGCGGTGAACCGCCGGAACCGCGGGGGCGGTGGTACGATAAAGCACATGAATACCGCCGAGTCGGGCATGACCCGCCGCCAGCGGGCCGACGCTGAGCTGGAGGCGTTCGGCTACCCGGTGAGGCAGATGGAGCGGTTCCTTACCCTTACACCTCGCGGACGGCTCGAGGCGATGCAGGGGTGGACGCCGTTGTTTCGGAACCTGAGGCGGACGAATGCCAGCGGATGATGTAGACGTGCGGCTGAGCCGCCGGCGGCGAGCCAATGC
>JBJXGC010000205.1:0-3882 GCA_046154545.1 Dehalococcoidia bacterium | reverse complement strand
AACTCGGCCGCTTCCTCCAGGCGCACGCTGACGCGGCGCTGCCGGCGCGGCTGCGTGGTCGCGAGATCGACTTCGTGGACCTGGACATGGACGTGATCGTCGCGGCCGACCTGAGCTGCTCCGTCCGCGATGAGGAGGAGTTCGAGGCGCACAGGGTATCGATGCACTATCCCGAGCACGTCGTCCGCGCGGCGCGTGAGGGCATCCAGCTCGCCACGGCGGCCGTGGAGGCGCGCGCCTGGCCGCTCGACGGCAGCGCCGACCTGCTCCTGGGCCGGCTGATGGCTGCCGAAGGTCCGCTCTAGCCTGGTCTGATCTCGACCCGGCCCTCCGTCGCCCGGTCCCCGGCAATTGACGCTTTTTCGCGCGAACGAATCCGGGATACCGCGCACATGACCAACGTTGCACCGTGACCGGGGCCTGCGGCGGCCTCGCCGCCGCGACGGCCCGCAGTCGTCGTCCTCAACTCCTGGCCAGGCGCTCGGCGCCACTCCTGGGCGCACGGTCCTTCGAGCCGAAGAAGTGGCCACCCACGAGCGGCGCGAGCAAGCAGAGGTTGAACACGCCGGCCGCCATGGGCACAAGCCCGACCGCGACGATGAGGGACCGCTCGTTGCCACTGAGGGCGGCAAGACTGGTACCCGAGATGGCGGCGCCGAGGGCAACGCGTGCGATTCGGCCCTTCCACGAGGCCATGAACCGATTGAGGACGGTCCCCTGGGAACGAGTGATCGAACGGGACATGGCACAGACCTCCCTAGCTTTGAAATCGGCCGACAATGTGTAGCGGCGTTCCCGGGCTCGATGCTCGATGGTCCGGGAACACCGCGGCGTTAGCTCTTGGGCTGCGCGGTCATCCGCAGGTACGGCTTCACCGTCCGGTAGCCGGGGAACAGTTTGTCCGCCTCGTCATTCGACACGGCGGGCAAGATCACGACGTCCTCACCCTGCTTCCAGTCGACCGGCGTCGCAACCTTCTGGTAGGCGGTTAGCTGGAGCGAGTCGAGGACGCGAAGGATCTCGTCGAAATTGCGCCCAGTCGATGGCGGGTAGGTCAGGCTCAGCTTCACCTTCTTGTCCGGTCCGATGATGAAGACCGAGCGCACCGTCGCGGTCACCTCCACGTTCGGATGAATCATGTCGTAGGCGAGAGAAACCTTGCGGTCGGCGTCGGCGATCATCGGGAAGTTGATGGCTGAACCCTGCGTCTCCGCGATATCGGCGGCCCAGGCGCTGTGCTTTTCCAGCGGATCAACGCTGAGTCCGATGATCCTGGTGTTGCGCTTGTCGAACTCGGGCTTCAGGCGGGCCGCGCGGCCCAGTTCGGTGGTGCAGACGGGGGTGAAGTCGGCCGGATGGGAGAAGAGCACTCCCCAGCTATCGCCAAGCCACTGGTGGAAGTGGACTTCGCCCTCAGTGGTCTGGGCCATGAAGTCGGGGGCCTCGTCGCCAAGTCGGAGTGTCATTGAAGTGTTCCTTTCTCTATGGGGCATCCTGCATGCAGGATGCCTCGGGCGTTTGGGTGGTTAGCGTCGTAGCAGTGGGCGCAGCGCAGGCTGCTCAAGATGTCGTGGATGGAGCGGTGGAATTCGTGCCTTCTCGGCTGGTCGTTCGTGCGAATGCTTCCTCCCTGGCGTTCCGTGGCTTGCGAGCCCTGCCCTTCTTGTCGGGGCTCCCGAACAGTAGGGCCGTCGCGGTCACCCCACATGGGGCGCACTCCCCATCTTTGTCTGTGGGGAGGATTCCCCATGGCCACGCGCGAAGTCGGAGCCGCGTTCGCACACCGGTGATGTCGTCCGCGGCCTACTGGCGTTATTCGCCCTCGCGAACGCCGGCGCTAGAATGCTCGTTAACGGCGAAGGCCGCGGAGGATCAGGATGGTCACTCACGGCGGCTCGACCGCCCCCGACGGCATCCAGGGCGTCAGTGACGTGAGCCTGGCGGAGCTGCTTTGCGCCCTCTCCTTCGTGGCCGACACGGGCATGGGGCAAGCATTAGAGCATGGCCTCAAGACCGCCTACATCGGATCGATGCTTGCAGATGCCGTCGGTCTCTCGAGCGAGGACCGCATCAGCGTCTACTATGGGGCGCTCCTCAAAGACGCAGGTTGCACGGCCTGTGGGACGGTCCTGGCGGCGTTCTTCGACGGAGACGATGTCGGACCGCGTGCCGACGCGGTCTTGCTACCACCCGATAACGTCAAGGCCGTGATCGGGTGGTTCTGGCGTCATTCCTCGTCGGACCCGGCGTTGCCCGTGCGCATCGGCCGCCTCTGCTCGTTCATGACGCACTGTCGAGCGGTAATGAAGGAGAGCGTGTCTGCGCACTGCGAAGTCGGGGAGATGTTTGGCCGGCGCCTTGGCCTCCCGGTCGGGGTTCAGCAGGCCGTCCGGTTCAGCTGGGAGCGTTGGGATGGCAAGGGACTGGCATACGGCCTGCCCGGCGCCCAGACCCCCGTAGCGGCGCGTGTGCTCCACCTCGCCCAGGTGGTGCAGGCGTCCCACACCTTCGGGGGCGCCGAGGCCGCGCGGGCCATCGTCACCGAACGGCGCGGGACGGACTTCGACCCTGCCCTCGTGGGCCCCTTCCTCGATATCTCAGCCCGCGCGGGTTTTTGGGACATCGCCGAAGGCGACTCGGCCCAGGAGGCCGTCCTCGCCATGAAGCCCCCCTGTCCCTGGGACCATTTGGACGATTCGCAGATCGACGTTGTGTGTGAGGTCCTCGCGGATTTCGCCGACGTCAAGTCTCGTTCAATCTGGAATCACTCCCTGCTCGTCGCCGAGACCGCCAGGGCTGTTGCCGAGCGTCTCGGGCTTCCACCGGCAGAGACTGCACGCGTTCGCCAGGCGGCCCTGGTGCACGACCTTGGGAAAGCCGCGATCCCCGTGGGAATCCTCGTGAAAGGGGAGTCCATGACCGCAGCGGAGCGAGAGCGCTTCCACCTGCACCCCTATTACACCGAGCGGGCATTGTCTCGCATCGGACCTCTGCGCGAACTGGCAACGGACGCCGCTGCCCACCACGAACACGTAGACGGCTCCGGGTACCATCGCCAGCTTGCCGGGAATCGCATCCCATTGGGCGGCCGTATCCTCGCCGTCGCCGACCAGTTCGCCATCCTCTCGCGGGGGTCGGACGGCTGGGACGCCGGGCGTGCGCTGGCGGCGATGGCTCCACTGGTCGGCAGCCAATTTGACGGCGATTGCTATGAGGCGCTCCATGCCTCGCAGGGAGGGAGCCCGGCTGGTCGTCCGCTGCGTCCGAAGAAAGCCGGACCCCTCACCGACCGCGAGGTCGAAGTCCTGCAGCTGCTCTGCGGCGGCAACTCGAATCGCTCGATCGCCAAGACCCTCGTCCTCAGTGGGAAGACGGTCGAACACCACCTCGAGCACATCTACAACAAGCTGGGTGTGACTTCGCGGACAGCTGCGAGCGTGTTCGCTGTGCAGAATGGCCTCGCTCCGTAGCCCTGGGACTAATCAAACGGCCGGAGCACCTGCTCTGCGGTTGTCGATGGGCAGACGCTACGGTGAGTCACCTGCGATCCAATGGCCACCCGCGTCATTACGCCAGGGCGACCTCGATATCCGACCGCGATGGGGACGCTCCCACGTGCCCATGCGCAGCACCGCGAACGGCTACGGCGCCATGTCGCGACGGTGGACGGATGGCTGGCGGTCCACATGGAGGCCGGGCGCCACGAAAGCGTACGCTTCGGCGCGCCGGCCTCGGCGCCGGCCCACATGCTCGCTTTCCTCTCCGAGACTGAGCCGGTCGTCTGGTGGCTCTTCTACGACGAACTCGGCCGCTTCCTCCAGGCGCACGCTGACGCGGCGCTGCCGGCGCGGCTGCGTGGTCGCGAGATCGACTTCGTGGACC
>JBJXGC010000204.1:0-7245 GCA_046154545.1 Dehalococcoidia bacterium | reverse complement strand
CACGGTGCTGTCCGTCGGCGTGGACCTGGAGTGGCTCGACGCGGTGCGGCCGGCTGAGAAACCCCGAAAGACCGGGGCGCCGCTGATCCTCTGGAACCATCGCTGGGAGTTCGACAAGGCGCCTGAGCTCTTCGCCCGGGCCTTACTCAAGCTACGGGACGATGGGGTGGATTTTCGGGTCGCGATCGCTGGCGACCCGGGGCTGAACCCCAGCCCGGCGGTGCTGGACCTGCCCGCTCAGCTCGGGGAGCGGGTCGTGCAGTTCGGGCGCGTCGCTGATCGGACGGACTACGCACGGCTGCTCTGGGAGAGCGACATCGCCGTCAGCACGACGCGGCACGAGTTCTTCGGCATCGGCATGGTCGAGGCGATGTACTGCGGATGTATCCCGCTCGCGCCAGCCCGTTACAACTACCCGGCGCTGGTACCGGCGGACCAGCACGCCGCCTGCCTCTGGGAGGACGAACCTCGTTTCGACGGCCTCCTGCGCGCACTGCTTCAGGGGCCGCGACCGGACAGCCAGCCGTTCCGGGCGGCGGCCGCGCGGTTTGCCTGGCGCGAGGTGATACCCGCCTGGGACGAGGCTATCGACGCCCTGGCGGGGGGCGGCGTCAGTCGCGAGTGACGATCGGCGTCGTAGTACGGCGGAAGACCGGGCTGGCCGTTGGCGCCGTGCCCCAGCCGAGGTCGCGCAGCATGGCGAGGAGCACGTCGTCTGGCCGGCCGATGGTACCGGGATTGTACGGGGTGCCCATGAGGTTTTGGGGCCGGTTGTCGCAGAAAGCGGTGCCGTAGCGATGCCCGCTTGGGTGGAGCCGCAAACTCTGCGAGCCAGTGAGTGCGACAGCGCGGGCGTTCGGGCCGGCGAAGTTCCCGCCCAGCACGAGCTCGTCCGTCATGGCCCGCGAGACGGGCTCGTAATCGAGCATGCGCTGGCCCAAGCGCCCGGCCACGAAGCGATCGAAGACCCGGGGCGGCTGGCCGATATCAAGGGCGAGCAAGCTGCCGTAGTGTCCGATCCCATGGCCGATCTCGTGCAACGCGACCGTCAGCAGTTCGAACTGGGTGGGGCGTGGCTTCGCGTCGAGGCCGTAGTACCAGGCGTCCTCATCGGCGTTGAAGAGGATCTCCATATCGGAGCCGGAGGAGACGCGGCCACCAGCGATCCGGTTCGCGAGGGCGAGTGGGTAGAGCGTCCCGGCCACCGGCGCACGCTGAAAGTCCCTGACTTCGTTTGGGAGGCAGAGCCCCAGGAGACCGGGTGGGCCAGCAAACCAGGTTGCGCCGATGATGATCTCCACGGGAGACGCGAGCAGCCCGCCCCAGATCTCAGCAGCACGGAGGACCGCCGGCCGCGCGATGTCGGGGAAGTCCGGCTCGAAATTGATCGTCAGGGTCGCTGTCTGGCCGGCTCGTTGGGCCAGCGCACGGCGAACGGTCGCCTCCACCTGCACCTCACGTGGCTCGACGGCACATCCGCCGGACGCCGCAAGCGCGATGGTGTCTTCGAACGTCGCGAACGCCCCCGGTTCGCCGTGTTGGTCCTGACGGCCAAACGAGAGAATTCTCATGGCGCCCCCCAACCCATGTCTCCGAGGATGGCCACATCGATCGCCGACGGGGCGCGCACGGCGACTCCCGGGAGAAGAGCGAAGGCGCTGAAGAGCGCGTCACCTGCGCAGGTGGAGACCGTCTCCGGGTCGAGCGTGCCCGTATACTCGGCGAATCGGAACGGGCCACCGGCCACACGGACGCGCGGCCCATCGACCAGCGCGCCGGCACGAAGCGCATCTCCCAGTTCGGCCGAGTTGTTCAGATAGTCCAGGAGCGGCTTCCCCGAAGCATCCCTGAGCAGTGTGTCGAAGATGTACGGAGTCCCTGCGGTCGTTCCGAACTGGCCGGCCGTGCCGGCGGTCCGGAACGTGCCGCCCTGCCCGAGGGCATACCCGATTGCGGCCATCGCGGACGTCACGAGGTCGAACTCCACCGGTGAGGGTCGGCCATCGGTGCCGAGGTACCACGAGAACACGTCGGGAACGCCTGTGACGGAGACCCGTGCGTTGAAGCCGACCCGGAAGTCGTTCGCCCCCTGGGCGACGCGCGAACCGGCGATGCGGTTCGCCAGCGTGGCCGGGTAGATGACATCTCTGCGCGGCGCCCCGGGGAAGTTGACGACTCGGCCCACGTTGACGCCCACCGGGAACCCGAACGTGTCCCAGCTCATTTGCAGTGGGATTTGCACGTCCGAGGTGAGGACGCGGGCCCACTGATCGAGCGCGTACTGGAAAGCGCCGCGGACGGCTGGCGGCGGGTCACGGATGTACTCCGTGACGAACCGTGCGGGCGCGGCGCGGGCGTGGCGCGGCGGTATGGAGGCGGCCAGGCCGGACGCGAGGGCAGTGGCCGCAGGGAGGGCCGAGAGGAAGGTCCGGCGCCGCATGCTGTCCGCTCTCTGGTGAAGTGGCGCGTAGCTTCTGCGGGACGCCGTGCGTTGTCAACGGGCTCGCGCTGGAGCGCGCACGGTTTCTGGACGATGATGAAGGTATGCGCGAGCAGGCAGTCCGCCCCCCGGTCGGCCCGGCGGCCGCGAACGCCACGCGCGCCCGCTTGGGCCGGCGGCTTCGGGCCTCCCGGGCGGGCATCGCCATCCGGGCGCCGTACCGGGTGCTGGTGCGGACGGTGCGGCTCTACCTGGCCGACAACTGCGGCACCTACGCGGCGGCGATCGCCTACTACGGCATCTTCTCGCTCGTCCCCGTGAGCCTGATCGTCCTCTCCATCTTCGGCCTCGTGGTCGATGAGCGGCGGATCGAGACGTTCGTGTTTGACCAGATTCGCCTGAAGGAGACGGAAGCGGTCCGCGGCAACGTGGCCGAGATCGTCCGGCGGGCACAGGACATCAGCATCGCCGGCCTCGGCGTCGGGGTAGCGATTCTCCTGTGGTCAGCGAGCGGCATCTTCACGGCGGTGAGGCGCGGCCTGAACGTCGCCACCCATGCGCCAAACCCGCGGCCATACT
The DNA here is from genome assembly GCA_046154545.1 of Dehalococcoidia bacterium. Lineage (GTDB taxonomy): Bacteria > Chloroflexota > Dehalococcoidia > Tepidiformales > Tepidiformaceae > JBJXGC01. Next base: position 4,226 of record JBJXGC010000204.1, on the reverse strand, counting down.
GGCGGGGGAAGCTCGTCGACCTGGCGATCGTGCCCTGCCTGGGCGCCCTCATCCTGGTGTTCGTCGCCCTCACGGCGGCCCTCCAGATCGCGATCGAGCGGGCGGGCACGGTGGGGCCGTTCGCCTTCGATACGAATACGGCCTTGCGTGCGGCCTCGTACGGACTGGCCGGCGTGTCGTCGTTCGCGATGTTCGCGCTGCTCTACCACTACGTCCCGAGCGGGCGGCCGCGTTGGCGTGAGGCGCTGGCCGCCGCGGCCATGGCGACGATCCTGTTCGAGATCACCAAAAACGGGTATGCGGCCTTCTTCAACCTGACGCCTTTCCAACGAGACACGGCGGTCTATGCCGGCTTCGGGACGGCGATGGCTTTTCTCCTCTGGATGTTCATCAACGCCTCCATCCTTCTGATCGGGGCCGAATTCGCGCGGGCCCTCCGGGCCGAATCCGGCCAGCCGGGTGACACCGCCCTCCCGCCAAGCGAACCGCTCGGGTAGGCTCAGCACATGGCAATCCGGATCCTCGGTATCAACGGCAGTCTGCGCACGGGCAGCAGTGCCGAACGGGCGCTCCAGTTCACGCTCAAGGCGCTCCAGGCCGATGGCGCTCAGTGCGAGACCTTCGAGATCGGGTCGCTGCCGCTCCTCGATGGACGCGCAGACGATCAGTACCCGGCCGCTGTCTCGGCGTGGCGGGCGGCCTGCCTGGCCGCCGACGGCTTCGTCCTGAGCGTCCCGACCTTCCATGGGGCCATCCCCGGGGGCCTGAAGAACGCGCTGGACTTCATCGACCTCCCCCAGGCAGGGGGCAAGCCGTTCGCCATCGTGGGCATCGCCGGCGGTGACGCCGAACCGGGGGTGACCGACACGTCCCGTGTGATGCGCCACATCGGTGCGGTTGCGGCGGTGATGGACGTGGTCATCTCTCGCGGCGGCGAGCACTGGGGCCCCGGTGAGACGCCGAGTAACAAGAGCGTGGCCATCGCCCTCGCCAAGGTGGCGGACGACCTCATCACCATGTGCAGACTGCGGGCTGAGGGGCGCCTGCCCCAGCCGTAACGGGCAGGGAAGCCGGCAGGCGACGTGATCGCCACGAGAGGTGAGCGACGTGACTGAAGAGGACGGTTTCCCGGTTGCGCGCGGCCCGAGCTTTATCGCGACCTCCGGGCTGCGGGGATGGTACTGCCCCGACTGCGGGCAGATGCTCGTTTCCAACGTGCGAGGCGGCGAGCGGTATCCACGCTGCATCCGTTGTGGGTTCGTGCGCTACCGCAACCCGATCGTCGGGGTGGCCGTCATCGTCCGGGACGGCGAGGGGCGCGTCCTCCTCGGCCGGCGGTCGAAAGGCGAGTATGCGGGGCTCTGGTGCGTGCCCTGCGGGTATGTGGAGTGGGAGGAGGACGTCCGCGAGGCAGCAGCGCGCGAATTCCGCGAGGAGACCGGCCTCCAGGTCGCCCTTGGGCAGGTGGTGGCCGTCCACTCCAACTTTCACAACGCAAAGCAGCACACGGTCGGCATCTGGTTCGCGGGGGACGTGACCGGCGGCCACTTGCATACGGCCGACAACGAGCTGGACGCTCTCGAGTACTTCCGGCCGGATTCCCCTCCCGGGCTCGCCTTTCCGACGGATGTGCTTGTGCTCCGGGACCTCGCGGGTCCATGACGAGCGATCCGGGAGGCCACCGTGATCCTCAGAACAGGCGGGGGCGGGGCCAGTAGCGCAGACAGACCCGCCCACGCACCAGGGCGGCCGGGACGAGGCCGAAGTGACGGCTATCGGTCGATGAGCCCGGGTTGTCGCCGAGGAGCGAAAGGGCGCCGTCTTCACTGAGGCGGGAAACACGCTTGATGATGGGGCGGGTGGCGTCGCGAGGGTCGAGCGCCACTATGATGTCGCCCGCGCGAGGTGCAGTACGGCCGTAAGCCCGCTTATCGACGAGCAGCCAGTCGCCCTCGCGAAGGGTAGGGAGCATCGAACGGCCCGCGACCTCGTAGCGCGCGGACCGCCGGGCGGCCCCCGCAGCGAACGCGGCCGACAACGCGGCCACGCCGAGGAGCGTGCGCGACCTCATCGCGGGAGGCCCAGCGACGCCGACCGGCGCCCGGCGGTCGGCACACCAGTGGTGGGCAGCGCCGGGCTGCGCACGCCACCCGCGGCCACGGAGGGCCGCGACTCCTGGGCAACCGTCACGGGTGCGGGCCTCGATGACCCGCACCCGTGACGGGGCGCTCCATTAGCCCGCGCGGTAGAAGGCGACGTCGCGGTTCTTCGACTTCCAGTAGGCGTTGTGGACCTTCTCGATCGCGCCGAGCAGGGCCTCGCCGTTGTCCGGGTTCGATTCGGTCTTGTTCTTCGAGCAGAGCTTGGCAGCCTGCCAGAAGATGTCGTGCAGGTCAGGGATAGCGGCGATGTGCTCCGGCTTGAAGTAGTCGTTCCAGAGGATGTTGAGCTCTTTCTTGCAGAGATCGGCCTGCTGCTCCTTGATCGCGATGAAGCGGCCTCGGGTGTTCTGGGTGGCGAGGTCCTGCCCGTCGCCGAGGGCGGCCAGCTTCTTTTCCATCGAGAGGACAGCCTCGGCGGCGATGCGGGCTGAGGCCGGGTCATAGACGCCGCAAGGGCCGTCACAATGGGCGAAGGCGACGTTCGAAGGACGAAGGATGCGTTCGAGAATGTTCACGTGGGTCTCCTCTGGTTTGGTGGTCGTGTGCCCGGGTGGGCGGAGCGCGATTATAGCGGACGGCGCGGCGAAACCGTGAACGCAGGGTGCGGTTAGGCTTTTGGATCAAAGCGGGGAGGAAGGGGTGCTCGCCGCATGGACGCGCTTCGTCGCCTGGGCCCGACCGCTTCCGCGAGGTCGCGGTACCGTTCCCCACGCCTGGTGCAAAACCCCGAGCCTGCCCGGGACGCCGCCGGATGGCGGGGAAGCGCTATCATCCGCCGACAACTGGAGGGTCCGGGACGATGGCTGACACACAGATGGTTGAGGGCGACATTTTCGAGGCGATGCGGACGCAGCGCGCCATGCGGCGGCTGAAACCGGACCCGGTGCCCGAGGAGCACATCCGGAAGATCATCTGGGCCGCGACGCGGGCGCCGAACGGCGGGAACGTCCAGCCCTGGCGCTTCCTCGTAGTCCACGATGCGGAGAAGAAACGCGAACTGCAGCGCATCTACCACGAGCAGTGGACGAAGTACGTCGGCCAGTACAACCTCGACGCGCCCATGACGGACGAGGCCCGGCGGTCGATGAAGCTCTCTCTGGAGCGCGGCACCTACCTCGCCGAACACATGCACGAGGTGCCATACATCGTCATCCCCTGTGGCTTCCTGCTGGCCGTGAACACGGGCATCTCCAGCGGGTCCAGCATCTACCCGGCGATCCAGAACCTGATGCTGGCGGCGCGGGCGCTGGGCCTCGGCACGGTGCTCACGACCCTCCACCGCCAGCGAGAGGACGATGTCCGGGCGCTGCTGGGCATCCCGGAAAACGCCCACATTGCGGCCGTCATCCCCGTCGGCTGGCCGGTGGGGCATTTCGGCGAGGGCCCGCGCCTGCCGGTCGAGGCGGTGACGTATTGGGACGGGTGGGGAAACAAGCGGGACTGAGGACTCAGGACTCAGGACTCAGGACTCAGGACTCAGGACTCAGGGAGAAGCATGGACTCGCCACCGAGGATCTCAATCACCTACTGCACGAAGTGCAACTTCCTGCCGCGGGCGGCCTGGCTGGCCCAGGAGCTGCTCCATACGTTCGGCGACTCCCTTGCAGGGGTCACGCTGGTGCCGGGATCGGGTGGGGTGTTCGAAGTGGCGTGCGAGGGGGATACCATCTTCTCCACGAAGTCGCATGGGCGCTTCCCGGAGACGCGGGAGTTGCGGGAGCTGGTGGGTGCACGGGTCGAGGGCGGCTGGAAAAGCCGGCATGCCTAACCCGGTGCGGATTTTCAAGCGCAAGTACGATGGCACGGTCACGCGGGAACGTTCGGGCGACCTGGTCGATGGCCACGCCGATGGCTGGCTGGCGGTCCACATGGAGGCCGGGCGCCACGAAAGCCTACGCTTCGGCGCACCGGCCTCGGCGCCGGCCCACATGCTCGCCTTCCTCTCCGAGACTGAGCCGGTCGTCTGGTGGCTCTTCTACGACGAACTCGGCCGCTTCCTCCAGGCGCACGCTGACGCGGCGCTGCCGGCGCGGCTGCGTGGTCGCGAGATCGACTTCGTGGACC
>JBJXGC010000183.1:0-4822 GCA_046154545.1 Dehalococcoidia bacterium | reverse complement strand
CGCAGCCGCAACAGCTCCACCCGCAGTGATGCCCGGAGCGACTCGTCCAGGGCCGAGAACGGTTCGTCGAGGAGCAGTACCCGGGCGTCGCGGCCCAAAGCCCGGGCGAGGGCCACCCGTTGCCGTTGGCCGCCGCTCAACGTCAGTGGCCGCCGCTCGCCGAAGCCCTCGAGGTCGAGCAGAGACAGCAGGGCGTTCACCCGCGATTCGCGTTCGCTGCCGCGCATCCCGAAGGCAACGTTCTCGGCGACGGTCATGTGGGGAAAGAGCGCCAACTCCTGGACCACGTAGCCCACGTTCCGGCGCTGGGGTGGGAGGTGCACGCCCGCCTCCGTGTCGCAGACCAGCGTCCCGTCGATCACCACCCGCCCGCTGCGTGGGCGAAGGAGGCCCGCGGCGACCTGCAGCGTCACGCTCTTCCCGGCGCCGGAGTGTCCGAAGAGCACCACGATCTCCTGCTCGGCCTTAAACGCCGCTGCATAGTCGAACGCGCCGAGCCGCATGGTGGCCTGGAAGTCGAGGCTCATCGCCGGGCCGGCCGTTCCGAGGCGTAGCGGAAGGCCACCAGCACGCAGAGGGCGGCCACGAGCAGGACGAGCGACATCGCCACAGCGCCGGAGAGGGCCAGAGCGCTGCCTTCAAAGGCCTGGATGATCGCCAGCGGCAGCGTCTGTGTCTTCCCGGGGAAGTTGCCCGCGAAGATGAGCGTCGCCCCCAGCTCTCCCATCGCCCGGGACCAGGCCAGTACCACCCCCGCCGCGAGGGGCGCCCGCGCTTGCGGTACGACGATCCGGAAGAACGTCCGTAACCGTGATGCGCCGAGGGTGTACGCCACCTGCTCAAGCTGGACATCGGCGCCTTCGAAGCCGCTGATCGCGGCGCGGACGTAGAAGGGCGCCGCCACCAGGAGCTGGGCCATGATCACGGCTGTCGTCGTGAACCCGAACGTGAGGCCTGTCCAGGCTTCGAGCGGTTCGCCCACGAGACCGCGCCGCCCAAACGCCGTGAGCAGGGCAACGCCGGCAACCGTCGGCGGCAGCACGATGGGCAGGTCCACCAGCGCGCTCACCAGCCGCCGCCCCCGGAACCGCGCCCGGGCCAGCAGGTAGGCCACCGGCGTGCCGAGCACGACCGCCAGGACGACCGTTACCGCTGATGTCCAGAGTGAGAGGACGAGGGCGTCCCGCACCGTGGCGTTCGTCATGATCTTCCAGGTGTCCCCGTCCCTCGCCGCCCGTTCCACCAGTCCGGCCAGCGGCAGCAGGAAGAAGAGGGCGAACGCCCCGGCCAGCACGGCGACCGCGGCCAGCGCCGCCCGGTCCTGGCGCGGGCCGCTCATCGAGCGCCTGTCGCGCCCGAGACGCCGCCGAACCCCCTCGCCACGAGCGTGGCCTGCGCCCCCGGCGAGAGGAGGTACTCAACAAAGCCCGCCGCCAGGTCCGGATGTTCGGCCCCGGCGAGGGCCGCCACGAGGTACTCGGCCGTCACGTTGTAGGCGGCGGGGATCTCGATGACCGTCACGTCGCCCGCGGCCGCGGCGACGTCGGTCCTGTAGACGATCCCGGCGTCGGCTTCCCCCAGCTGGACCTTCGAAAGCACGGCCCGCGTGTTCGTCTCCTCGCTTTTCAGGTTCGCCAGGACGCGGGCCGCGAAGTCGCTTGCGATCCCGCCCTCGCCCGACGCTTTCGCCAGCACTTCCCGGGCGTACTTGCCGATCGGCACATCTCTCGCCGCCAGGACCAGCCGCGTGCCGGGGTCGGCGAGGTCGGCGAAGGTGGTGAGCCCGCCCGCCCGGCGCGGGACCACGACGACGAGCGCATTCGTCGCAAAGACACGCGGACCCGGCGTTCCGGCGCGTCCGCTGACTCGCTCCATGGTTGCCGTGTCCGCGGCAGCGAACACATCTGCTGGCGCTCCTTCGCTGATCTGCGTCGCCAACGCAGACGAGGCGCCGAAGCTGAAGGCGACACGTGCGCCCTCATGCTCCGCTTCGAAGGCCTTGCCGATCTCCGCGAATGTCTCGGTCAGCGAGGCGGCGGCGAAGACCGTGATCGTCCTCTCGGACGGCCCGCCAGTGGTTTCCGTGCAGGCGCTACCGGGGGTGGCCAGGGCGACGAGGACGGACAGCCAGCAAGCGTATCGCCGCCATCCCTCCGTCATGTCGCGCCCTCCGCCGCGATCCCTGCGGCATAGCGGCGCAGCCAGCCCAGGGTTGCCTCCGCCGCCGAGAGCTTCGGCGTCGCTACGAGGTGAGCGAACCCATCGCTCGTCTCCGTCCGGGCCGCGAGCCGCGCAGCGTAGGCTTCGCACGCTTCCAGTTGTGAAGCCACCAGCCGGCGCAGCCCCTCCGGGTCGCGCTGGTCGAGGAAGTAGAGCTTCAGGAGCAGGTCCAGCCGCACTTCTCGCATGCGCGCCACCGGCGTCCGCAGCCAGCCTTCGACGGCCGCCGTCCCCTCACCCGTCAACTGGTACCGTTTCCGTGGTGGCCGCAGGCCGACTCGGACCTCCTCCCAGGCCACCAGTCCGCGCTCCTCGACGTTTCGGAGGTAGGTGTAGAGCAGTCCCTGGTCCAGCGGGCAGACCTCGCTCAGGTCGTCGCGGTCGAAGAACCGCGCCATCTCGTAGCCGTGCATCGGCCGCAGTGAGAGGAGCCCGAGGACAGCATATTCGCCCGGGAGCAGTGATCTGAGCACGCGGACATAGTGCTTCTCAGCTAATTAGTTGGCAACCAAGTATTCGTCCCGGCCAACCGGAGAAAGCAGCGCGTACGCGACGCTCAGAGGATCATCGGTTCGCGGCTGGTGAACTCGTACAGCATCGCCGGCCGGTGCGCGCCGGCTTTCGCGGTCTGGCCCGTCTCCCGCACGATCCCGAGGCTGACCATCCGGCGGCGAAAGTTCCGCTTGTCCACCGTCTCGCCAAGGATCGCCTCGTACACGCGCTGCATCGACGTCAGCGTGAACCGCCGGGGCAGGAGGCTGTAGACCACGTTCGAGTATTCGAGCTTGCTCCGCAGCCGTTGCTCGGCGTAGGCGAGCATCCGCTCATTCTCGAAGGCGAGGGCCGGGAGCGCCCGAGCGGGCTGCCAGGCCGGCCGCCACTCCAACTCGCCTCGCAGACGCGTCCGGGCCACATCGACCAGGGCAAAGTAGGCGACGACCACGTCGGCCTGGCCGCCCGGGACGCGGTCGAAGGTGAAGAGCTGTTCCAGGTAGACGTCGGAGACGCCTGTCTCGTCCGCGAGCTTTCTGGCGGCCGCGCCCTCCAGAGACTCGCCTTCGAGCAGCAGCCCGCCCGGGAGCGCCCACTGGCCCGCGTATGGCTCGGCGGCGCGCTCAATCAGCAGCGCCGAAAGCTGCTCGTCGATAACGGTGAAGATCACGACCACGACAGCAGTGGACACAGGCCCAGTGTAGTCGGTGGCCCCGCAAAGCTCAGGCGAGCCGCAGCCGCCGGTGCGTAGCAGGTTGTGGCTGGCCGAGAAGGCCCCTTCCCGACGCAATCCAGCGATGCATACCTGTCGAATCGGAGGACACGTTTGCGAGCACGCCGACCAGGTGCTCGACATCCTCGTCACTGAGGTGCGTGAATTGCAGGCGCACCAGTGTCCCTTCCCAGCACGGCGTTTGGTCAACCATCTTGTAGGCGAGGGAGCGACAGACGCCGCCCTCGTCGATCCAGATCCGGCCTTCGCCGCTGACCGTGCTGCCCGTAGGCATAGCGACCAACGCCCCGCTCGCCGACACGTCCACCAGGGTGGCCTGGCCCGTCCTCCCGGCGTCATCCGCGACCGTTACCTTGATCCAGCTCGGGAAGCGCTGGTGGAGCCGGTGTTCGCCAGTGTCGATGGTTGCTGTTTGCATGGAAGCGATTGTCGCGCGCGCTCATGCCCCGGCCGGTGGAGACTCCGTGCCCCGTTCGTAGCCACCCGGTTTCAGCCTGGCGTCCGCCGCGCGCATCGGGGGCGCGAACCGCTTTGCCGCTGGGTGACCCAATCGGCCCCTGCCCCATACAATGTCAGTGTGCGGAGGGGTCGCATAGTGGCCTAGTGCGGGCGCCTGCTAAGCGCTTATTGTGAGTAATCGCAATCGAGGGTTCGAATCCCTCCCCCTCCGCCATCCTCGATCCCACGCGCATGACCAAACCCACCACGAAACGCAGCCCAACCACCGACTATGCGGCGTTCCTGCGCGGCATCAATGTCGGCGGCAACAACATCATCGCGATGGCCGACCTGCGCGCGATGTGCGCCGATATCGGCTTCACCAAGGTGAAGACGATCCTTGCCAGCGGCAACGTCGTCTTCACCGCGTCCGGAGGCACCGCCGCCACCGTCGGCGCGAAGCTCGCGGCGAAACTGCATGATGCCACCGGGCGCGACATCAGCGTGATCATCCGCACCGTGGACCAGATCCGTGCGATGCTCGCCGCCGCCCCCTTCGCCGGCATCGTCGTGACGCCGGACACGCGCCTCTACGTCACGCTGCTGCCCGCTCCGTCGGCGAGCAAGCTCAAGCTCCCGTACACCTCACCCGACGGCGGCTTCCGCATCCTTCGCGTCGCAGGCGCCGACGTCTTCAGCGTCCTCACCGTCTCGCCCGATCATCGCACCGTTGACGCGATGCAAATCCTGGAAAAAGAGTTCGGCAAGTCGATCACCACTCGCAACTGGAACACGATCGCCAAGATCGCCGCCGCCCGACCATCCCCTAACCCAACCCCTAACCCCTAACCCCTAGCCCCTAACCCCCAACCCCTAACCCCTAGCCCCTAACCCCCAACCCCGCGATCCTGCCCCGCACGCAACCAAAGAGCAGGAGCC
>JBJXGC010000170.1:0-5090 GCA_046154545.1 Dehalococcoidia bacterium | reverse complement strand
GGCGCGCCTCGCGGCTACGGCGTGGGCCGTGCTACGCTTTGGGGGCTGCGGCGCGTTCGTCTAGAGGCCCAGGACGCCGCCCTTTCAAGGCGGAGATCGGGGGTTCGAATCCCCCACGCGCTACCAGACTTCCTCGGTGCCCGCTTGGTCGGGGTGGAATTGATTCCAGCAACCCGGGGGGACGCGCGCGTCGGCTGCACCGAGCGCGGGCTCACGATGGGACGTCATCTTTACTTTGGGGTAGGGACACGCCCCGCGTCCGGGGCTACGGTTGCCGCATGGAACGAACGACACCGGGCGAAGACCTTAACGGCCTCACACAGCGCCCGCGCGTAGGTGGAAGTCGGCCCGCCCTGACGCCAGGAAGAAGCTCCCGACATTTGGGGCCAAGCGCTGCCAGCAACACCCTCGGGCGCGCCGCCGTCAGACGCCAAGACCTACCCTGGCGTGCAACGTGTTCGGGCAGAGCTGAGCCCCACGGGCATCAGTGCTTGTCGTTGCCGTTGCCGTTGCCGTTACCAACGCCGCCGTTGCCATTCGACGGTGTGCTCGTGGCTGGCGGAGCAGCCGTTGGGGTCACGCCTGGCGTTGCCACCGGCGTGTCTGCCGTCGTTGGTGCGGGAGTTGGGCTAGGCGGCGGGATCTGCGTCGGAGTAAGCGGGGCGGACGCGGTCGGCATGGCTGTAGGAGTGGGCGTAGGCGTCGATGTTGGCTCGACGGTCGCAGTTGGACTGGCCGTAGGCGTTGGCATCGATGTTGGCTCGAGGGTCGGCGTTGGGCTGTCCGCGGGCGCCGGCGACTTGCGGGGAGCGGGGCGTGTCGTGTTGGCTGGAGTAGGCGTACTGACGGGTGTCGGCACGGGCGAAGGCGTCGCCATGCCCGGCGTCGTCATCCCGGGCGTTGGCGTGGGATCGGGCGGGCCCGGAGTCGCGTTGGCCCCCCGGCCGGCGGGCTTCGCCGTGGGAATCCGATCCACCTCCACTGTGGGTCCGGGCTGGTGAATCGGAGCGCCCGGCGGGATGAACGCTGGGCGAGCATTGGGGCGGCTCTCGTCCGCTGCCGGACCATCGTCGGCATCTATCGCATCGATGACGGCCGGGCGAAGTGCGGGCAGCTGTGGCGCGTCCGTGTCCTCCGAGTAGTCGGCTGCCAACGCCGAACGAAGGTCGAGGCTGACTTCCGTGGCCACAGAGCCGGACAGCGCGATGACCCTGCCCGCAAACGTGGCGCCGAAACATGCGCCGACAGCGGCGACTACGGCGAGTACGCTGCCGAAAGCGTGCCTCATCAGGCCGCCTCCACGGAGCCGAGGAGCTTGATGGTGAGCCCGGCTTCGCCGCGCCGCATCTCCTCCCATGCGCCGGCAATCCGCCGCATCGCCTGCACCACGTCTGGGTCGAGGAGTCCGTCTCCGGCCTCTCGCTCCAGCATCTCGAGCACTTCATGGACGGACATTGCCTTTCGGTAGGGCCGGTCGGCCGTCAGCGCGTCGTAGACATCGGCGACGGCGGCGATCCTCGGAAACGCGGTGACCTCCTCGTCGCGAAGGCGATTCGGGTACCCGGTCCCGTTCACGCGCTCGTGGTGGCCGCCGACGATGGCGAGTACCTCGGGTGGCAGGCCGGCCGGCTCGAGGATGCGAAGGCCGATCTGAGGATGCTCTTCGATCAGCCGCCGCTCCTCAGCGGTCAGCCGTCCTTCCTTGAGCAAGATGCTGTCCCGGATGCCTATTTTCCCGACGTCATGAAGCAAGCCGCCCACCTGCAAGTGGTGAAGGGCGCCGCCCTTCAGCCCCATTTCGCGGCCGAGTTCGACCGAGAGGTTACCTACCCGCACGGAGTGGCCAGCAGTATGCGGGTCGCGCGCGTCGATGGCTGACGCCAGCGCGCCGATCGTCGCCATGTGCTGGCGCTGGAGGCGTTGTGTCATGACGTCGATCGACGCTGCCAGTTGGCCGATTTCGTCCGCGGCGTCCAGTCCCGAGCGTGCGCTGAGGTCGCCGCTCGCCACCTGGCGGGCCACGCTGACCAGGCGGAGAAGCGGACGCGTAAGTTGTTGTCCCAGCACGAGACCAAGACCGAGCACGCCCAGGGTTGCGCCGCCGAAGAGGAGTGCAAGCCGCCAACCGGTATTGGTGCCGGCCGAGGCGATGTAGCCGCTTGGCAGTGCGACGGAGTAGAGCCCGACGACCTCGCGGCGGAGGACCAGTTCGCCATAGAGCAGGTCGTAACTGCGCCCGAACACCTCTGCGCGAACGCGAGGACGACCTCGGGTGGACTCAGACGGTTGACCCGGCGGACGCAGCGTCTTGCGCTCCAGATCGTTTACCACGAATGTTGAGGCTAGGGGTTCGCCATCAAGGTCGTAGACCGTCACGTCGGCGAGGGCCTCGCCCTTGACCGAAGGTAAGAACGGGGCGAGAAGGCTGCCCACAAGCACAACGCCGACGACCCGCCCGTCGTCCCCGATGACCGGTCCGGCCGTGAACAGGGCCATGCCGTCAGCCGTCCAGACCAGTTGCGCCCACTTGTCACCGACCTCGTCATGCCGGCCGGCGAGTACATCCGCGACGATCGACCACTGGCCGAACGGCTCGGCGCCGGATGGAGCGTACGTCGCATCTGCCGTGCGGCTCGTGCCAAAGAGCGAGCTGCCCCGGGAATCTAATATCTCGACTCGTTCGGCCCGAGCGTTCACCGCCACGGGATGAGCCAGGTTCGCCACCGCCCGGCTGTCCCGGCTTTCAACAGCAGCGGCCATCCCCTCCGAATACGCGATGCTTCGGAGGGTCGTCAGTTGTAGGCGCTCGCGTCTCACCATTGCGTCGGAAGCCACGCGGCCGGACTCAACGAGCTGGTTCGTGAACCGCTCTTCAAGCGAGCCGGTCACGAAGCGGATGATGAGGAAACTCCCCAGTGCCGCCATTGCGACGGTGAGGAACGCATACGGGAGCATCAGTTTCCAGCGAATCCTCCGGCCGGGGAGCGTGAGGACGCTCATCGCCGCGCCACTGATGGTGTGCCACGTGTTCACCACCTAACCTTCGGCCTTCTTGGTGCGAAACTTGGTGATGATCGGGTGGATTTTTGTCCGGTTGACGCGCTACTCCGGCGTGGCCCCGTTCGTCCCCTTCGGGGGCGTCTCGTCGGCCATGGCGAAGGCGGCGATGCTGGCCACCTGGTCGCCTTCGGCGACGCCCATGACGCTCACGCCCTGGGTGTTGCGGCCGATCCGGCTGATCGTATCGACCCTGGTGCGGATGACGATGCCATCGCGCGAGACGAGGAGGAGCTGCTCGTCGGGGTTCACCGTGCGGCAAGCGGCTACCTTGCCCGTCCGGTCGGTCACGTTCAGCGTCCGCACGCCCTGGCCGCCACGGCCCTGGACCGGGTACTCGTCGAGGGCCGTGCGCTTGCCGAAGCCGCGCTCCGAGATGATCAGCACGTCCTGTCCTTCGTCGCTCGACTCCACGCCGACGACGTAGGCGCCGTCGGGGAGGCGGATGCCGCGCACGCCCCCACTGGAGCGGCTGGCGTCGCGGAGGTCGTCAATCTTGAAGCGGATCGCCTGTCCTTCGCTGCTGACGAGGATGACCTCGGTGCTTTCGGTTGCCAGCTTCACCGCGATGAGCTGGTCGGTAGAGTCGAGGCGCATGGCGATCTTGCCATTGCGCCGGACCTCCTCGAACTCGCTCAGCTTCGTCTTCTTGATGATGCCGTCTCTCGTGGCGAGGAGGAGGAAGTCCTTGGCGTAGTCCTTGACCACGACGATCGCGGTCACGCGTTCACCCGCCTCCATGTCGATAAGGTTGACGACCGGCGTGCCCTTCGACTGCTTCTTGAGGTCGGGGATGTCGTAGCCGCGAAGGGCGTAGACCTTGCCTTTGTCGCTGAAGAAGAGGAGGTGGTCGTGTGTGTCGCAGACGATGAGCTTCATCACCGCGTCTTCTTCGCGGATGGCGGCGCCGCGGCTGCCTTTGCCGCCGCGCTGCTGGACGCGGAACTCTTCGAGTGCCATCCGCTTGATGTAGTTGCGAATGCTGAGGGTAAGGACGCTCTCCTGGTGGGGGACGAGGTCCTCCTCCTTGAAGTCCTCTGCGTCGGCTTCGACGATCTCCGTGCGGCGGGCGTCGCCATACTTCTTCTTCACTTCGGCGGCGTCGTCGCGGATGAGGAAGTCGATCTTGCGCGGGTTGGCGAGAAGGTCCTCGAGGTAGCCGATTTGTTCGATCACCGCTGCGTATTCGTCCTGGAGGGTCTGCCGCTCGAGTGCGGCGAGACGGCGGAGCTGGAGGTCGAGGATGGCCCGGGCCTGGACCTCGCTGAAGGTGAACGGGTTCGACGCGGTCAGCCGGCGGGCCACGGCGGCCGGCGTGTTGGCCGGGAGGCGCTGAGCGATGACAGCCCCGACGCCCTGGAGGATATCGCGCGAGTTCTCGGCCGATTCGGAGGCCCGGATCGCCGCGATGATGAGGTCGACCATCTCGATCGCCTGGAGGAGCCCCTGGAGGATGTGTTCCCGCTCGCGGGCCTTTTCGAGCTGGTACTCAGTGCGCCGCCGGATCACTTCACGGCGATGGTCGATGTAGAGTTCCAGCGCCCGCTTCAGGCCAAGGCGGCGGGGCTGGCCATCGACGATCGCCATCATGTTGACGGCGAAGGTCGAGCGCATGGCGGTGTGCTTGTAGAGCAGGTTCTTGATCGTGGCGACAGAGCCTTCGCGCTTCAGTTCAATGTTGATCCGCATGCCGTGGCGGTCGGACTCATCCCGAAGGTCGGCGATGCCAACGATCTTGCCGTCGCGCACGAGGTCGGCGATCTTCTCGATGAGCATCGCCTTGTTCACCTGGTAGGGCAGCTCGGTGACGATGATCGCTGTGCGCCCGCGGGCGTTCTCTTCGATGTTGGTGCGGGCCTGCATGATGATGCGGCCGTGGCCTTCTCCGTAGGCGAGCCGGACCTGTTCGCTGTCCTTGCCGACGAGGGCGATGCCGTAGGTGGGGAAGTCCGGGCCCTTCACGATCGTGAGGAGGTCGTCGAGCGTCGCTTCGGGGTTGTCGATGAGGAGGGTGATCGCGTCACAGAGTTCGC
>JBJXGC010000159.1:0-5874 GCA_046154545.1 Dehalococcoidia bacterium | reverse complement strand
GTCGAGCTGCGCTATCACACCGTCGGCGAGCGCCATATCGACCAGCCCACCCTTGCCCCGGGCGTTCTCGAACTCGTCCGGGGTCAGCCCCACCGGCTGGAGCGAGACCGGCCCGTCCCAGAGCGGTTCAATCAGCTGCCAGCTCTCCCAAAGCTTCATCCCCGAGAACCGCGCGCTCAGTACCAGGACGTCGCAGTCGCTTCCCCGGTGCCAATCGTCTCGGGCGCGTGAGCCGTAGAGGTAGACCTGCGTGGCTCCCAGCTCGTCACGGCAGCGGCCGGCCAGGCGCCGCACGGCAGCCAGCGTCTCGCGTTGCTCTGCGTCGGCCTCAGCGCGGGCTACGGCGACTGGCTTGAGTGCCACGAAACACCTCTCTCCGATGTCCTCGGGTACCGTTCACCTAGGTTGCCTGGCCGGTGCACCACTGAAAGATCGCTGTTCCGTCGTGAAGGAGTGCGCTGGCCAACGTCCGCGTGTAGTTATCGGCCGGGTTGCCTTCCGCGACATCAGGATAGCGGCTCGCCATGTAGTGTGGCCCCAACCGGGCGCAGGCATCGATCGTTTCTTCAGGAGCGTTCAGTGCGCGGGCCAACTCGACCAGGTTGTGCGACCGGGGAGGGAGCCCATCGCCGCGGAAGAGCCATAGCCCTTTGAGCGCCTGCTCGGCCGCCTGCTGCGCGAGAAAGGCGACGAAATGATACCCGCCGGTTTCCATGGCGAAGCCCGCTTGCTGGAGTTCTCCCCGCGCCAGCTCTATCCAGTTCCGATAGTTATACCCCACGTCTCCAGTTTACGGCAGGTGCTTGCAAGGGAGTGCGATGGCCGCCCGCGGCGGCGAGAAGCCCACGGCACTGGTTGCCCGCCTTCGCTCCGGGCGCTTTAGAATCAGCCGACTACTCAGCGCGGTCCGCGCTTCGGAGGCAGCACCATGAAATTCGGCATCTTCTACGAGCTCCAACTCCCCCGCCCCTGGACCCGCGATAGCGAGCACGCGCTTGTCAAAAACGCGCTTTCCCAGGTCGAACTCGCCGACCGCCTCGGCTACGACTACGCCTGGGAGGTCGAGCACCACTTCCTCGAGGAGTACTCCCACTCTTCCGCGCCGGAAGTCTTCCTCGCGGCGGCCAGCCAGCGCACCACGAACATCCGCCTCGGCCACGGCATCGTCCAGCTCCCCACCAACCACCCCGCCCGCGTCGCCGAGCGCATCTCCATGCTCGACCTCGTGAGCGACGGCCGCGTCGAGTTCGGCATGGGCGAAGGGTCGAGCGTCACCGAACTCCACCCCTTCGACCGCCGCTTCCGCGACAAGCGGGCCGTCTGGGAGGAGGCCGTCCAGGCCATCATCCCGATGTTCGGCGACGAAGGCACCGAGCACCACGGCGAATACTTCGACTTCCCCCTCCGGAACGTCCTCCCCAAGCCCTACCAGAAGCCCCACCCTCCGCTCTGGGTCGCATGCTCGCAGCTCGAGACGATCGAGATGGCGGGCCGGCGTGGGATCGGCGCCCTTGGCTTCCAGTTCGTCAACAGCGAGGCCGCCCGGGCCTGGGTGAACGCCTACTACAACAACTTCACGAAGCACCAGGAGAAGCTCGCCGCCTACGAGGCCAACCCCAACATCGCCGTCGTCAGCGGCTTCATGTGCGCACCGACCGACGAAGAGGCTATTCGCCGGGCTGAAGGCTGGACCTTCTTCCAGTTCTCGCTCCAGTTCTACAACTCGCATGGCCCCGTGGCCCCGGGGACGGTCAACATCTGGGACGAGTACCAGGCCTGGCGTGAGACACCCAAAGGCCAGGAAGCCCTCCGCAAGGGCGGCGGCCTCATCGGCTCGCCCGCGACCCTGATCGAGCGGCTGCGCCGCTTCGAGGAGTCGAACGTGGACCAGGTTATCCTCCTCAACCAGGCCGGGAACAACACGCACGAAGACATCTGCGAAAGCCTCGAACTCTTCGCCCGCGAGGTCATGCCCCAATTCCACGCCCGCGAGCCCGAACACCAGGCCTGGAAGCGGGCCGTCCTCGCCGGTGAGCTGCAACTCGAGGAGATCGACACGAAGCAGTACTGGATGCCGAGCAACCAGACCCCGACCAGCAAGCTCAAAGCCGCGGGGATCTCGCCCGAGGCGGCGGCTGCGGCCTCGCGTTAAGGCCACCCGGCAGCCGCCCAGCCGCCACAACTGCGGCCCGATCGAGGCAACGGTACCGCGACCCCATGGGAGCGGTCGCGGGCAGTGGCCTTAACTGTTAGGCGTCGGCCTTTGCCCATCCCACCGTTCGTGCCGGAGCCCGCCTCAGGTCGTGGCGCCGCACTCGGCCAGGACGTTCTTCACGATCCGCTGCAGGTTCGCGTCCCCGATCAGGCTTCCCACGAAGCTGATCGACGCCGCCGAGAAGACGCGCCCCCCGGCCGGCGTGTCGTAGACCGTCATGTCCGCCCCGAACCCCGGATTTGTCCCCCGCGCGAGGACGACGAGGTTGGCCGGGGGCGTACCCCGGTCGTCTGCCCCATTGGCGCTGACGATGACACCCGGCGGCCGCAGCCCGGCGATCGAGGTGTCCATCTCCCAGCCACTGGCCCCGCCGCCGTTGATCCCCGTGGCGCCGATCGGGTCGCCATTCCTGAGGCCGGTGCCCTGGAAGAGCCGGTGCCCGGCGGCCAACACCTGGAACGGGCCGAAGGTGAGAAAATTGTCATAACGATAAGCCACCCCGAGGACGGCCCGCTCGGACCGCGGCGGGTTGAGGTTCCGGAAGTAGAAGTCGTCCCGGTTGCGCGAGTTGTCGCCGCCCATGCAGATCATCCGGTCGTTCGCCAGGTCGAGTTCCACGCACTCGAAGATCCCGTTCCCCCCGAGGTAGAGCACGCTTCCCCCGGCCGCGATGTAGGCCTCCAGCTCGTCCAGCATCGGCGCTGACCAGTACTCCGGGTGGGTGCTCAGGATCACGGCCTTGTAGTCGCTGAAGTTACTGATGCCGTTGTGGAGGTCGGCGTCGGCGAACATGTCCACCTTGTACCCTTCGTCCTCCAGCCAGTTGTGGAGCCAGAGTTCGGCTCGAAGGAGATGGTCGATCACGCTCAGTTCGAGCGGGCTGATCTGGGCGTTCGGCCGTGCGAAGCTCAGCGTCGCGCCGACCGGCTTGGTGTACTTCGACCGGCCGCCGTAGTCGTTGTAGGCGTTCCAGGTGTTGGTGTTGGCCAACAGGGCGATTTCGCCGCGAGGCGCCGCGCCCGGGCGGACGACGAAGCAGAGGTGCGTGCTCTCGCCCGAAAAGTCCGTACAGCGGGCCGAGTAGACGCCCGTCCTCGTCCCTGCCGGGACTGTCCAGGAGAACGATGGTGACCAGCCGCAGCCCTCGGCCCAGGCCTCCGATGGCGAGGGCTTGAACCCGCCGCCCTGGCGCGCGCCGGTCGCCACCACCGCACCCACTTCGCCCTCGGCCTGCTGCTTCAGGCGGAGGAAGGACACGTCGTAGGGGGCGAGCGCCGAGACGTGGAAGCGCACGGTCTCTCCCGGAGCCACGCTCAACGGCGAACAGTAGCCCTGGACCGTCGGCGTCTTCGCGGGCACGGCCGTCCAGCCGCCGCCAAGCGTCACGGCTGCCCCGTTGAAGGCCCAGTTCACCGTGCCGTCACGGCCAAGGTCCTGGAGAAAGACCATGAAGCCGTCCGGCGTAATCGCGTAAAAGACGCCGTCACCGGCCGAGATGACATCGATGAAGTTGCCCCAGTCCGTCCCGATCTTCACCCCGGCCCCGCCGTTCGCCCAGGTCACCTGGCCGTCGCGGCCCTGATCCTTGAACCAGAAGAGGTCACCGCTGGAATCGATGGCGTAGATGACGCCCTGGCCGCCGGGGAGGATCCGGGTGAAGGCGTCCCAGCCGCTGCCGATGATCGTCCCGCTCGCCGCGTCCCAGGAAGAGCTGCCGTCCTGGACGCTGTCCCTGAAGAAGTAGAGGTCGCCGTTCGCGGCAACGGCGTAGATGACGCCGTCATCGCCGTTAATGATGTGTTTGAAATCTTGCCAGCCGCTGCCAATCCGCTGGCCCGACGAGTTGGACCAGCGCGACGTGCCATCCCGGGCGACATCCCGGAAATAGAGCAGGTCGCCGTTGTGCGCGACGGCGTAGATGATGCCGTTCCCGGCCGTGAACACGTGCGTGAACGCGTCCCAGCCATTTCCGATGACGGCGCCGGACCCGGAATTCGCCCAGCGTGGCGTGCCGTTGCGGGCTTCGTCCTTGTAGAAGACGAGGTCCCCCTGGGCCCCGCCCGCGTAGATGACCCCGTCGGTGTCGCCGGTCAGAAATCGGAAGGCCATGAGACTCCTCGCTCGTGCAGGGCACTGGGGCGTCCCCGCTGTGATGGGCGGCAGTCTAGCTCATTCCGGCATAGCCTGTACCCACAAACTCGGAGTCGATCTGGTAATCTGTTTCTATGCGAACGACGCTGAATATCGAAGACGACCTCATGATCCGCGCCAAAGTGCGCGCGGCCGAGGAGCGCACGACGCTCACGGCGGTCATCGAAAGAGGCCCTCCGCGAGAAGCTGGTCGGCCCTCCCCGGGCGCCCCGGGAGCGGATCGTGCTGCCGATCTGGAACGATGGCGGATTCCCCGATGTTGACATCGACTGGACCAGCAACGAAGCCGTCCTCGACTTCATCGATCGCCTCGGCGGGGACGCGATACCCGCGGGACGCGCCCGCGGCCGGGCTGCTAATCTGTTTCTATGCGAACCACACTGAACATTGAAGACGACCTGATGATCCGGGCGAAGGTCCGGGCGGCTGAGGAGCGCACGACGCTCACGGCGATTATCGAAGAGGCCCTCCGCGAGAAGCTGTGCCCCACAGCCGCGCCGCGAGAGCGAATCATCCTCCCAACGGTAAGACTGAACCTGCCACCGGACCTCGACTCGAGCCACAATTCGGCGCTCCTCGACTGGGAGGACTCCATCAGTGGAGCTTCCTGACGTCAACGTCCTCATGTACGCGCTCAATGAGGAAAGCCGCTTTCATCGTCAGGGCCGCGCATGGCTCGAAGAGAGGGTCAACGGAAGCGAACGATGGGCCGTGTCTGAACTGACGCTTAGCGCGGTGCTCCGAATCGCGACCCAACCACGGCTACTGGCCGGGAGGTATTCCGCCGCGATAGTCAGGTCGTTCGTCCATGCTGTGCGGAGCGCACCGTCGGCCGTCCCCCTGAACCCGGGCCCCGACCATTGGGGAATATTCCTTGGGTTGTGCGAGTCGCTGGATCTTCGAGGCAATGCCATCCCCGACGCCTACCTCGCTGCGCTCGCAATCGAACACGACTGCGAGTTCGTCACGCTCGATAGTGGGTTCGGCCGTTTTCCGGGCCTGCGCTGGCGTTTGCTGTCTTAAGCGCGCTTCGCGCCACCGGGTTCCATCCGCTAAACTTCCGAACAAATGTACGTCATCGGCACCGCCGGACACGTCGATCATGGCAAGAGCACCCTCGTCCGCGCCCTCACCGGGATCGACCCTGACCGGCTCCGCGAGGAGAAAGAGCGCGGCCTGACGATCGACCTCGGCTTCGCCTGGCTGACCCTGCCCTCCGGCCGGGAAGTCAGCATCGTCGATGTGCCCGGCCACGAGCGCTTCATCAAGAACATGCTGGCCGGCGCCGGCGGCGTCGATCTCGCCCTCCTCGTCGTGGCGGCCGATGAGGGCCCGATGCCCCAGACGCTTGAGCACCTCGCCATCCTCGACCTCCTCGACGTCCCCTCCGGGATCGTCGTCATCACGAAGTGCGACCTCGCCGAGCCGGACTACCTCGATCTTGTCGAAGCGGAGCTGGACGAGGTGCTGGCCGGCAGCCGGTTGGCCGGTGCGCCGAAGGTCCGCAC
>JBJXGC010000069.1:0-7024 GCA_046154545.1 Dehalococcoidia bacterium | reverse complement strand
CCGCACCGCGCTCGGGCCGGGAACTGGTGGCTACGGCCCGCCGCTCACCACCAGGACCTGGCCGGTCACCCAATCGGAGGCCTTCGAAGCGAGGTAAACGGCCGCGGCGGCGAAGTCCTCGTCCGTGCCCAGCCGCCCGAGCGTCACTCCTTCGCCCATTGCAGCGACCTGTTCATCGCCGATGCGCATCGAGCCGCGCATGTCCGGTGTATCGACTGGACCCGGCGCAATGGCATTGACACGGATTTTCCGCCGCGAGAGTTCCAGCGCGTAGGTTTTGGTCATGTGGTTGAGCGCGGCTTTGGCGGCGCCATAGGGCCCGTTCGTTGGCGTCCCGTTCCGCAACGCGGCGATCGAACTCACGTTGATGATCCGCCCGCCGGGTGCCATCGAGGCCTGGGCCCGCGCGATCGCCGCCCAAGGCGCGACGTAGTTCAGGTCGAGGATGTGCTGGAACGACTCGCGCGAGTGCATGCGCAGCACGGTTGGCCGCTCGCCTTGCAGGCCGCCCGCATTGTTCACCCAGATGTCAAGTTTGCCAAACTCGGCGACGGTGCGGTCGATGAGGTGTTGGAGCTGGTCGTCGTCCATAACGTCCGTGGGGACGGCGAGAGAGCGGCGGCCGGTCGCCCTGATCTCCGCGGCAACGGCATCGATCATCTCTGGCCTCCGGCCGGCGACGACCACATCGGCGCCAGCACTGGCCAGTCCGAGTGCGATGCCCCGGCCGATACCAGTCCCCGCGCCGGTGACCACGGCGACCTCACCATCGAGGCGAAACAGGCTCAGGACGTCCATCAGGCGAACTCCGGGGAAGGGTATGGCGCGAGCCTACCGTCCCCAGGCGTCCGTGACGAGCGCGGCTACCGGCGATGCCGCCCTCGTCCCACCCCATGCCTCATTCCTCATTCCTCGCTACTCTTCCTCCATGGACTGGCACGACACTCCGGAACTCCCCACCCGCGTCGATTTGCGTGACCCGCAGTACAAGGCCAACCGGGCCGCCAACCTCGCCCTCGCCGCCGACCTGCGAGCGCGGCTCGACCGGGTCACCCTGGCCGGCGGCGAGGCGAACGTGGCGCGCCACCGGGAGCGGGGCAAGCTGCTGGCGCGGGAGCGCATCCAGCGGCTGATCGACCCGGCGACGACGTTCCTCGAGCTGAGCCCGCTCGCCGCCGACGGCGTCTACGAGGACGACGTGCCGAGCGCGGGCATCGTCACGGGCATCGGCATCGTGAGCGGCCACGAATGCGTCATCACGGCGAATGACGCGACGGTGAAGGGCGGCTCCTACTACCCGCTGACCGTGAAGAAGCATCTCCGCGCCCAGGAGATCGCAGAGCAGAACCATCTGCCCTGCATCTACCTCGTGGACTCCGGGGGCGCGTTCCTGCCACTCCAACACGACATCTTCCCCGACCGGACGCACTTCGGCCGCATCTTCTTCAACCAGGCGAACATGAGTGCGAAGGGCATCTTCCAGGTCGCGGCCGTCATGGGTTCGTGCACAGCCGGCGGGGCGTATGTCCCGGCCATGAGCGACGAGACGGTGATCGTCCGGGGCACGGGGACCATCTTCCTCGGCGGCCCGCCCCTGGTGAAGGCGGCGACGGGCGAAGTCGCGACCGCCGAAGAGCTGGGCGGCGCAGACGTCCACACGCGCATCAGCGGCGTCGCCGACCACCTCGCTGAAGACGACGGCGAAGCCCTGCAGATCGTCCGCAGCATCATGGCCAACGTCCCTCGCAAGCAGGAGCTGCCGTGGGAGCTGACGACCCCCGAGGAGCCCGTCCACGACCCGGAGGAGCTCTACGGGATCGTCTCACCAGACTCGCGCCACACATACGACGTGCGCGAGGTGGTCGCCCGGCTGGTCGATGGCTCGCGCTTCCACGAGTTCAAGGCGCGGTATGGGCCGACGCTCGTCTGCGGCTTCGCCCACATCCACGGCTACCCGGTCGGCATCGTCGCCAACAACGGCATCCTTTTCAGCGAGAGCGCACTCAAGGGCGCGCACTTCATCGAGCTCTGCGGCCAGCGCAAGGTGCCGCTCCTCTTCCTCCAGAACATCACCGGCTTCATGGTCGGGCGCCAGTACGAGAACGCCGGGATCGCCAAGGACGGGGCGAAGATGGTGACCGCCGTCGCCACCGTCCAGGTGCCGAAGTTCACGGTCATCATCGGCGGGAGCTTCGGCGCCGGGAATTACGCGATGTGTGGGCGGGCCTACTCGCCGCGGCAGCTCTGGATGTGGCCAAACGCGCGCATCTCCGTCATGGGAGGCGAACAGGCCGCGAACGTCCTCCTCCAGGTGCGCCTCGACCGCGGGGACGAGCTGGACGACGAGGCCCGGGCCGCGTTCAAGGCGCCGACGGTCGAGCGTTACGAGACCGAAGGCTCTCCCTACTACAGCACCGCCCGGCTCTGGGACGACGGCGTCATCGACCCCCTGGATACGCGCCGCGTGATCGCCCTCGGCATCGCGGCGGCCATGAACGCGCCCATCCCGGAGCCGAAGTGGGGCGTCTTCCGGATGTAGTGCCGGTGGCCGTTTTGGCCAGGGCGGCGAGCGGTGCCGCGCTGGTCATCAACAACATCCCTCGCCGTCCGGCGGAGTACGCTGAATCAGTAAAGCGCGGGTCAACGCCGCGGGAACCAATTCGGGCCGGCCGGCGTTGGGAACTGTAACTCCCGGCGTTTCGGGTAACTGGAGGTATGGGCTATGCCCGCAATTTCACTCAGACGAGCCCTCACAGGGGGTGCGTCGCTCGCCGCCGCCGTCGCACTCTTCGGCGCCGGCTACGCCGTCGCGGACGCAGGCGACAACGACTCGCCAGGCAGCCAACAGGCCGGCGGCAACACCATCGTCACGCCGGGGTTGGCAGGAGGCGGCAGCCGAGAGCCTGCTGGCCCCATCTCGAACCAGCCGGTCCGTGGCGGGACGGGCACAACCAACGCGCCCGCCGCTGACATAGCCCGGAGCTCGTATCCGTACTACGGCGGCTGCCAGGGGCCAATCGATGGCGTCGTCAAGGACGGCAGGATCGACCCGGGCCTGCGAGGGTTCGCGATGAACACCCTGGGGGCCGGGTTCCAGCTCACCAGCCTTAGCTTTGCCGCCATCGGCCAGTGTGAGGCAGACGGCTCGGTCAAAGAACCGCGCCTGACGCTTACGGCGACCTATGTGCACACCCGGACGAAGCTCACGCTCTCCGTGACGCAGGTCCAACAGCCAACGCCGGACGCGAACGTGCGATATCCCGGCTCGGCCACCTTCTGGCGGGATGGTTACCAGTACACGATCAACGGCGCCTACGGCGTGTCGCCGGCCTTCGAAGGCCCGGCCGGTGGCGGACCTTCGGCCCCTTCCCCGGCGATCTACCCGCCCCTGCCCGGCCCGTCGGACAAGGAAGTGGAAGCCGTCATCGACGAGGCGCTGGCCCAGCTCGCGCCGGGCCTCCCACAGGCCTGCTTCTACCGGCCGAATAGCGGGAGCTGGGCCGACCTTGGGGCGATGGGCGTGGGAGACCCGCGTCCGGCCGTGCCGGCCGGGTACACCGAGAGCGGCGTCACATTTACGGTCTTCACCCCGCCCGACGCCTCCTGCAACCCTCCAGCGGCGACCCCACCGCCGGCGAGCTTCTATGCGACCTGGGAGAACCCGGCAAACGGTGGCTTCATTTCGGTGAGCGCGAACGGCGACCCGGCGGGCAGCGAGGTCTATCCCGGCTACGTCAGCGCCGACAGCGCCTTCTGGAGCAATGGCAAATACCAGTTCTCGGTGAGCGGCGGAAAGGGGTCGGGCCCTCTGGGCCTGGACATCGTCCGTGCTATCGCGAAGGCGCTGGACCCGAACTTTGAGCAGGCCTGCTTCTTCGCCCAGCGGACCCTGACGGGGGCCGACGTTATCGCCCTCGGACTGCGCGCACCGGCCGTCCCAGCCGGCTATCGCATCACCCGCACGGACCTGAGCGCCTCGGAACTGGGCCAGAACTGCGGCAATGTGGCAGTGGGCGTGGGGAACTCCTACAACCTGAACTGGGACCTGGAAGGCTCCGGCGGCGCGGTTATCAACGTGAACGTCTCGCGCCAGGACGGCCAAGAGCCCACGGACCGCGGCGGCTACCGCAACGAATCGGGGCTCGGCTGGTGGGACGGCAAGGGCACGAACTACAACGTCAACGGCTATTCGAAAGATGGCCCGGGCACCGTCCCCCAGGACATCCTCGACGCGGTGGCGAAGAGCCTCGACCCGCAACTCGATCTCGACAAGCTCGAGAAGGAGCCGCGGCCGATCCCGCTCGGCGCATCCCCGTCTTCAGCACCGCAGCGATAACCCGCCGCTACAGGCTGTTTGCAGGCCCAGCGTGCCCGTGTTTGGCGCGCTGGGCCTCTTGCAGCGTCCCGATCGTCTCGGCCGTGCGGTTGTAGATCTGGGGGACCTCCCAGCCGTTGAGACCGGCGTACGTGTCGATCTGGCTGCGGTGGTGGATGTCGTGCTCCATCATCATGAGGAGCAGCCGCCAGCCCGCGAGTGAGCCGCTCGAATCGATCATCTCGATGCGCCGCTCGAGCCAGGCATCGGGCGTTCCCGAGAGGCGCCGGGAGAAGGCGTCGCAACTCTCCTTGAGCGCCGGCAACCAGCGCTCACGGCTGCTGACGTCGGGCGCCGGCGGACTGACCCAGCCCTCGTTGAAATAGGCGCTGGCGAAGTAGAGCCGGGACCCGCACATATGGCCCACGAGCTTGTTGATGCCCCAGGCCCGCTCGCCGTCGCCCGTGGCCGGGGTCCAGCCGTCGGCTTCAGGCGGGAGCGCGCCGATATCGCGCATGGCCCGCCGGTTCACAGCTTCGAAGTACTTCAGGAACGACGCCACCGAGGTGATCAACAGCCTGCCTCCGTTCGCGGTAGGAGCTAGCCCGCGAAAGTCCCATGATAGCGGCAACACCACCCACGGGGCGCCTGTTGCTCAAGCTCGAACTCTCCTGGCGCGGGCTCCTGCTCATCGGCCTTGCCGTGTTCGGCATCTGGATGCTGCTCAAGATCTGGGCGGTCGTCCTCCTCATGATCGTGGCCGTGATTTTCATGGCGGCCTTGCTGCCGTATGTCGAACTCTTCATACGCTGGCGCTTCCCCCGCGTGCTCGCCGTCATCACGGTACTGCTTATGGTGCTGGCGATCATCGGCGGCCTGTTCGCGATGGTGGTCCCGGCGATGGTGGACGAGTTCCAGACCCTCCGCGACCGCCTGCCTGAAGACGCCCGGGACCTCGAGGTCTTCCTCTCAAATTTCGGCATCAACGTCGAGATCTCCGACCGCGTGCAGGACATCGACTGGACCGGCCTGATCTCGGGCAGCGTCGCGATCGACTACGGACAGCGCGTCCTCTTCGGCGTCCTTTCGGCAATCACGGTCCTGGTGCTGACGGCCTACCTGCTGGCGGACGCTCACCGTATGCGGGACTACCTCTACCGCTTCATCCCCAACGACCGCGAACCCGACGCCGACCGGATCCTGCACGCGCTTGGCCGGGTCGTCGGTGGATACATCCGGGGCCAGATCATTACCTCCGGGATCATCGGGGTGTACACGGCCGTGGTGCTGGCCATCGTCGGCGTCGATAACCCGCTGGCGTTCGGCGTGTTGGCCGCGTTCGCCGATATCATTCCCCTCATCGGGGCGTTCATCGCCATCGTCCCGGCGACGGTCGGCGCGTTCTCGGAATCGCCCACGCAGGCGGTCATCGTCCTGATAGCGCTGCTGGTCTACCAGCAGTTTGAGGACCGCTTCCTCGTGCCCCGCGTCTATGGCGCCACGCTCGGCCTGCAGCCGCTGGTCGTGCTCGTCGCGATCCTCGTCGGCGGCGAGTTGCTTGGTATCCCCGGTATCCTCCTCGCCCTCCCGGCGGCAGCGGCCGGCAAGGTGTTTCTGGACTTCTTCCTTGAGAAACGCGACCCGAAAAACGTGTTCGCCACCGGCGGTGGGGCGGACGAGATTCTGGCGCCGGACGCGGCGCCGGAATCAGCCGGGGGTAACACCCCCGGCGAGGAAGGGGCGGCTGGCCGCGTCAAGTCGCGCAAGTTCTTCCGCCGACAGCCCAAGGAGTAGGGCCGGGAGCTGGTCAGCGAGTTGGGCCGGGCTGTTCGCACCCACAATGGGCGCGGTGATGCCCGGCTGGGCGAGCTGCCAGGCGAGGGCGACCGCCGCACAGGTGGTGGCCCTCGCAGCGGCCACCTCACGCACCGCGTCGAGCGCCGCCCAGCCCGCGTCTGTGCGGTACTCCTTCATGCCGTTCGCCCGCGCACTCTCGACCTTCGGCCCACCCTTCGTGTACTTGCCGGTCAGGAAGCCTTTGGCGAGGGGGCTATACGGGATGACAGCGAGGCCCCTGGTGATACACAGCTCCTGGAGGGCGGCTTCTAATTCGCCACGATGGACCAGGTTGTGGTGCGGCTGCAGCGAGACGAACGACGGCAGGCCTGCCGCGGCCGCCGCGTCGAGTGCCGCCGCAAGCTTGGCGGGCGGGTGGTTCGAACAACCAACGTAGCGGACCTTACCGGCGGCAATCAGCTCTTCGATGGCCCGGAGCGATTCATCGATGGGGACAGCGTCGTCGAACCAGTGGAACTGGTAGAGGTCAATCGTCTCGACCTGGAGGCGCTTCAGGCTGTACTCGCACGACTGGATGATGTGGCGGCGGTTGAGCCCTTCACCCGCCGGGCCTGGCCACATGCGGCCGCGGACCTTGGTGGCGAGGACCATGCCGGCGCGGTTCCCACGGGCAGCCAGCCATCGGCCGATGGTCTCTTCGCTCTCACCGCCGCGGTTGCCCGGCTTCCAACTGGAGTAGATGTCGGCTGTATCGATAAAGTTGCCGCCGGCGGCGACGTAGGCATCGAGCACAGCGAAGGATGCCTCCTCGCTCGCAGTCCAGCCGAACTGCATGGTCCCAAGGCAGAGGCGTGAGACCTGGAGGTCGGATGGGCCGAGTCGGGTGCGTTCCATTGGGCGAATCATAGATGA
>JBJXGC010000144.1:0-8681 GCA_046154545.1 Dehalococcoidia bacterium | reverse complement strand
CGCTCGACGGTGACCAGCCAGCCGTCATAGCCGGTCTCCGCGCCCTCGCCCCGAAGGTCGCCGCCCGCGTTGACGAAGATGCCCTCAAAGCGGCCGGGGAAGAGTTCGACAGCGAGGTCCACCGTCCAGCCCTTGATGACGCCGCCGAGGTCGAGCTGGCCGTGGGAGAGACGCACGCTGTCGCCGTCGAACTGGAGGCATTCACGCGGGTCGGGGACTGGCTGGGGCCGGGGGGCGCCGCCGGCTTCGATGGACTCGAAGCTGCGGTCGTAGCCGGCCTCGCGCAGGGCCGGGAGGACCATGGGGTTGTACAGGCCGCCGGTGAAGTCGTACGCCTCAAGGGCGAGGCGGCAGCCGGCGGCGAACCAGGCGTCGGCCACTTCCTCGCCGCTGTTGAGCCTGGCGAGGAGGCTGGATGGGCGAAAGCGGCTGAAGCGCTGCTCCTGGGCTTCGAAGAGCATCTTCACCGACACGAACAGGTCGATCGGGGGCATGCCCGCTGATTCGACCAGCAGGTCAACGCCGGTGTTCATCGCGCGGAAGCTATCGTTGTGCTGCATCAGTGCGCTCTCGGCAGCCGGATAATGAACTTGCTGCCGGCCCCCCTCGCCGACTCCACGGTGATCCGGCCACCGTGCGCTTCGGCGAGTTCGCGAGCGATGGCGAGACCGAGCCCGCTGCCCCCACGGTCGCCGCGGGTGCGGCCGGCATCGACCCGGTAGAAGCGGTCGAAGAGGTGGGCCTGGTCCTCGGCGGAGATGCCACGCCCGGTGTCCTGCACGCTGACTTCGATGCGGCGGCCGGTGGCGCGGGCGTTCACCGCGACGGTGCCGCCGGCCGGCGTGTACTTGAGGGCGTTGTCGAGGACGATGAGGAGGAGCTGGCGGAGGCGGCCGGGGTCGCCGAGGTCCAGGAGGGCGAACTCCTTGCTCGTCAGTTCGATCCGTTTGCCCCCACGGATCGCTTCGCGCGAGCGCCGCCCGAGGGCGCGGACGCGGGCGAGCAGTTCGGACAGGGCGAACGGCTTGACGAGGTAGTCATCGGCGCCGGAGTCGAGGCCGCGGACGCGGTCGGATACGGCATCCTTCGCCGTGAGCATGAGGATCGGTGTCGCCGTGCCAGCCTTCCGCAAGCGTTGGGCGATGGCGTACCCGTCGAGGCCAGGGAGCATGACGTCGAGGACGATGGCTTCGTAGGACTGGGTCTCAGCCTGGATGAGGGCTTCATCGCCATCGGCCAGCCAATCGACCACGTGGCCCTCTTCCTGGAGGGCGCGCCTCACCGCGGTGGCAAGCCGCGCCTCGTCTTCAACCAGCAGGATGTGCACCTCCCTATCGAACCACAGATAGGAACGAGAAACCTGTGAATCTTCCAAGGTTGTTCTCAGCAGGCACCAATCAACGATCCCCAGACTGGGAAGAAGCAAAGCAAGGGAGGCCTCCAATGGAGAAGGTAACGCTACTGGTCGCGGGGTCGGTGTTCGGCGGCGTGCTCCTTGCCGGAGCACTCGTCCGCCCCGGGACGACGGACCACGGCAACGCAGGGAGCCCGGCGCCGCTGTCCTCGGTTGCGGCCGGGGCCGCCGTTTCCGCGGCCACGCCAGCGGCCGGCCACGCGGCGGCGATAACAAGCGACACCGTGAGTTTGGCCACCAGCCCCGGCCCGGCCGGGGATGACGACCACGAAGACGGCATCGAGCGAGAGGACGACGACTGATGGCCACGCGATTTACGAAGACGAAGGTCGCCATCGGCAGTCTGTTCGTGGCTGCCACTGTCAGCGCCGCCACGGCTTTCGCGATGGACGGCGGGCCGGGTGCGGCGACGACCACCGCCACAGACGGGGCGGCGCCAGCGGCGATTGCCGGGACAACGGCCCCGGCGCCGGCCACCAATGCGCAGGCCACGGGCGCGGCGAGCCGGCAGCCGGTCGCGAAGCAGTCCAGGGCTTCCTGATGAAGAGCTTCGCCGCCGCCGCTCTTTCAGCGCTCGCAGCGTGCCTTATCGGCGCCGTCCTTCTCCGGACGGCGGACCTGGGGCAGGTCCCATGGTTCGCGACACGCGCGGCCGGGCTCATGGCCTTCGTGACGCTCTCCCTGTCGATGATCCTGGGGCTGACGATGAGTTCGAAGAGCGCGCCTCGGGCCGTTTCGAAGCTGTTCGTGTTCGAAATGCACCAGTTCCTTTCGGTCATCTCCCTGGTGCTTCTCGGTGTGCACGCGGGCGCGCTTATCTTCGATGGCTTCCTTCGGTTTAGTCCGCTCGAAGTCCTCGTGCCGTTCCTGGCTCCGTACCAGCGCGGTTGGGTGGGCATCGGCGTCATCGGTGGGTGGCTCGCGTTGATCACGGCCCTGAGCTTCTGGTTCAAGGCCCGGATTGGGCATCGAGCGTGGCGGAAGCTGCATTACGCGACGTTCGGGGCCTACGTCCTCGCCCTCATCCATGGGATGACGGCCAGGACGGACACGGCCCTTGCCCCCGTCTATGTCATGTACATCGTCAGCATGGCGACCGTGGCGGCGCTGATCACGGTCCGGATCGGCCAGGCATGGACGCGCACGCGCGGACGGCGGGCGGTGGCGAGGCCATTCCGCGGTACGCGGCCGCTGGCCCGCTGAGCTTGCGCTCTGATCCGCGCGCCCGGGGAGGCGAACCCCGGGCGTGCGGATCCCGCGCCGGCGGCCGGTCGCGCACGCCGTCTCGTGGTGCGACCGGCTATACTCCGGCTGTGGACCCGGCCATCCAGTACTGCACGACGGCCGATGGCGTATCCATCGGATGCTACGCCGCCGGGGACGGGCCGCCGCTGCTGATCCTCCCGTACCTGCCGATGAGCCACCTCGGCCTCGAATGGCAGGTGCCCCCACTTCGTGCCTGGATGAGCTGGCTCGCCGGCCATCGCCGGGTGATCCGGTATGACGCGCGGGGCACCGGCGTTTCTGAGCGCGGCGTGATGAACCTCTCGCTCGACGACCATTTGCATGACATCGACGCTGTACTGGAAAAGTTCTCGGTGGAACGCTGCGATGTCCTGGCGGGGAGTTTCGCGGGACCGATCGCGTTGGCATACGCCGCCCGCCACCCGGCGGCGGTCCGGCAGCTCGTCCTCTGGACCACGCACGCGACCCTCGCTGAGGTTCGGGCGAGCATCAGCGTTGAGATGCTCGAACAACGAAAAGCGATCGACGAGCTGCGACAGGTGGACGCTGACCTCTTTCTCCGGGCCTGGCTGCACCGGGCGGTTGGCTGGCTGGATGGTGCGCACGGGGACATGGCCTTCGAACTGGTGCGGGAAAGCGTCGATGCCGAGTCATTCCCGCGGCTGCTCGCGGCCTACGCGAACTTCGACGCCGTCGCGGACCTGCCCCAGGTTGAGGCGCCAACGCTGGTGCTTCAACGGCGCGACTTCGTCGGCTCCCATGTCGATGTCGCCCGAAACCTGGCCGCCCGCGTGAAAGACTCGCGCCTCGTCGTCTTCGAGGGCACCTCCGTGGTCCCGTTTACGAGCGACGCGCCCCTGATCCTCGAGACCATTGACGACTTCCTGGGAAACGAAGGCGTGACGCGGCGGCGCCAGGTACCGTCGCAGGCCAACGACGCGCCGTTGTTGCGCACGATCCTGTTCACCGACATCGAAGGCCACACGACGATGACGCAGCGGCTGGGCGACGCGAGGGCGCGGGACGTCCTTCGTGCCCATGAGCGAGTCACGCGGGCGGCGCTGCACGCGCACGGCGGCACCGAGGTAAAGACCCTCGGCGACGGCTTCCTGGCCTCCTTCACCTCGGCCGCGCGCGCCCTCGAGTGTGCGATGGCCATCCAGCATGGCTTCGCCGAGCAGGCGCGTTCGACGGGCGACGAGCCGGGTCTGCGGGTGAGAGTGGGCCTGAACGCGGGCGAGCCGATAGCCGAAGACGGCGACCTGTTCGGGACCTCGGTGATCGTGGCCTCGCGCATCACCGACGCGGCGGCCGGGGGCCACGTCCTCGTTGCGAACGTGGTGCGCGAACTCGTCTCGGGCAAAGGATTCGAGTTCCTGGACCGGGGCAACGTCACGCTGCGCGGGTTCGACGAGCCGACGCACATCTGGGAGCTCCGCTGGGACGTCTGAGGGCGCGGCAGCGTTCGAGGGCCGCTGCCGCGCGCCCCGGCTACGCTGAAGGGCTATGGGCGACGGCGTTGCACCAGAACGTCGCCCAGTAGGCGCCCGGATTCGACCCCCATGCCCGCCAGGCCCCCGCCATATCCGCGAGAGCGGTCGTATCAGTCCAGCCGTTCGCTACAACGTAGCGGGCGAACTCAGGCGCCTCGAGGTAGCGCGCCTGCCACTCCGCCGTAAGGCCGGCGCTCGCGGCTGCACCCACGGTGTTCGCCGTGGCCGACGCGGCGGCGCCCTCGAACCCGGCTTCCGCCAGGTAGCGGCGAAGGCTGCGCCCAATCTGAAGGTCGCCGCCGCGAGACTGGCGGACTCGCAGCGAGAGGCGCAGGGCGCGTGCCAGAACCCGGCTCCGGGGCGCGATGATGCTCCCGTCGTAGTCAGCGTCGGCGACGCCGATGACGGCGCCTGGCTTCATCACGCGGCTGAGGGCACGCAACGTGCGCACCGGGTCCGGCACGTGCTGGAGCACCGCGTGACAGAAGACGGCGTCGAACTCCGGCCCGAACGGCAGGCGATGGATGTCGTAGACCTCGAACTGAACGTTCGTGGCGCCGCTCGCCCGGGCGGCTGTCCGGGCGGCATCGATTGCGGCCGCGTCGGTGTCTATGCCGACGACCTCTGCGGGAGAGACGGCACGTGCCAGTCCGACCGTGATCGATCCTGGGCCGCAGCCCGCGTCGAGCAGACGCATACCCGGGCGAAGATGGGGCATGAAGAAGGCGGCGTGCGAATCCGCCGTGCGCCGGCCAAGGGCGCCGCTATGCGCGGACGGTAGCCATGTCTGGAAGGCCCTTTCCACTTCGGGAGAGGGAATCGGTCGGTCGGTCGTGGTCACGCAAACTCCTCAGGTCCGTCGGCCAGTCTCACAGAGACAGGCATAAGAACCCCGGGCGCGGCCGCGGCGCATCATCGCACTGGGCGAGAGAAGGCGGAACCGCTAGAGCTCACCGCGTCGGGACCCGGGGCGTGTGGACGGAAATGAGTTGTTTGCATAGACACCTCCGGGGGACGTGATAGGAACAGGCTATTCCCCGGGTGCGGCGCGGTCAACGGAAGACGAACGAGGCCGGGCGTTTGCCCGGCCTCGCTGCGATGACCTTTTGGGTTGGTGTGTCCTACTTCACCTGCGGCGGCTGCGGGTTCACGACGCCGGCACCGAGGGTGCTGGCGAAGATCCGGTCGAGGATATCGACGGTGAAGCCGCCCTCGTGATAGATCGTGCGTTCGCGGCTGGGGATGGTCATGAGGCTTATCTCATTGCCGCCGACGAGGAAGTCGCGGCCGTTGATGTTCGCGGCCTTATCGGTGCAGAGGTAGACGACGAGGGGCGCCACGAGTTCGGGCGCCATCGCCCCGATGCTGCCCAGCGCTTCCTGCGACGATGACGCGTCTTCGGGGGTGAGACCGGCGGCGGCGGCCTGTTCGCGGCGCTCACGGGCGGCCGCCATCTCCGGGCTGACGGTGAGACGGGTAGCGGCCCGTGGGCGGAGGGCGTTGGCGGTGACGCCGTACTTGCCGAGGTCCATGGCGAGGGTGCGGGTCATGCCCGTAATCCCTTCCTTGGCGGCGGCGTAGTTCGCCTGGCCCATGTTGCCGAGGCCGGATTCGGACGAGGTGTTGATAATCCGCCCGCCGCGCTGCTGGCGGAAGACCATCGAGGCCGGCCGGGTGACCGTAAAGTGGCCCTTGAGGTGGACGGCGATGACGGCGTCCCATTCGCCTTCGGTCATGTTGAAGATCATGCGGTCGCGGAGAATGCCGGCGTTGTTCACGAGGATGTCGAGGCGGCCGAAGGTGTCGAGCGCCTGCTTCACCATCGCTTCGCCGTCTTCGAGGCTGACGACGTTGCCGTAGTTGGCGGCGGCGTCGCCGCCCATCTTCTTGATCTCGTTGACGACGTCGTCGGCCGGGGATTGGTCTCCGCCCTCACCCTCTTTGCTGCCACCGAAGTCGTTGACGATGACACGCGCCCCTTCGGAGGCAAGCAGCAGGGCCTCTCCCCGTCCGATGCCGCGGCCGGCGCCGGTAACAATTGCGACCTTCCCTTCGAGTCGACCCGCCATGTGGTTGTTTGTTCTCCTTATGTGTCCTCCGGACCCACGCGGGCACCGGGGCAAAGCTGGACGACCGTAGCATCAGACGGGGCAACGCACGAATGCCCCGTCCCCGAGCGCCCGAACCGAGCCGCGCGCGTAAGCAAGCGCTGGCCG
The DNA here is from genome assembly GCA_046154545.1 of Dehalococcoidia bacterium. Lineage (GTDB taxonomy): Bacteria > Chloroflexota > Dehalococcoidia > Tepidiformales > Tepidiformaceae > JBJXGC01. The sequence continues at coordinate 2,313 of JBJXGC010000144.1, read as the reverse complement.
TCTCGGGCCGCATCCACCCGAGGCGCGCGCTCAGGAAGGTTTGCCCTGGCCATCAACGCGGATCCCAGGCGCCAGCCACCGGGGCGCGCGACGTTTCGTCGTCCGCGGCCCCGTGGTAGGGAGACGGCCAGATGCGGGGGCGCTTGCTTACGCGCGCGGCTCTGTTTGGGCGGGGCAGTTAGGACGGCCGGATGCGGGGGCGCTTGCTTACGCGCGCGGCTCTGTTTGGGCCTAGGTCTGGGGCGGAGGGACCCTGGTTGGAGAGCGCAGCTCGATCACGAGCGCTGTGAGGATGAACCAGGCGAAGCTGATGGCGATGCAGATGGTCGTCAGGATGGTGAGCGCGTCGCGGCCACGGTCGGGGCCTTCGGTGAGCGAGCTGCGATAGATGTTCATGACCATGAAGACGATGGCGAGCGAGAGGAAGCAGAGGGCGCCGACGACGGTGCCGAGTTTCCCGCGCCCGGTGAGGTAGCCGAGCGAAAGCCCGGTGAAGACGGCGCCAACGATCGTGGCGGACGGGACCCAGTCGCGGTGAGAGTCCCAGGCGACGCGGGTCTCGACGACGAGGGCGGACCCCAACAGCGCGAGGACGACACCGAGGACGAGGCCCCAGTGGCGGCGGGCCAACCCGAGCAGGCCGGGGCGGGGCGAAGCGGGACGGTTGGCCCGCTCATGGAGATAGTCACCGAGCTTGATAGGTTCGACCGGCGTGCGCGCCGTGAAGTCCGCCATCTGTCCCTCGCGAGGCCGCGATGCGGCCGACGTTGCGATTCTCGGCCGGAGACGGCGTGGCTGCAACCACGAGTGACCTCGCGTAGGCTGGGCGGGTGCAACTCTCCTTCAGCGCCGAGCAGAAGACCGCCCTCCTCCGGCCCGGCCGGGACGATGGCCCGGAGGCACTGGGGGACGCGCTGGCCGCGCTGCCGGACACGGACGATGTGCGGGCGGTGGTGCTCTCGATCAGCGGCTCACTCGGGCCCGCCGGGAAGGAGGGCGAGTGCGACTGGCTCGAGAGGTTCGTCCTGCCGGCTGTGGCTGCCCTGAGCGGCACGGTCGATGGGCGGGCACTGGACCTGGCGCTGGCCTGCGACATGCGGGTGTGCGACGCCGCGACCGTGATACGGTTTGGTGCCGTGGGCGGGCGGCGCTCGCTGGCGCTGTTGGGGGAGGCAGGGAGCCTTGAACTGCTGCGCCTTGGCCTCCGCCTGGACGCCGAAGCGGCGTTGCGCCTGGGGGTGGTGTCGGCCGTGGCGCAAGCGGGCGCGAGCGAACGGGAGGCGCTAGAATTGGCGGCAACGATCGCCTCGCGGGGCCCAATCGCCACGCGTTTGGCCAAGGAGGCGGTCTGGCAGGGGCTCGAACTGCCGCTCGCTCACGCGTTGCGTTTCGAGACTGATTTGACCTTGCTCCTCCAGACCACCAAAGATCGGGCGGAGGGCGTCGCCGCCTTCCTTGAAAAACGAACACCGAGATTCACGGGGAACTAGAAAATATGATCGTCCTGCTCGAAGAGCCGGAAGCCTGGTCGCTGATGATGCTGGCGTCAGCGGTCGCCATCGACAACGCCGACCTCTCGCTCGAAGCCAAGGACGCCATCAAGCGATGGCGCTCCGACACGAATGAGAAGAGCCCGGCCCTGGCCAAGCTCACCGATGACCTGAACAAGGCCCTGAACAGCCACATCGACGCGAAGTTCATGCGCCGCATCAAGCAAACGGGTGGCCGCTCCGAGACGGTGAGGAAGTAACCATGCAGGTGCAATTTACCGACGACGAACTGAACGAAGCGTTGACCGTCATCGTCAACCGGATCGCCGCTGAGGCGACGCTGGGCGACAAAGACCGGGCGATGCTCAAGCGCTGGCGCTCGAGCAAGATGCGGCTCGGCAGCGACGACATGGACGACTTCGTGCGCAAGGCGAACGACGACCTGAAGACGGGCTTCGAACGGCGCCAGAAGAGCCAGATCCGCAAGCCGGACTGGTCGGACTAACACGCCGACCGGGAACACCGCCAAGACGCCAGGGTCGCCAAGATACGCCAAGAAGTGATCGAGCCCAGGAGTCGCGGCCCTCAGTGGCCGCGGGTGGCGCTGGCTGGTCTGCGTTCAGGGCCCGCTCAGGCCGCCCCAGCCCCGTGTTGGCGGTAGGCCCTCGACAGGCCCGCGGCCACGACCCATTATCGGGCGCGTGGCCGATGACCCTGTCCTGTTCGACCTCGACTCACGCGGCGTGGCGACCATCACCCTGAACCGGCCCGCGCGTTTAAACGCGATCAACCTGGAAATGCGCGACCTCCTCTGGACCTACCT
>JBJXGC010000132.1:0-18268 GCA_046154545.1 Dehalococcoidia bacterium | reverse complement strand
CCTCCAGAAGCAGACCGTCATTGGCGCCGAAGTGATGGCGAAGGTCGCCGCCGACCGTCGCCGCAACCTCGCCGGGAAGGAGGAGGCAGCATGAGTGATGACCCCTTCGCCGGGCTAAGCCTGACGGATGCCACAAAGCCGAGTGACGGGCTCGACCAGCGCCTTTTCGCCGCCCAGGCGCCGAAAGAAACGATCCCGCCACCGGAGCCGAAGCGCCTCCCGCCGCCACCGATAAAGCCAGTCGAACCAACGCCAGCACGTACTCCCGAACCGATCGTCCGCGTGAACGGCGCTGTCCAGCCCAGCGCGAAGCCGGCAGCCCGGCCGACAGCAGCCACGCCCTCATCCGTCCCCTTCGCCGCAGCCAAGACGGAGCAGCCCTTGAGCGCCCCGGAGACGAAGCGGGTCTCGCGCTTCGACATCAACGAGCGGCCTTTCCGCAAGGACTCGTTCAACTTCACTGACCCGGAGTTCGACCGCCTCGAAGACCTCAAGCTCGAACTGCGCAGACGCTTCACGGTGTCCGTGACAAAGAACGACATCGCCCGGGTCGCCCTCCACTTCCTCTATGAGGACTACGCCCACGACCCGGCGAAGAGCTTCGTCCTCAAGATGCTCCGGACCAAGCGCCTCTCCTGACCGGCGGCGCGTCGACGATCATCACGTCCACACTGTTGCTTCTATTGCACCGGCAATTCGCCGTCTCGTCGTGTCGTCCTATAAGAAAAGTAGGGAAGTAGGGAAAATGGGAAATTGGCCATTTGGGAAAATGGGAAGTAGGGAAAGAAGGAAATTGGGAAAGAGGGAATTTGGGAAGTAGGCCATTTGGGAAAATGGGAAAATGGGAAGTAGGTTGACATCCTTTGTCGAATGTGGTTTAGATCAAAGCATCCCGTCGTTTCACGTATGCAGCAACGACGGCGACCCAGTATGGACCCAGACCAACCCAAGACCAACGACGCCCAGGACTACAGCATCGTCGTGCGTTTCGGCGACGCCGTCCTCGAGGCCGGCCACACCTCGATCCCGAACCTCGTCCTCAACCACTACGCTGAACTTGACGTGACCCCGGGCGAACTCGTCTTCATGCTCCTCTGCCTGCAGCACAAGTGGTCCAGGGGCAACCCCCATCCCTCCCTCGGCACGATCGCCGCGCGGATGGACGTGAGCCGCCGCCAGGTCCGCACCTATGCGGCGTCCTTGCGCAAGAAGGGGCTCCTGCGCGTCGAAGAGCGCACTGACCCGCTGAAGGGTCAGATGACCAGTGTTTACGATTTCGGCCTCTTGCTCGCTGCGGTGGTGAGGCTGAGCAGCACCCCTCGGAAGGATCCTTCCGAGGGGGGTAGGAAGTTTTCTTCCGAGGGGCCTCGGAAGGATTCTTCCGCCCTCAAAGAAGACGAAGAACAAGAATACTCAACTTCGAGTTCTTCAAGAACGTTGATAGAGACTGGTGGGTCTGATACGCCTGACTCGGTGCGGCCTCCGTCCAGGCGGTTGCCAGCTGCAAACCCGATACCGGTCCGCACCGCCGGTGGTTCGTCCTCCGTCGCCGAGATCCTGGCCAAACGGCTCAAAGTCGCCAAAGAACCCGTGCACGTGACCGAAGGTGCGACCCCACTCGGGAGTGACAGCGGCTACCTCGAAGCCGGCATCCTCGAGATCAGCGAGGCGATCGGCGACGTCGGTGACCTCCGTGCCAATGTGGCCCGCGCACGGCGCCTGATGAAGGTCCATGCCATGGATGAGTCTGGCTTCATGGTCTGCGCGATGCGGGCTCACGCCCTCCTCAAGGAGCGGGCGAGGACGGGACGACGTTCCGTCCGCCGGCCGGGCGCTTACTACTTCAGCATCCTCGAGGGGATCCTCGACGAAGTCCGCCAGCGAAAACGCGATTCTGGACCAGGTACGGCGGACGCTGCTGTAGATGGCCACCTCGCCCAGGAACGCGCGTCGTAGGGGCATCCTCGCAGGGCTGCGTGCCCTTCTCGATGGTGATCGGACTCGTCATCTCGAACCGTTCGTCGATTTCGCGATATGATATACTGCTTACATGGTTCCTGTCGCGGGTACTGTCCCGGGTCCTGTCTGATCAATCAGCGTCCTGAGGCTGTTCGCCGGTTCGGTGCCGTCCTTACTGTCACCCGTTTCCCTGTGCATCCACTTCGATGCACCTTGCCCATGAAGAACGAACACAAAACTCCAACACGCCTGCTCCTCCGCCTGCCGGCCGTCTGTCCAAACCCCTCCGTTGCCATCGAACGCTGGCTCCTGGCCCTCTGGCAGATCACTCCTCATTCGCGCTTCCACCTCTGGTGGAAGCATTCACCGATCACCCTTGAACTGCTGTCTACAAAACAGGGCGTTTGCTACCAGGTCGTCCTTACCTCGAAGTCTGCGGTCGCGCTCACGCGGTCGCTGCTTCCGACATATTTTCCCGGGCTCGAGGTCGACGTCATCGAGTCGCTCGCCTTCGAGCCGGCCGCCGTGACGCTGCAGTCCCGGTTGGAACTCACTTGGGATGGCTGGGTCGAGCTGGCGGACGAGCCGGCCCTCGACCTCGCGGGTGGCCTCGTCGAGGCGGTTCAGGGCACGGACACGCTGCTTCAGTGGATGCTGCGGCCGGCAATGGTGCGCTGGGAGAAGCGACCCGTTCCCGGTTTCTGGCTGGCCGGGCGGCTCATCGTTTCCGGCCCGACACGCGGACGGTGTGTGCTTCATGGTCGGCGGGTGCTCGGTGCCCTCGGCCAGCACGCCGGCGCCAACCGGGTCCGCGCCACAACCTTCAGCGTCCTCCGGCAGACAGCCGCAAGTGAATATCCCCGCTGGGCGTTCGCCGTCCGTCCCGCAGGAAAGCCGTGTTCGCCGGCCCAGGTCGCTCAACTCGTCCATCCTCCTCAGAAGCCAGGCGCTTTCCCGGCGATCGCAGCCACATCCGTGCCAAGGCTCGCCTCTGCGCCAACTCGCTCGGGACTCCTTCTTGGCGAGGGCCGTTCCGGTTCCGGCCGGCCAGCCGAAGTGCGCATCCCGCTACCCGACCTCATGCGCCACCTTCTCGTCGTGGGACCCAGCGGCACGGGGAAGACGACCTTCCTCGCCCAGATCGCGCGTGAAGCACTCCTCAGCGGTGCCGGGGTCAGCGTCTTCGACCCTCACGGCGGCCTCGTCGAGACAATCGCGAAGGCGCTCCCTGAAGCTGCCGAGGAACGCACGGCTATCCTCCGTATTGCTGACACGGACAACCCCATCGGCATCAACCCCTTCCAGGTCCAGGACGGCCTCCTCGGCGCCGACGCCTTCGTCGAAGTCCTCCGACGGACGACATCGCGCTCACACTGGGGGCCGGTGATGGACGTAGCCCTTCGCCACGTCTCGGTCGCCATGCGGGAGACGGGCGGCTCGCTTTTGGAAGGGATGCGTCTGCTCGAAGACGAATTCTACCGCGATGGCGTCCTCGCCCGGCTTCGCAATGCCGAGACCGCCCGCTTTCTCGCGTCTTCTGAACGCTCTCGCAACCGGCTGGTCCCGGCGCTTACCCGGCTCCAGCGGCTTACGGCGGCCGCCTGGCTGCGCAACATCCTCGGCCAGCGGTCGACGACCATCGACTTCCGCACCGTCATGGACAGGAGCCGCTCGCTGCTCTTCGACCTCTCCGGCCTTGGTCTGGGTGGTGCTCGCCTCGTTGGGTCGTTGCTCTTTGTCATCCTCCGCCAGGCGACGCTCTCGCGTAGGCCCGGCGCCCCGGCACATGTCGTTATCCTCGATGAAGGGGCGACGTTCCTGGATGACACTATCGGCGAACTGCTCGACCAGGCGCGGAAGTTCAACGTCGCGCTGGTCACGGCCGTCCAGCGGCTCGGCCAGCTGGAGCCAGAAAGCCTGCGCAACGCCATGCTCGCCAACGTTGGCTCTACGGTGGTCTTCCGGCTCAACGACCGCGACGAAGCCCACGCCCTGGCCAAGCGTTCGGCCCACGATGGCTTCAGCAGCGACGCCCTCATGAAGCTCCCGCGCTGGCAGGCCTACGCGCAGCTCACGGTGCGCGGTGACCGCCAGCCGCCGGCCTGGCTCCGGGTCCCGCCGCCCTCGCCCGACCGGGAACGTGCCACGTCACTTATAAGCCGCCTCGTCCAGGCCGGACGCCCTTACACACGCTCACGCCGCGAGGTCGAGGCCGAATTGCGCCAACGAGAAGCCGCGTTCGAGCAGGGTGAGCCCGAGGTCGTCCCCGTCGATGTCAGTCAAGACCCATTCGCCGACGCCGCGTGATTTTGCGATCTTCGCGGCCCTACGCACCCACCGTCGCCTTCTTGCCAGCCAGGTGAGGAGGCTCTTCTTTCGTGATCGGGCGGACCGCCTGGCCACGCCTCAAACCGTCCACGGACGTCTGGGACGGCTCGTCAGCCTCGGCTATCTCGATGTCGTCAGACTGGACCGGGGACGGGGTTCGGGACCCTACGCCTACGGACTGAGCGCCCGTGGATCGCGAATCATCGGGGCGCCGTCACGTCGCCGCGGTCATCCAGGGCCACTCTGGCACGATATCGCCGTCGCCGAGCTGCGGGTGAACCTCGATCTTGCGCTCTGTGACGCCGGCGGCGAACTCGTCGAATGGCTTGGCGAAGGGGACCTCCGCTCGTTGCTCCACGGTGTCCAGGCGCCGCGGCCTGACGGTCTCGCCCATTGGCGCCTCGACGGGAGAGAAGGTGCGATCCTCTTCGAGATCGACGCCGGCACGGAGGGATTCGCACTCCTCACCGCGAAGGTCCACCGCTATGCCGGCTGGTTCCGCTCGGGACGGCACCGCGAACTTGTCCCGGGACTAAGGCTTCGACCGCGCGTCGCCTTCGTCGCTCCGCGGGCACGAGCGGCGCGGTTGGCGGCAGTTTTGCGGGCGCTCAGGACCGCGACGACGGTGTTCGTCGGGGTGGACACCGAGGTCCTCGCCGAACCGCTGACTCAGCGCTGGTGGCGCAACGACGTGCAGCAACTCGAGAGCCTTCTCGCTTCATGAGTTCGCGATGTTACCGCATCCGCTGCTGCTTTCGCTGAGCCTCGTACTGCGCCGCGGCGTCCTTCATCGCCTGAGCCTTGAATCGGTCTCCGGATTGTCCGAACCAGCCAGCGGCCTGGATGGCGCGGTCATGCGCGGCCTCCATGTAGCTCGCCGCGGTGTGCTGATCACCCTTTGCTGCCGCTTGTTGGGACCGCAACGCGTCGCCCTGGGCGGCCGCCTGATAGGCTCGGCCCCAGACCTCCTGCTCGGCCCGGAAACGGGCATGGCTCGGAGGAGCGGTCGGCACGATCTTCCAGAGTCGTTCCGCTTCTTTGTCGTACGTGTTCGGGTCGAGTTCGCTCATGGTTCGCTTTATGTCCTAATTGGGAGTGATGACCACGGATTCTAACGGGCCTCAACCTGATGGCAAGCTGTGGACGCCGGGCTCCCTCTTCGACTACGGATTGGCAGCTGTCGCCCTCGGACCCGAGTGTTCTCCGCGGCGTTCGTAGCCGCCGTGACCACCGGCTTCATGGACGTGAACGCGGGGCCCGTGGTCCTCGACGACGGCAACCAGCACGTCTACGGCGGCGGGCTCCTCCCCGACCTTGATCATCGGAACCTTCTATCATCATCGCGTGGACGACCTTCGCAGCCTTTCTCTGCTCATCGACGTCGATGGCGTCGTAACCGATGAGCACGCTCGCGTCGATGCAACAGTCGTTGAGCAGCTGCTCGCGTTCTCGACTCAGGGTGCTAGCTTGGCCTTCATTACCGGGCGCTCGCGCACGTGGCTTGAGGCGAACCTCGAATCCGTCATCGCCGACTATTGGTCTAGCCAAGCGCCTGACGCAATTTGCTTCGCCGCCGAGATGGGCGCCCTCCGTCGCGGACGAATGACTGGGGGCGCCTGGGAACTCTCGCAAGAACATGCTGTCGCCCAAGCCCTCCGCGAGGCCCTGGTCCTGCTGATTGACGAACTCGGCGTCGCAGACCTGGTCGAGTGGGACGCCACCAAGGAAGCGACGGCGACGTTCGAGTCCCTCCATCGGCCGGACATCGCCGGTCACGCCGCCCGCGCCCGCGACGCCCTCGAGCGCCTCTTTCCAGAATGCCACCGCCTGGCATCGGCGTACGGCTGCCGCGCAGCGATGAGCACCTACGCCCTCGATGTCCTCGCCCCGAAACTCAGCAAAGCTGTAGGCGCGCGCTTCGCGCTCGAGGATGCCGGTCGTCAGCCGGAGCGCGTGGTCGTCTTCGGCGACTCCACGGGCGACGTGGCGATGGCCGCGACCGCCCGTGAGCTGCTTCCGGATGCGGTGGTGGAATTCGCCTGGGTCGGCCGTGCGTCAGCCCCGCGGCTTCCGCCGAACATCGGGCTCCTCACCGCCAGCGAGCCGCACGCCCTGGGCACGGCAGAGGTACTCAGAGCCCTCCGTTCCGGAGGTGATTAGTTAACGTATGATATACTTGTTGTCGTGATGGGGCGCCAGACTTGCACCCCTCACCGCGAATATAGAGCGAGAAGACGGACGCGAGCCGCAGCTGCGGCTCCTCCCACCAACACAGGCGATGATCCAGGACGTCGAACGGACGACCGGTAAACCGGTAGTCCTTCGGGCCGAACGTGGTCTCGAAGGCAGGGCCCACGCCACCTACTCTGCCTCGGATCCCGACCAATCCCGCCACCTGATCCTCTACCAGCCCGGTTTCGAGGCCTATCTCAACCATCTCGTCCCCCATGAACTGGGACACGTCCAGCTTTTCGCCGCCGCCCGCCCGCCCGAACGCCTGCTCCCCCATGTCGGAGCAACGGAGCGGCGCGTCTCGCGTACGGTCATCGATCAGGGACTCTCTCCTCTGACCCGCCGGCTGGTCGGCGACGGAAAGGAGTCGAACGGACTGTTCGACCTCTGGAGTGACGGTGTGACCTCGCAGCTTGGGAACTATCCCCAGGACATCCTCATCGAACGGACGATCTTCGAACACCGTCCCGGCTTGCGGTCGAGCCAACGTGAGTCGCTCGCCCTCCTTGCCAAGGAGGCTCATGCGGGGCTGGATGCCCGTGTCCTTCTCCTCACGCCCCGGGTGGTCGCCGTCGCCTCCCATTCGATGAACTACGCCCTACTCAAGTCGTGTGCGCGCTTCCTCCAGGAGCCCTGGATGGTCCGCCCCTACCGGGGGACGCTCTATGAACGTATGGGTGAAGAGCTACTCGGTGCGTTGGCGGAACAGCGGCCAGCAGACCTGAGCGGCTGCATCGCCGTCAGTCGTGACTGGGCCGGACGGCTGGGCGTCGCGGAATGGTTCTTCTGGGGCCTCGCCCATCAGCCTGAGCGGAGGGCCGGGCACTTCTGGGAGGAGTGAACTCCTCGTCCCTTCAGACCTGACCCCGCTTGGCCAGGTCGTCGTTGAAGAGCTGGCGTGCCCGGTCCGCACCCAACCAGAAGGCCGCGGCACCGGCGGCGACCGTTTGCTCCGGGGTGAGGATGTCGAGGGCGTCGTCCAGGGGCCTGCCGTCGCGGGCGACTGGGACGGCGGTCAGCTTGCGCTTCTCTCCCGGTTCCCGGGCATGGCCCACGGGCGAGGGCTCGAAGTCGTACTCATAGTTGAGCGCGAACTCCTGCTTGCCATGCCAGGCCGGGTCCTTTACGTAGATCAACACACAGATTTCGGGCCGAAGGTTGGCGAGGTCGAGCGCTATCCCCGTGAACTCAATCTGGGCGACGTCGACCAGATCCCGGACGACCTCGAGTCCTTCCAGATATTCACGGTTCGTGTTGTCTTCGAGCTTCGCAATATTGCGGGTCTCCTCCGCGTACTCTGTGAGGACCGAACGGAGAGTATCGCCGGAGTCGTATGCACCGTGCCGGACGAGCGGGTCGCGGTGGGGTCGCCGGGAGCCGAAGCGGTAGTTGAACATGCCGGCGGGGGCGACGTGCCAGGTATCCTGGTAGGTGCCCACCTCCTTCGACCGGCGCCCGACGAGGGCGCTGAGCACGTGGGAGCCGTTCGGTTCCCGTTCGACGACCGTGACCACGGCCGCAATCCCGATGCCGGCAGCGCGATGGAGACCAGAATCGAACGGGTTCTCGTGCGCTTCGAGCGCGTCGCGCAGGGGCCAGGCAGCGTCAGTGTCTCCGAGGAACGTCTCGTCGATGAGGGCGTCACAGCTGTCGAGGATGAGCCCGTACTCGGCCAGGCGGGCCCCAATTACCAGGTGGCCGTCCCCATCCCGCTTGAGTGACGTCATGCAGAGGTTCCAGCCGCTCGTGGTCGCCTTGAGCGCCTCCGCATAACTCTTGCCGGGGTTCGCGGCCATCCAGCGGCGCAGCCGGGGGAAAGGGTCGCGAATGGCCAATCGTTCGGCGCGGGCGGCGCTCTGCCGGTGGCTGTCGACGTTATTGGCCGGAAGGACTGAGGCCAGGGTCTGGCCCGGGACGGCCGGGAAGACGACGACCGGGTAGGTAACCGGTGTCTCCCCATCCCAGCGCTGCAGCATCTTTCCGCGCAGCGCGGCGATCGTGTCGGCCAGCGGCCCGCTCGCGTACCTTGCCTCTAACCGCGCGATACTCCCAGTCCTCAGGCGCGGTGGCGTGTACGGCGACAGCTCATCCGCGCGAGCGTCGAGCGCTTCCGCCATCTCGGCCGGGTCCATATGCAGGCTTCGAGGCCTCGACGAACCGTGCCGAGGCGACTGCGATCGTGCTAGGTCATGGACTTCGGTCCTCCCGCGGAATCGATAGCCAAGAAGCGGTTCGCTGCGGATCAGTCCCCGTCTCCCTGTGTCGCCGATCGCCCGTCGGAGCGAGCTCATCCGCGTCTGGACCGCACCCCTCTGGGCACTGTTCAGGCGTTCAATGCCGGTCAGCTCTTGGTAGGTGACAAGCGCGCCGGGCGCTCGCACGAGGAGCACGAGGGCGTCCATTTCGAGTGGTGGCAGCTCGACCTCTTCGTTTTGGTGATAGAGCTGTCGTAGGGTGTCATCCAGGGTGTAGTCGCCGAACTGATGCTGCGCCATCGCCCTTAGTTCTGCCCGCTTGTCGCGCTCGGCGCAAGCGATGCGCTGAGAATTTGGTGCGGCCCCTGACATCAAGCTGAGATCTCGACCCCATTCTTGTCTCATCTTCCTTCGAACAGGAGGTGCGACAACCAGAGGGTCCGCGCCCTCATCATCTGTTTCTCGTCGCCCCGTCCCTTTCGACCCCTGAGAACTCCCTGCGCTCTTGCTTCGATCCGCTCGGGACGCGGTCTACGCGCCCCCGTGCAACTGCTTGTCCAGGGTCGCCTCAACTCAGCCCGGCGGCTTCCGCCGAAAGGAGTCCATCCATGCCACCCCCAGTCCCACTCTCAAAACGGCGCCCATGTTGCGCGTGTGGACGAACGATCCTGTTGCGTTTCCACCGGCACACCTGCGTCCTGACCTCCCTCGGCGCGCGCCGCTATCTCTGCAGCAGCTGTTACCCGTTTTCCGCGCGACGGTTCGATTTCGACCCCGCCGCGTAGTCCTCACCGCCCGGGGAGAGGTCACGTGGCCTCTCCCCCGTTCCCTCTTGGAGTATCCGTTTGAGTTCGCTCTCTCTATCTCACCTGGCCCTCGGGGTCATCACTACCTTCGCTCCCGTCCTCGTGCTGGGCACGACGGCCTGCGCGGACGCGCAGAAGTCCTCCGCGCTGATCCAACCGACGCCCACGCCGGTGGCCACAGCGACGGCACCGGTCGTCATCCCCGCCGACGAACTCGTCGTGGTCTCCCTCCACGACGTCACCTCCAGCGCCATTCGCTACCAAGAGGAGGCCAAACGCCTCATTGCCGACCAGCTTCCCCTACTCCCCCGTCCCGGCCATGGCGGTGTCCAGCTGGTCGTCGGCACGATCACCCGCAACTCCTTCGACCCGGCGAACACGAAGCTGGCCGTCCACATCGAGGGCCTCGCGCCGAAGCCCGAGAGACGGACGACCGCCCGCCGGCCACAGGCTCCGGACCTGACCACCTGCCAACGCAACCCCTTTGGGAGGCAGCAGTGCGAAGCGAAGCTGACGTCGGAATACAACACGGGTCTCGCCGCTGCTACCGCCGACGAGGCGAAGGCCGAAGGCGAGTACGCCGCCGCATCGACGGCGTGGGAGGCCGGGCTGGCAGCCCGCGCCGCCCAGCTCGAGGCTGTCGCGGGCCAGCTCCGTGACCTCCCGCTGACGCTCGATAGCGCGGGCACGGACATCAACGGTGCGCTCCTCCGGGCGGCCGAGGTCCTGGGCGCCTCGAAGGCCCCGAAAAAACTGCTCCTGGTGTCGTCTGACTGGATCCCCTGGGGCAAACAGCAGGAGGGCGACCTTCACCTGCCAGCGGGGACGATCGTCAAAGCGCTCTTCTACGACTGCATCGAGAGCCGCGACTGTTTCGCCCGCAAGCAGGCCTGGGCCGAGAGGCTCTTGGCCGCCGGGGCGGAACGGGTCATCTGGCTCGACCCCGGCTCGTCACGCCTCCAGACCAACATCTTCGAAGAGGTGCAACAGTGATCCCCGCGTTCTTCGTTACCTACCTGCTCATGGCCGGCTTCGCCGTTGGCCTCGTCTCGTCCTTCTTTGTGGCCGTCTCCGTCCGCAACCGCCTGGTGACAATGGTCGCCCAGCTCTTCAACGTCGTCTGCAACCCGCTGGCCACGGCCGCCGCCCAGACCCGCTCCTTCGTCCAGTCAGTCCGCAGCGCCGTGCCGGATACCGCCTTCGCCGACGGAACCGTGAAGCGGCTGCTCTTCCTCGTCACCTTCCTGATCCTCGCCGCCGTCGATGTCGCCCTCGCCGGTGAACGGATGGCCGCACTGTTCGGGATCGACGCGGCGGAACCGCCCTTTGACGTGAGCTGGGCCACCGGCTTCGGATGGGTGATCGTCGGCGGCCTCTTCGCCTCGGTCAGCCTCGACCTCCGTCATGAGGTCATCGGCCACCCCTTCGACCGCCTGGCCGCGCGCTGGCACAGGCCGCTTCGTGTTTTCAGTGACACCGGCTTCGTGGTCGTGCTGGTCTCTGGCCTCGTCTTCTACGTCACCGGTTCCCTCCTCGCGGCAGGGTGGGTGTCGCTCTGGCTCGTGGTCGCCTTCATGGCGCTCCTCGGCCTGAGCCTGATCGCCGCCAGCGGGCTCGCTTTCTGGGCAGGCATGGATAGCTGGACGACGGCCTGGGGCGTGGTCCTGGTCGTCGCCTCGCTGGTGGTCCGCTTCGTCGCTTTTATCCCGGAGATGCTGGTGGTCTCACTACGCCGCCTGGCAACGTTCGTGATGAGCGCGATCGACCTGCCCCTGCTCGGCGTCGCCTACCCGCTCCTCAGGTGGTGGGCCGGCTCCAAGCTGGGCAAGGCACTCGGCTTCCCGGCGCTGGAAGAGCCCATCCCCTGGCCAGCGGTCGGCTACGTTGAGCCGCCGGCGGAGCGCCTCGCTGGCCAACCCCCTGTCGCACCGATCACGCTTCCCGTGGCAGACAACGACGACGACACCATCGACGGCTGGGAGGAGGCAGCGTGAGTAAGGAACGAGACGATTTCGAGGATCTCACGGCCGAGATCATCAAACTCACCCTCATCGCCACCATGCTCGCCATCGTCGGCGCCTTCCTCCTCGCCCGCTGGCTCTGCCAGGCCTGCGCCTGGTCGAGCGTGAAGCTGGCCGGTCGCTCAGAGGGAGGGGTTGCGAGCGACCGGCGGGCGGCCTGGATCTCCGCGGGCTGGTTCGCCCTGTTCGCCGGTCTCGGCCTGGCCACCGGCAACGCCCTCATCGCCTTCGCCTTCCTGGCGCTCGGCCTGGTGGTCGCCCGCCTCGTCTACGTCGAACTGACGGCGTGGAGGGAGGTGCACGCCTCCCTCCGCCGTCCCGGTTCGCTTGTCCTGGGAGGGGTCAAGGAGTCCTGGTGGAGCGTCGTCCGTCCCTATGTGGTCAGCCCGGAGGGGCGCTGCCAGCATCTCCTCCTGGTTGGAGCGACGGGCTCCGGCAAGACCTCGGCGGGGGCGCAGTTCATCGTCAACGACATCTTCAACGGGGCCGCCGTGGTCGTCATCGACCCGAAAGGAGACTACGCCGACACGGTCACCTCCCTGGTGCCAGACGACCGGGTGGATGACGTCGTCGTCATCGACCCCAGCGCCGAGGCGGTTGTCGGTATCAACCCGCTCGCCGATGTGCCGGAGAAACAGTGGACGCTGGCCACGACGCAGCTCCTGGCCGTCTTCGTGGCCTGGTTCGGGCCGGGCGCGATCACTAGCCGCCAGGCCCACATCCTGCGCATGGCCATCCTCCTGTTGCTCTCGCTCTCGCGGGCGACGCTCCTCGACCTGCCGAGGCTCTTCACCGACGGCCTCTTCCGCCGCCAGGCGGCCTTCCACTGCCCGAACGAGGCAGTGCGGAGCTTCTGGCTCTCGGAGTTCGACACGACCTGGAACAGGCCGGACGTGCTCCAGCCGCTCATCCACAAATTCGGAGTGTTCACCACCTATCCAGAGGTACGGGCGATCTTTGGTCAGGCGCGGCCCCGCGTCTCCTTCGACCAGATCGTCAACGGCAGGAAGATCCTCATCCTCCGCTCGGCCTCGGGGGTGGTCGGGCCGGAGGTGGCGGACCTGCTCTGCTCGCTCGTGGTCATCCGCGTCCAGCTCGAATGCCATCGTCGCGCCGCCCACGACGGTCCTCGTCCATTCGTCGGGCTCTGGGTGGACGAGGCGAGCCACGTCGAGAGCGGCGCCCTCACCCGTCTGATCAGCGAGTCCCGCAGCTTTCGACTCGGGGCCACGCTCATGACCCAGTCGGAGAAGTTCTTCTCGCGCGAACTCCAGATCTCCCTGGAGACGAACGTGGGCACCCGCCTGCGCACCTTCCAGCAGGACGGCTCCTACTGGCTGGAGGTGAAGCGGTTGGCCAGCGAGGAGCCGCTCCTCTTTCCCCATCCTGGGCCGCTCCCGCCCATCGACCGGGCGCGGGTGGCCCGCATCCAGGCCCGCTCGCGTGAACTCTACGCCCGCCTCCCGATGCCGGTGCAGCCGCTGGAGCTCGAAGAGGACGAGCTGGGGCCGATGACCGCAACCGGTGAGCTGGCGCCACGACCGCGCCAACCTCGTGCCCAACTCAACCTTCTTGGAGGATCTGATGTCGACGAAGAGTGAACCTATCCGGAGGCGGCGGCTCCGCCCCCTGCGTCTCACCGCGCGTGACGAGCGTGTCGTGCGCCTCGTCGCCGAGCTGGGCGCGACCACCGTCGCGCAGGTCCAGCTCCTGGAGTTTGGCGAACGCAACCGTTCCCGCGCCCAGACCCGCCTGGGCTTGCTTCGCCAGGCGGGCTTCCTGGAGACCCTCCCCGGACGGGCACCGAACGAGCCGGCCGTCTACCTGGTGTCGCGGCGTGGGCAACGTGCCCTCGGTCTGGACGAAGACGCTGAGCGCGCTCCGCTGCGGCGTGTGGCCTACGGCCGCCTGCGCCACGACCTCGCCGTCAACGACTGTCGCGTCCATCTCCTCCGCGCAGCGCGGAAGCCGGGCGTGACAATGGTCCGCTGGTTGCCTGAGGACGCGCTCCGCAAGGTGACCCTTGCCCACGGCCTCGTCCCCGACGCCTTCTTCCAGGTGGCCCGCCAGGCGGGGGATCTGAGTCCACAGTCGAGCTTCTTCCTCGAAGTCGAGGTCAGCGAGAAGGGAGAGCGTGCCCTCCGCCAGAAGCTCACGAACCTCGGCGCCTACTACTACGGCGGGCGCTTCGAACAGGACTTCGGGACGAGGGCGCTGCGTGTCCTGGTCCTCGTCAAACCGGAGCCCGGCGCCTCCGGGGAGCGGCTCGTCCAGCGCATGACCGGGCTCGGCAAGCTGGTTGGGGTCACCTTCCTGCGGGTGGCCGAATTGAACGTCTTCCTCGCCGTCCCGCCGCCGGAACTCTTCCGCCGGCCCATCTGGAGCCAGCCGGGTGTTGATGCCCCGGTCGCACTCTTCCCTGGAGGTGAAGCTCATGAACAACGTGCCGCCTGACCGAACGCCCGTCCCGCTCCGTGCCCTTAACGGTCGCCGCGCCGACGTCCCGGGACAGGCGTTGGACGCTGATGTCCGCGAAGCGCTCCGTTTCGTGGACGACCCGATCGCCTTGGAGGACTCCTGCCTGGTCTCGCTCCCTGCCGTTCGCCAATTGGTTGCTGGCCGCTTCAAGGGCAAGACCTGTGCGGAGGGTCAGGCATTGCGCAAGATCCTTTGCGACGAACTGGCGAGGATCGCAGAGGACCTCGACGGGACCGTTGTGGCCAGCCTCGCGCGCGCTATCCACGACGGGCGCACCCAGGCCGCCCTCGCCCGCGAACTCGAGATCAACGAGGAATACCTCTGTCGTCGCTGGAAACCGGTCCTCACCCGGTTAGTCCGGGAGAGCCTCACGGCGGCCAGGGACGATGTCGCCGCCGCCGCTTAGCGCTCATCGGAGCGGGCGGCTCGCTGCGAGCCGCCCGCTGGCCTCCGCACCGCGACGAACTCACGCAATCCCGACGAACGAGGGCTTCGAACGCTTGAACTACATCGGCGGGCTGGAACAGAATGAAGCCTCCCGAATAGGACAGCCGGCGGTGTAAACGATGAGCGTAGTCTCCGAAATGGTGAGCGGCGTGAACCGCTACACGAAGGAACATCCAGGGTTGGACGCGACCGTCTTGGCTGGGGTGGTGGCGTTCTTAGCGCTTGCCACCCTCGCCTCGACGAATCCCTGGATGGCGGTGCCAGTCCTCGCTCTCGCGGCTCTGCCTGCCTACGGCGCCATGGCCTTCGTTCGTGCTGAACCTCGTGGCGTTCAGCAAGCGTTGGGACTCATCGGTGCTTCTCTCGGCCGGGTTCTCATCATCGTCGGCATGGTGGCCCTCGCCTTCGGTGCCTACTGCCTCGCTATCTGGGGCTGGGAGTTCATCAAGTGGCTCGGGGCCGAGGTCCGCGAGACGTTCACCAGTTGAGAGACTGGGCCAAACCCAATCAGCCCACGTAGCGCCCAAGACCAACGAAGGAGGAGATCGTGGCACTCCCGAATTCCGTCGAGACTGATTGGACAGGCTGGCTCATAGACCAACTTGGTGGCCGTGAGGAAGAGGTCTGTGCGGCCTTGGCGACTGCGCTCGAGGTGCGCAACATCCCGAAGTGCAAGGTCCGTGTCGGCACCGTTAACATGTGGTGGCGCCGGGACAGCCGTTGCATCGACGTCACCAGCAACATGGACGGCGACATCACCGTCACTGTGCACGTCCAGGAGTACGGCACGAGCCTCTTCGTCGGGCGGGCGGTGGCCACCTGGAAGCAGCGCAACTATTACAAGCGCATGGCTTCGTCCGCCTTTCTCCTCACCGTCGATGGCTGTATCGAGGAAGCGCTCGAAGTGATAGCCGGCCGGGCGAGCATGCACTCGCTTAAAGACGCGGCCAAGGGAGAGTAACCTGGGGACACCAGCGCTCCGGCGAGGGAGGATTTGGAGGCACCCGCGCCGGAAATCGTCGCACACTGACCACGGTCTCCTCGCTCACCATGACCCAGCCGCTTAAGATCCGCCAGGCCGGTGGAGCGCTGACCCCGTCCGCTCCAGAGTCCTTCTCCGCTGGCAGCAACGCCCGCGGCTCTGAGGCCCAACTTCGATCGTCTTGAGGTATCCGCACTTGGCCAACTTCGCCCTCATTTCCGAGAAGTCAGCTCCGCCCCCACCGCGTGCGCCGTCGTCACTGGCTAAGCGCATGGTCGAGTTCGAGGGTTACGTGAAGGCCCTCAAGGCCGGCCAGGTTGGCCGCCTCACGCCCGCCGAGCGGGAGACGACCCGTGGCCTGACGATGCGCGTCGGCCGGGCCGCAACGCGCCTGGGCAAGTCCGTCAACACCTGGACCGTTGATGGCGTCGTCTACGTGCAGCTGCGCTAACTCACTCCGGGCAGAGACGAAGCGGGCCGTTCCCATCAGTATTCATTCAGTCCTCGCGCGCCCGGCTCATTTTCTGGTCCCATGGCATGGGCGCCAACCGTTGACGTTGTGACATCACGGGGACGGCCATGGCTCCTCTGAACGCGACAATCAGTCGCGATGGGAGGAGTGTGATGTCCTTTTCTCTTGGGT
Source organism: Dehalococcoidia bacterium (assembly GCA_046154545.1). Lineage (GTDB taxonomy): Bacteria > Chloroflexota > Dehalococcoidia > Tepidiformales > Tepidiformaceae > JBJXGC01. The sequence goes on along the minus strand of JBJXGC010000132.1, from coordinate 2,177 downwards.
TCGCGCTGGCCGAGATGCTCGTCGCCAGCGTTCTCGTTGCATTCGGAGAACTGGCCACCGCCGGCGTGGCGGTTACGCTCGCGCTCTGGCTTCTTCAACACGATGTCCGTCGGCGGCGACGGTGACAGACGGGGGGTTCCCTGCGACTTGGCCTGGCTCGCGGCGCGCATCGCGGCGGACCACCTGTTTACCGGATAGGTGCTCTCCTGGGGCTCCGGTTAACTCGGTGCAACCGTTCGATGGCTCGCAACGAATTCGAACTGGTGCGCATGGCCGGGCGGGCCGTGTCGGTCACGTTCGCGTCATCGAAATGTCTTCACGAACCGGTTCGGGCCGTTCACGGGCCGGGCGGTGTCTGGCGGGTCGCTCGGTAGCGCGCGGCAGGGCGTCTTCTCCATCGCCAACCTCGTCCAACAAACGTATACGACGACGGTCACCGCCGGCTCCTCATCCTTCCGGGCGACCATCGACGGCACCTCGGACCCGGGGGCGGACCTGGATCTCTACGTCTTCAACTGCACTACCGGCACCTGTGTGTTGGCGGGCCAGAGTGCGGACGGCGACTCTGAAGAATCCGTGACCATCAACAACCCGGCCGCCGGCGCCTGGGTCGGCCTCATCGATGGCTTCGCGGTGCCCGCCGGCACGACGGCGTACAACTACATCGACGTGTTCACCAACGCCGCCTTCGGCTCGGTCTCGGTAACCGATGCGAATGCCCTCCGCCCGGGCGGTGCATCGTGGGTTGTCCCCGGCACGGTGACCGCCAACGCTGCTCCTGCGCCCGGGCGCATCCTCCTCGGTTCGGTGCTGGTGGCCACGAGCACAAACGTTGTCGTCGGCCGGGGGGATGTGGTGGTGCTCGCCGTAACACCCTGACGCGGCGCTCAAAGCCACGTCCCAGCGCGAGGCCCCGGGATTCCCAGGGCCTCGCTTTACCTCAACCGCCGAGTTAACGAAGTTCTCGCACATGTCTTTACGGCCGGAAACGCAGCTGTCCCGCGGCGGCAGTGAGCCGCCGGGCACGCCGGGCTAGTAACGAGTATCTTCGGTGTGAGGCGAGTCTCAGACTCGCCTCACCCATATACACGGCGGTCAGACATGCCGCCGCCAAGTAGCGTTGCAGCCATGAGACGAACGCCCAGGTGTGACCGTGCCACGCACGGGCCCCGGGTCTGGGCTCGGCTGTTCGCCGGTCAGGCAGCTCGTTCAGCCAGCGATTCCGCGACGAAGTCGCGGAATCGCTCTAACGGCAGCGGTGCGCTGAACAGGTACCCCTGTGCATAGGCCATCCCAAGGCGACCGAGCAGACGTTGCTGGGTCTCTGTTTCGATGCCTTCACCGACAACCTGGAGCCCCAACGCCCGGCCCACGGCAACGATGGCATCGACGACTGCCAGTGTGCGGGACCCTACCGCGATGTCGCGGACGAATTCGCGCGGCACCTTGAGGTAGTCCGCCGGCATGTCTTTGAGATACGCGAGCGACGAGTAGCCGGTGCCGAAGTCATCGATGTAGACCTGCAGGCCACCCTTGCGCAGCACCTGGAGCACGGTGAGGATCGCGGGATCGGAGAGAAGCAGACGCTCAGTCACCTCCACTCCGAGGACATGAGGATGGACGGCTCGGGCACCCTCGATCAGGGCCGTAACGATGCCCGAGTCGGCCAGGTCGCCCGGGCTAACATTGACCGAGACAGACAGGCTGCCCGGCCAGCTCGACAGCGCGCTGACAACCTTCGCAATGACACGAGCCGTGAGCGTAGCCGAGAGCCCATGCTGTTCGGCCACCACGATGAACTCGTCGGGGCCGATGCGTCCAAGTTCAGGACTGTCCCAGCGGGAGAGGGCCTCACCGCCCACGATGACCCCGTCCTGAAGCCGAACCACCGGCTGAATGACGACGGTGGTCTCGTCCCGGTCGAGGGCGGCGCGGAGTGCTTCGGCGACGTTATAACGGCGTGCGACTCGGGCGTGCATGGATTCCGTATAGGCCTGGGCCTGTCCGCGTCCGAGCCGCTTGGCCTCGTAGAGCGCGGTGTCGGCGTTCCGGAGCAGGGTGGCGGGTGAATCCGCGTCCGCTCCGAGGGCTGTCCCGATGCTCAGGCGGACGGAAAAGCTCTGGCTCGAGGTGAGGATAGGGTGCCGAAATGCGGTGAGCACCGATTCGGCCACAGT
>JBJXGC010000109.1:0-8478 GCA_046154545.1 Dehalococcoidia bacterium | reverse complement strand
CATCGCGATCGCGCGTTTGACTGGCTCGCCGGCGTCGAAGAGATAGACGTTTACGTTCGTGTCAACGAACGCTCTATCGGTCATAGAGGTCTTCTCGTGTCCAGGCCCTCCCGCCGGGGCCGCTGCTGGCTGTGCTTTCAGCGGCGAGCGTCAACAAGCGGTCCATGGCGGCATCGCGCTCGCTGCCCGCAAGAGACTCCAGGTATTCGCGAACCAGTGCATTCACCGAAGTGCCGCGCTCCAGCGCCCGGATTCGCGCGCGCCGCAGCACTTCCGCATCTATGGCGAGTGTGAGGTTGGTAACCACGGGATAAGTGTACCACGGGTCACGTGTTAGAAATCCCATGCTCGCGTCGGTGCTCGCCGCCGCTTAGCCCCAGCGGGGCTGCGCGTCCATGTCGATACCGAGGAGCATCTTCCCGATCATCTCTCGCGCCAGGAAGCTGTTCGCCGGGTGGATCTTGCCCATGCGCGCGTCGCGGAAGAGCCGCTCGATCTCGCTCTGGCGGCTGACACCAAAGCCGCCGAACACTTCGACCGCCATATCGAGCACTTTGAAGGCGTTGTCGGTCGTCAGCATTTTCGCGCCGATCCCCCGTCGCGCCCAGGTCCCGGGCGTTTCCGCGTCCCACTCCCCGGCCTTCCGCACTGAGGCGGCGTAGCCAGCCATTCGACGCACTGCGCGCTGCCGTTCAGCGAGATCCGGGAGGTCGTAGAGGACCTGCCCGATTCGTATGTCGATCCGTCCGACAATGCAGTGCCTTCGGGCGCGAAGCTCTACCTCATCCGCCGGCAAGTCCCGGCCGAGACCACCGACGACGACCTCAGTGGCATTTGTCCTTCGCTCCGCCACCTGCCTGGCCTACGAGCCGCGGCTCTCGTGGGTACGTTCGTTCTGGGACGACGAGCGGAAGGAGAGCCACTGCGTATACTGGGCGACCGAACCCGCGTGGCTCATCCGCCATGCCCGTAACAGCCGCATCCCCTGCGACGAAGTCACCAAGGTCGGCGAGAACCACCCATCCCAGTGGGCGCACATCTATGACGACTTCGGTCTTCCCCGCCACTGGGAGTCGAGCGATTCGGCGGCGGTCCGATGGTCCTGAATGGTTCGCCTGATGCCAAACATACGCGCCGGCGCACAGCCGCTCCTTGGCAACAGCAGTCCCCGGTGGGCGTCCTCAAGGTGATACCATGTCATCGGTAGCTCGGGGCCGCGAGCTGGTGCCCGGTGCTGCACCGGAGGCGTCATGGCTGTATTCATCGTCCCAGAACCCACGTTCGAAGAGTCCGCGGCCATCCGAAACTTCTGGACGGCACATCACCGGGAGTTCCTTGAGAGGTACCCCGAGCAGTTCGTAGCCGTTCGAGAGGGTGAGGTCATCGTGGCCGCCAGTGACCTTGACGACCTCGTCGCGAAGATTCGTCATCTCCGGCTGGATCCCCGGACGGACGTCGATATTGAGTTCATCACGGGCGGCACAGGTTCCTTGCTCCTGTGATCCGGGGTTTCTTCGACCCCGAGCGGCCTCCTCATCCGTTCGTCACCGTCGCGGTCAACATTCCAGCCGCCACGGGCGAAGAGTGGGTGAGCATCGAGTTCCTCGTCGATACCGGCGCCAGCCACACGTGCCTCCATCCCCTGGATTCGGTCCGGCGTGTGGGGATCAGCCTGGGACGCCTGCGGGACGCGTCCGCCTGGCCGCGCGCTATTGTGACGGGAGGAGTGGGCGGGGCAGCTACGTACTTCGTGTGCGAGGCAACGTACGGGTTCCGTCACGATGACGGCGAGGTGGAGACGTTTGCGGGCGACATCTGGATCGCTGAGCTGAGCGCCGGCAACCAGCGGATACCTTCCCTCCTCGGGTGGGACCTCCTTAAGCACTTCCTGATGGACGTGGACGGGCCGGCGCAGGAACTGACGCTACGGCGCCCATGACGGTGGCACAGGCCCCCTCCCTTGGCATAAAGTGCGCCTCGCACGTCGTCCCAGGAGGTCCACCCAGATGGCGAAGTTCGGGATCTATTTCGGCGGCACCCTTCCCCTCGACGAGTTGGCGGGACTCGTCCGCCACGCTGAGGCCTCCGGGTTCGACGGCTGGTTCTGTACCGAGCACCACCAGCAGGCCGGGATTAACCCCTCGCCGCTGATCACGCTCGCCGCCCTCGCCGGGCAGACGGACCGGATCAGCCTGGGCACGGCCGTCCTCTTGCCCCCGCTCTACCACCCGGTGCGCCTGGCGAGCGACGCGGCCGTCCTCGACGGCCTCTCCGGCGGGCGCCTCATCGTCGGCGCCGGGCTGGGCTACCAGGGCGCCGACTTCGAGGCGTTCGGAACGCCCATCGCCCGCCGCGTCTCCCTCCTCGAAGAGAGCATCGAGATCCTGAAGCTCGCCTGGACGCGGGAGCGCTTCTCCTTCCACGGCCGGCGGTTCGAGCTGGAGGACGTCTCGGTCGTCCCGAAGCCCGTCCAGTCGCCGCGCCCGCCGCTCTGGCTGGCGGGCTGGACGGAGCCGGGTGTCCGCCGGGCCGCCCGCATCGGCGACGCCTGGCTGACGGACCCCATCCTCTCGCTGGGGGCGGTCGAGACGCTGCTCGGCGCCTACCGCGAGGAAGCGGCGGCCCACAGTGCCGATACCGGCGTGGTCCTGATGCGTCCCCTCGCCCTCGGTCCCACGCGCGAGGCTGCCTTCGAGACCTACGCCGGCGCGGCCGTTTCGACCTACCGCTACTACTGGCGGAACGGCGCCATGAACGCCGACCTCGAACCGTGGCTGAAGAAGGTGACCGCCGACGCCCAGCTCACCTGGGAGAACCTGAGCCCCGACCGGGTGATCTTCGGCACGCCGGACGACTGCATCGCCGCGACTGGCCGCTGGTTTGCGGCCACCGGGAGCGACTACATGATCCTGAGCATCAGCCCCGGCGGTGGGGGCGACCGGTGGGCGGCGATGCGGGAGGCGATCGCCCTCTTCGGGCGCGAAGTGATCCCGGCCTTCCGCACGTCGTGAGGCCTCAGGCGTAAATATAGCCGCGAGGCCCGGATTCGGGCAGGAGGCGCAACGTCCGGTTCTGAAGGTCGAGCTCAATCCCCAGCGCCTCCAGCGACATGGCGCCAAGGAGTACCCGCGCGCCGACCGCGAGTTCGACGCAGACACCGACCGTAACCCGCCCCATGAGGGCAACGCGAGCGTTGCGAAAGATCTTCGCCTCGACCAGGCCGGCCGCCGTTTCCCGGGGCACCGTCCGTTCAGCGTGGAGGCCCAGCCGCTCGATAACGTCTATCGGGAGACACAGATAGGTCGCGCCCGAGTCGGGCAGGACATCGCCGAGCTCAACGGTCCGGACGGCCGACGGTTCGATTAAGCCGCTCTCCGCGTTGTCCAGGTCAGTCGAATTCGTGACGGTGATCGACGTGTAGATCTGCCCCATCCCCGTCTGCGCCCTCTTTTTGCGTGCCAGGAGACTGCTTGCCATGCCCCAAGTATACCTGAGCGGTGGGCTGCCCACGCTCCCCGCGGCTCGAGCAAGGGTTGAAAGACGCGGGCCGAAGCCGATGATCAATCTACAGGCGATTGTCCTCGACCTTTATGTGGAGGCTGGGATCAAACCCGTCGCCTGCTTGGCATTTTGTGCCGGATGGCTCATCATGTAGGTAGTATTTTCCCCATCGCTTAGCGGTGGGGTGCGAGGCCACCCGCGAGGGTGGCCTCTGCGTTTACCCATTCATGTCGCGGGTGCTGTATGACGCGCATCGTTGCCTACGTAGATGGTTTCAACCTTTACTACGGCATCCGCGATTCAGGGTTCAAGTGGCTGAACATCGAGGCACTCGTGCGCGCCTACCTGGACGCGACCGACACCCTGACGGCTGTCAATTACTTCACTGCCCACGTCAAGGGCACGCCCGCGGATCCCGATGCGCCTCTACGTCAACAAGTCTACCTTCGCGCGGTTGGCACGTTGCCACTGGTCACGTGCCACTACGGGAAGTTCACGCGGTGGACCAAACTCATGCCGCTCGCCGCACCGATAGCAAGCCTCCGACCGGTCCCCGACCGAGTTCAGGTCCTCAAGGTTGAGGAAAAAGGTTCGGACGTGGCCCTGGGCTCCCAGCTCGTGGCCGACGCTTACGAAGGACGGTTCGATACGGCACTGGTGGTTTCGAACGATACGGATCTGTGCCCGCCAATCCGCCTCGTTCAGGCAAAGGGGCTGGCCGTTGGCATTCTCAATCCGCGGGACAATCGCGGGGCCCCGGAAATGCGCCAGGTGGCGAGCTTCTACAAGCAAGTGCGCGCTTCGGTCCTGGCGGGCTGTCAGTTTCCAGACCCGGTGATTGATGCCAGAGGTGGCAGAATCTCGAAGCCGATCGGTCCCGGCTGGTAGGCCTGAGCCCACCGTCTGGAACCTTGGAGTGGCACCACGCTGGCCGCGGCCGTACATTCCGGCCGACACTCATCCAGGAGAACAGCAGTTGGGCAGGCTTGATGGCAAGGTCGCGATCGTCACCGGGGGTGCGTCCGGGATCGGGAAGCGGACGGCGGAGGTCTTCGTCGCCGAGGGCGCTCGCGTCTTCATCGGCGACATCGACAACGAGGGCATCGGCGCGATGGTCGCCCAGCTCGGGCACAATTACGCCGACGGCGCCGTCGTCGATATCCGCAACGAAGAGCAGGTGACTGCCATGGTGGCGGGCGCCGTGAAGCGCTTCGGACGGCTCGATATCGCCTTCAACAACGCCGGCGTCGGTGGCTTCTCGCCGATCCAGGACTACCCCCTGGAGGAGTTCCAGCGGGTGGTCGATATCTGCCTGACGGGGACGTTCCTCTGCATCAAGCACGAATCGAAGCACCTCATCGGGGCGGGCAAGGGCGGCTCGATCATCAACATCGCCAGCCTCAACGCCATCCAGGCGACGGAGGGCTTCGCCGCCTACTGCCCGGCCAAGGCCGGCGTGGCGATGCTGACGAAGGTGGCCGCGCTCGAACTTGGCCGCCACAAGATCCGCGTGAACGCCATCGGCCCGGGCCTCATCCACACGCCCGCGACACAGGGCTTCCAGGACATGCCCGGCGTCTATCAGGGCTTCATCGAGAACTCCCCCATGGGACGCGCCGGCGAGCCCGAGGACGTCGCCCAGCTCGCCGTTTACCTCGCCAGCGACGCCTCCGACCTGATGACCGGCCAGGCGCTCTATATCGACGGTGGGCAGAGCCTGAAAAAGTACCCGGAGCTCGTCCCCGCCTTCGGCGTGGGGTAGAGCGGCTGATGTGCACGTCCTATCGGCCGCAGCGGCGTTCGGCCATACACTGGCTTGGATGCACAGCCTGAGATGGCTCCTGATCGCCTCAATCCTGGCGCTCCCGCTGCTCGGGGCCTGTGATGACGGGACGGAAACGGCGCCTGTCGCAGCCCCGCCAAGCGCCGCCGGTACTCCACCGGCGACCGCCACCACCTCCCAGCCGGCCGCGACGCCCCCGGCGCCAGCCGGCACGCCCACGGCGGTGAAGCCCGCGAACGAGGGCCCGCGCGTCCTCTGGATGGTGCGGGATCGTGCCGGGCCGGGCGTGATCGTGGTCCGGTTCGCGACGGACGTCGAGACGACGGCAGTGCTCTCCATGGCCGTGAAAGCCGGTGACACGCCGGCCGTCGAGCCACAGGAGGACCGGACCTTCGCGAAGTCGCACACGATCAGCATCCCCCTCGGTGAGAAGCCGGCCTTCGCCTCCGTCGAAGTGACCGACCGCCAGGGGCGCACGGGCACCGGCGCGCTCGAGCACGGCGCCCTCGTGGCGAACGACTACTGGAGCGGCGGCTCGTCGGCGCCGAACCTGAAGATCAACCAGGGCACGGTCCTCGCGATCTGGACGAACCGGCGGGGCGAACTCGCGGGCAAGGGGACCGTCCAGCTCTTCGCGAAGAAACCGGGCTGCACCACGGCCGAGGTCTGTCTCGGCGAACCGGCCGGGGTCTTCGCCGCCGACGCGCCCCAGGGCGGCGCCAGCTTCGAGACGCACACCATTCCCTTCCGCCTCGACAGCGGCAGCGACTGGCAGGTGATCCTCACCGCGCCCGTCTTCGTGGGCGCCGGCGGCAAACCCGCCGCCCGCTTCTACCAGGTCGATGTGCGGGCGAGCGAACTGAAATGAGGGCGCTACCGCTCAGCCTTCGCATCCCGGTCACGGTCGCCGTCCTGGTGGTCGGCCTCCTCGCAACCGCCTGCTCTGGCGGCGACCGCCCCGCTTCCAGCCCGCCTCCGGCCACGTCCACCGCCGCCGCGGGCGGGACGGCCGCGCCGGCTGCTTCGGTGACGGCGGACACCGGGGGTTCGCCGACAACCCAGCCGACCGCGACGCCAACGCCCCCGCGCGATACCTGCCCCTACGAGCGCGAGGCCTGCGACCTCGCCTTGAAGCTCGCCGACACACTCGGCAAGCGCGATTTTACCGCCGCCGCGACGCTGTTCACTGGCGCCGACGTCATCTGCCCGGGGCCGCCACCCAGCCCGTCGCAGGGCCCGGCGGCGGTCGAAGATGGGGTCTGCCAGGGCAAGCAGAAGGGCGACCGCGTCCGCGCCGTCCTCACCGGCCTCCTCCAGACTGACGCGATCGGCGCTTCGCTGCTGCCAGACGCCGCCAATGCCCTCGCCAGGTTGTTCCGCGACCTGCCGATCCCGCCGCTCTACTCCATCGGCTATGAAGGGAAGGTGAGCTGCCTGGAGTGCCGCAGCGTCGTGCTGGCGGACGAAGGCGGCACCGCTGTTGCCATCCGGATCGTGCGGGAGGCCGGCGGTGCCTGGGGCGCCGCCACGATCTACCGCGGCGGCTTCTCCTCGATCGCCACCACCACTATCGGTGGCCGGGTCTACCACCGCTACGACCTCACGGCGAAGTCGTGGGGCCCTGAGCTGACGGCGAAAGAGGCGGGTGACGAGTACAACGCCGTCGTTTCGGCGGGCGGCGACTGCCTCAACCTGCGCAATGGCCCGGGGGCGAACACCGCCATTCTCCGCTGCCTGCCCGACACGACGGCCGTCATCGTCTCAGAGCCTCCACGGCCGGTCGTCGAAGGTGCAACGACCTGGGTGACGGTCGTCCTTTACGAGGGCGGCGAGCGAATCTCGGGGTGGGCTTCGAAGGAGTTCCTCCAGCGCCGGTAGGCGGCCACGGCCCGGCGCCTTATTCGTCCAGGCTGAACGGCGGGTAGCGGTCGGTCGTGAGGAGGAAGGCATAGGCGCTCACGCGCGTGCTCCAGCGGCCGACGCCGACGACGAAGCCGAACATGCCGCGCGGATACTGCCCGGTGAAGAGGATGGCGAACCAGGCCACGATCGTGATGACCAGCGCCGCAATGCTGAGGAAGAAGAGCACGATGTAGTGGGGGATGGCGAGGAACCACTTCACCAGGGGCAGCCAGCGGTTCAGCTCCACCGGCACGTCCGGGTAGGGGATCTCGATGTGGACCGATTGCTCCTCATCCGTCGATGGATACTGGTCCGTCAGGAGCGCCAGGTAGGCGCCGACCCGCGAGCTGAAACGCGTCAGCGCGAGGTTCCAGTCGTACCACCAGCGGGGGTACTTCTGGCGGAACACGATCATCAGGAGCGGCGCGAAGAAGAGGGCCCCACCGGCAGAGGCGAAGGCTGCCCCATCCGGTCCGGGTCCGCCGGCGAAAGCGCCGCCGCCAACGGCCGCGGCCACGATGGCGATGGGGATGACGGTGAAGATCCGGAACGCGACCGTGAGCTTATTCCGCGGGCCTTCCGGGTAATCGACGCTGACCTGGGCCGGGTACGACGAGTTTGCTTGCATGGCGCCATTCTAGCCGCACTGGGACGGGCCCGGTGGGACATTGGGCTATGGCTGGGCGTCCGAACGGCCCTCGCCTGCGGGCCGTGGGGCGGCGGCGCGTACTTCCGTGCGCTACGGAGCTGCACGGTGCTGGGCCGCCGCCGATGGGACTGCTCTCCGCTGCTCCTGACGACCGTGGGGAGCCTGGGGTGGCGGCGCTTACTTACGTGCGCGCTACGGATCCGTGTCCGGAGACGGCCCAGGGGGATCCGGGACCGTGCGACGCGCCTGGGGTGATGGCGGGGCCTGGGGCTGACCGCTTACTTCGTGCGCGGTACTGATCTCTGCGGTACTGCTGGCTCTGGACTGATCGTTTATGGATGCTGCGCCCTCAGGAGAACTCGATGAGCTGGAGGGCGAGGCCGGAGAGCTGATCGGGGGAGATGGTCGATGTGCGGCTCCGGGGGAGGACGCCGGGCGCGCCGTCGGCGGCGGTGAAGCCGCGGGCGCGGGCGATCTCGACGGCGGCGTCTAGATTCGCCACTTCGAAGGCGGCCATGCTGATCAGCCCGGCCGGGCGCGACGCGAGGGGGCTCTCCGGTGAATCGGGGCCGAGGAGTTCGACGATCGCGTCCCCGATCTTGAGCTGGCGGATGACCATCCCGCGGCCGCGGACCTCGCCGAA